>DASUQB010000145.1:0-6530 GCA_036280835.1 Microbacterium sp. | reverse complement strand
GGCTGACCGCCGTCATCGACGTCACGGCGCCGGACGGGGCGGTGCCCCCCGTCGATGAGCTCCGCGAGCGGCTCAACCTGCCGAGCTTCGTGACCGTCGTGCTGGAGGTCGACGAGGGCACGAAGATCCCGGTGACCTGAGGGGCGGCTCAGTCCCGCAGCGCCTCGATCAGCAGCGCGAGCGTGGCCTCGGGCTTGTCGCGGTGCGGAGAGTGCCCCGCGCCCGGCACGATCGACATGGTGATCAGCGGGTTCGCCGCCAGCACTCCTTCGGCGATCGCGCCGGTGAAGAGGCTGTAGACCTTCGGATCCGCGCCGAGCACGTGCGTCGGCACGGCGAGGCGGGCGGCGGAATCGCGCACGTCCCACGGACGGTTCTGCGCGCTCGTCTGCTCGACCGCCCACCGGCTGGCCCGCGTTACGGCTTCGACCTTGAGCTCGAGGTCGTGGGGATGCCAGTGCGGGTGCTCGTCGCGCACGACGGCGATGCGGTTGTCGGCGAAGGCGCGCTCCTGGCTCGAGCGCACGATGTCCGCGTCGCGCTGCATCACGACGATCCCCGGATCGATCAGCACCAGACGACGCGTCCACTCGGGCCGGGTCGCGCTTGCGACGACGGATGCCGCGCCCCCGAGCGAGTGGCCGATCACCGCATCCCACGCGCCACCGGCATCCGGATGCGTGCCCGCGAGGTCGGCCGCATAGGCGGCGACCCGGTAGTCCAGGGCCCTCGGCGCGCTTCCGTGGCCCCGCAGATCGACGGCCTGCGCGTACCAGCCGGCATCGGCCAGCCCGATTCCGAGCCGCCACATCAGCGCTCCCGAGGAACCGAGCCCGTGCACGAGGAGCGCGCGGCGCGAGGCCGTGGCATGGCCCCACGCCAGGCGGGGCAGGGTCAGGGGTGCGCTCATGCCGTCAGTCTAGAAGCGGGCATCGCCGGATACCGGAGCTCTACGACGTCGGAAGGGTGAGGGGCTCCGTGTCGGGGATCGGGCTCGGGTCGCGATGCCGGAGGTCCGGGAAGGCCCGCACGAAGACGAGGGCGACGAGGAGCCCGACGACGGCGAACGACGCGGCCGCCCAGTAGGCGCCCTGCGGGCCGGTTCCGTCGATGAGGAAACCGGCGACCGCCGAGCCCGCGGCGGCGCCGATCAGCTGGCCGGTGCCGATCCAGCCGTATGCCTCGGCGGTCTCGCTGAATTTGACGCTCGCGCTCGTCATCGCGAAGAGAACGGCGAGGGCCGGCGCGATGCCGATGCCGGCGAGGAACAGCGTCCCGCTGAGCCACCAGATGTTGAGGGAGAAGACCGTCAGCGAGAGGCCCACCGAGAGGATCGCCATACGGCGGGCCATCGCCCACCGGCCGATGGGGATGTGGCCGAACGCCAGTCCTCCCGCGAGGCTGCCGATGGAGAAGACGGCGAGCACGATGCCTGCCTCGAGCCCGCTGTGCCCGAAGGTCGCGACGACTCCGGCCTCCACGGCGGCGCACGCGCCGATCAGCAGGAAGCCGACGACCGTGGCGAGCAGGATCGGCGGCTTCATCAGGACCTTGCCGAGGCCGCGGCGGCTGCGGGGGATGCGCACGCGTCCCACCTCGGGCGAGAGGATGAACCACGCCCCGCCGCCGATCAGGATGACGACGATGAGCAGCAGCGCCTGCACGGTGCCGACCTGGGTCGCGACGAATGTGATGACCACGGGCGCCACGATCCAGATGATCTCCTGCAGGGAGGCATCGAGCGAGAACAGGGGAGTGAGCTGGCGGGAATTGACCAGCTTCGGGTAGATCGTGCGGGCCGCTGACTGGATCGGCGGCGTCGCGAGGCCCGCCACGACGCCGAGCGCCATGTACCCCGGGAGCGGCATCTCGATCAGGGCGAGGCCCGTGATCGCGAGGGCGCAGACCGCCAGGGTCGCCGTGAGCACCCTGCGCATGCCCCAGATGCCCATCCAGCGGCTCGTGACGGGGCCGGCGATGGCCTGGCCGACCGACGTCGCGGCGAGCACGAGGCCTGCGGCGCCGTACGAGCCGGTCACCTGCTCGATGTGCAGCAGGATGGCGAGCGAGGTCATCCCGTTGGGGAAGCGGGCGGTCAGCTGGGCCGCGATGATGCGTCCGACACCGGGGGTTCGCAACAGATCCCGGTAGGCGCCCACGGAACCTAAGCCTAGGGCGCGACACGCCGGAGCCGTTTGTCCACAGGACATCCGATGTCGGAGGCAGCCCGTAGCGTCTCGCCTGTGGAGAGGGCGTGGCCGCGCCGCCCGAAACCGCCGTGATTCAGGCAATTTCCAGGTTCGGAATCGGTACCCGCCCTGTGGATGAAACGGTGGACAACCTGTGTTGTATTAAGGGAGAACGGTGGAAAACTACACGGATGTAACTACTAGCCCTTGTGGTGCTACCTAATGTCCGTACCCATATGTAGTATTGGACTCCCGGCGGGGCATTGCCGGACACACCAACAGATTTAGAGGGAGAACGGGTCACACATGTCGATCACCGTCTACACCAAGCCCTCCTGCGTTCAGTGCACGGCGACCTACCGCGCGCTTGATTCGAAGGGCATCGAATACGAGGTCCTCGACCTCTCGCAGGACCCCGCGGCCCTCGAGCAGGTCAAGGCCCTCGGCTACCTGCAGGCGCCCGTCGTCATCGCGGATGAAGACCACTGGTCGGGCTTCCGTCCCGACAAGATCGACGAGCTCGCCGCCCGCCTGGCCTAGTCCGTGAGCGCCGCGGCCACAGCACCTCACGTGCCGCTGCGCGACAGCGACGCGGGGTCCGCCGACGCTTCGGCCCCGCTGGTCGTCTACTTCTCCAGCATCTCCGGCAACACGGCCCGATTCGTCGCCAAGCTCGAACAGGCCGGCGCCCTGGGATCGCCTGCGATCCGCATCCCCCTCCACTCATCCGAACCGGTCCCCGTGATCGATGCACCGTACGTGCTCATCACACCGACCTACGGCGGAGGAGAGGGCCGCGGAGTCGAGCGCGGAGCGGTGCCCAGGCAAGTCATCCGGTTCCTCAACGACGAGCGAAACCGGAACAACCTGCGGGGGGTCATCTCCGCAGGAAACACCAACTTCGGCGAGTCGTTCTGTCTCGCCGGCGACATCATCAGCCGCAAGTGCCACGTGCCGCACTTGTACCGGCTCGAAGTCTTCGGCACGCCGGAAGACGTGGATCGCGTGAGCGACGGATTGGAACGAATGTGGAAGCGACAGTGAACGAGAAGGTCGACGCATACACGGGACTGGACTACCACTCCCTGAATGCGATGCTCAACCTCTACGGCCCGGACGGCAAGATCCAGTTCGACGCCGACAAGCGTGCCGCCCGGGAGTACTTCCTGCAGCACGTCAACCAGAACACGGTCTTCTTCCACTCCCTGAAGGAGCGACTGGACTACCTGGTCGAGAAGCAGTACTACGAGGGCGCGGTGCTCGAGAAGTACCCCTTCGAGTTCATCCAGAAGCTCAACGACCTGGCGTACTCCAAGAAGTTCCGCTTCGAGACGTTCCTCGGGGCGTTCAAGTACTACACCAGCTACACGCTCAAGACGTTCGACGGCAAGCGCTACCTCGAGCGCTTCGAGGACCGCGTCGTGATGACCGCGCTCGGCCTTGCCGACGGCGACCAGAAGCTCGCGACCGAGCTGGTGGAGGAGATCATCTCCGGCCGCTTCCAGCCCGCTACGCCGACGTTCCTGAACACCGGCAAGGCGCAGCGCGGTGAGCTCGTCTCGTGCTTCCTGCTGCGCATCGAAGACAACATGGAGTCGATCGCCCGCGGCATCAACTCGGCCCTGCAGCTGAGCAAGCGCGGCGGCGGCGTCGCCCTGCTCCTCTCCAACATCCGCGAGGCCGGCGCGCCGATCAAGCAGATCGAGAACCAGTCCTCCGGCATCATCCCCGTGATGAAGCTGCTCGAAGACTCCTTCAGCTACGCCAACCAGCTGGGTGCCCGCCAGGGCGCCGGTGCCGTCTACCTCTCGGCGCACCACCCGGACATCATGCGGTTCCTCGACACCAAGCGCGAGAACGCCGACGAGAAGATCCGCATCAAGACCCTCTCGCTCGGTGTCGTCATCCCGGACATCACCTTCGAGCTCGCCCGCAACGACGAGGACATGTACCTCTTCTCCCCGTACGACGTGGAGAAGGTCTACGGCAAGGCGTTCGGCGACATCTCCGTGACCGAGAAGTACCGCGAGATGGTGGATGACCCGCGCATCAAGAAGACGAAGATCAACGCGCGCGAGTTCTTCCAGACCATCGCCGAGATCCAGTTCGAGTCCGGCTACCCGTACGTGATGTTCGAGGACACCGTCAATAAGGCGAACCCCATCAAGGGCCGCATCAACATGTCCAACCTCTGCAGCGAGATCCTGCAGGTGAACACGCCGACCACCTACAACGAGGACCTCTCGTACAAGGAGATCGGCAAGGACATCTCGTGCAACCTCGGCTCGATGAACATCGCGCTGTCGATGGATGCCGGTGACCTCGGCAAGACGGTCGAGACGGCCATCCGCGCCCTGAGCGCCGTCAGCGAGCAGAGCCACATCCGCTCCGTCCGCTCGATCGAGGACGGCAACGACCGCTCGCACGCGATCGGGCTCGGCCAGATGAACCTGCACGGCTACCTGGCACGGGAGCACGTGCACTACGGCTCCGAAGAGGGCATCGACTTCACGAACATCTACTTCTACACGGTGCTCTTCCACGCGCTGCGCGCGTCGAACAACCTCGCGATCGAGCGCGGCACCGCGTTCGACGGGTTCGAGGACTCGACCTACGCGAGCGGCACCTTCTTCGACAAGTACATCGACCGCGCGTGGGAGCCGGAGACCCCCAAGGTCAAGGAGCTGTTCGCCGGCCAGCACATCCCGACGCAGGACGACTGGGTGGCGCTGAAGGCGTCGATCCAGCAGCACGGCATCTACAACCAGAACCTGCAGGCCGTGCCGCCGACCGGATCCATCTCGTACATCAACAACTCGACGTCCTCGATCCACCCGATCGCGTCGAAGATCGAGATCCGCAAGGAAGGCAAGCTCGGTCGCGTCTACTACCCGGCGGCGTTCATGACGAACGACAACCTGGAGTACTACCAGGACGCCTACGAGATCGGGTACGAGAAGGTCATCGACACCTACGCCGCGGCGACGCAGCACGTCGACCAGGGCCTCTCGCTGACGCTGTTCTTCAAGGACACGGCGACCACCCGCGACATCAACCGCGCGCAGATCTATGCCTGGAAGAAGGGCATCAAGACGATCTACTACATCCGCCTGCGGCAGATGGCCCTCGAGGGCACCGACATGTCCGAGTGCGTCTCCTGCATGCTCTGACCCTTCGACAGGCTCAGGGACCGAAAACGAACGAGACGAAGAAATCATGACTCCCGAAAAGCTCAAGCTGCTCTCGCACGTCGAGGCGATCAACTGGAACCGCATCCAGGACGACAAAGACGTCGAGGTGTGGAACCGCCTCGTCAACAACTTCTGGCTGCCGGAGAAGATCCCGCTGTCCAACGACATCCAGTCGTGGAACACGCTGACCCCCGACGAGCAGCTGCTCACCATGCGCGTGTTCACCGGCCTGACACTGCTCGACACGGTGCAGGCGACGGTGGGCGCCGTGTCACTCATCCCCGACGCGATCACCCCTCACGAGGAGGCGGTGTACACGAACATCGCGTTCATGGAGTCGGTGCACGCCAAGAGCTACTCCTCGATCTTCTCGACGCTCGCGTCGACGAAGGAGATCGACGAGGCCTTCCGGTGGTCGGTCGAGAACCCGAACCTTCAGAAGAAGGCCGCGATCGTCATGGAGTACTACCAGGGCGACAGCCCGCTCAAGCGCAAGGTCGCCTCGACCCTGCTCGAGAGCTTCCTGTTCTACTCCGGCTTCTACCTGCCGATGCACTGGTCCTCGCGCGCGAAGCTCACGAACACGGCCGACCTGATCCGCCTCATCATCCGCGACGAGGCCGTGCACGGGTACTACATCGGCTACAAGTTCCAGAAGGGCCTCGAAAAGGTCGGCGAGCGCGAGCGCGAAGAGATCAAGGACTACACGTTCTCGCTGCTGTACGAGCTCTACGACAACGAGATCCAGTACACGCAGGACCTCTACGACGGCGTCGGCCTCACCGAGGACGTCAAGAAGTTCCTGCACTACAACGCGAACAAGGCGCTGATGAACCTCGGCTACGAGGCGATGTTCCCGTCGTCCGTCACGAACGTGAACCCCGCGATCCTCTCGGCGCTCTCGCCGAACGCCGACGAGAACCACGACTTCTTCTCGGGTTCCGGCTCGTCGTACGTGATCGGGAAGGCCGTCGCGACCGAAGACGACGACTGGGACTTCTGACCGACGGCGAGCCCCTTGCCAGGGGCCGGATGGGGGCGTAACGTGCGCCGCCCGGGCGCAATACGCGCGGCCCGGGCACACACTCTTCCGCAGGAGTCGTCATGATCCAGGTTCGCGTCGTCGGCATCGCGCTCGATTCCGCTCAGC
>DASUQB010000144.1:0-4556 GCA_036280835.1 Microbacterium sp. | reverse complement strand
GGCTCTTCCATGTGCCCACCCTAGATGGGGCTTCGCGGCTGTGCGTGTAGTCGGCCGCCATTCGTCCTCGGTCGGTCTGGCAGCGCAGGTCGTCGTCCTTCCAAAGCAGAAGCGCACCGGCGCGGCGCTAGTGCGGCGGTGGGTGGTCCGGAGTGTGGTCGCCCACGGTGTGTGCGGTGCGCAGCTTGTCGAGCCCCAAGCGCATCCGGCCCTTGACCGTGCCGAGCGGCAGCGACAGCTCGCTGGCGATCTCGGTGGCGCTCAGCTCGCCGAAGTACGCGAGCGTGATGACGTCGCGCTGGGCGTCGGGCAGTCGGGCGAGCGCGGCGCGAAGGCGCGCCGCGTCGTCGCGTTCGCCGACTGATTCGTCGAGGCTGCCGCGGGCGGCTTGGGCGTCGGCGTATTGCTCGTCTGCGCGCCGCGTGTCGTGCCGGGAGTGTCTGCGGTGCGCGTCGATCGCCCGGTTGCGAACGACGCCCATGATCCATCCTCCGACGCTGCCGTAGTCAGGCCGGTACCCGGCGCGGCTGCGCCACACGGAGAGGAAAGCGTCCTGGACGATGTCCTCGGCTCGCGCGGTATCGCGCGTGGTCGCGCTGGCCAGGCGCAACGCGCGAGCTCCGAAGCGGTCGTACAGCGCGCCGAAGGCTTCGGGCACGTCGTCCTGAACGCGCACCATGAGTGCCGCGTCGGCTTCGTCGGCTTCGGAGGAGTGCCCGTCTCTCACGCCACGGCCTTCTCCGGAGAGCGAGCCGGCGGGGCCTCGAGGAAGAACAGCTCGCACGCCACGCCCGGGTCGGTCTGGTTGGCGCTCAGGAAGGCGGTGACCCTACGACCCGTCAGCCGTTCGATCTCCGAGGTGAACTCGTCCTCCATCCCGTTCTGGAAGGCGACGCGTCCGTCGATGACCTTGCCGCTCGAGCCGGAGGCGATGAGCGAGGACTCATCCGTGCTGAGGATGTCCTCGAGCACGCAGACGACGATGTTGTCGTTGATGTAGGTCGTGCCGGTCGTGCGCGCGTGGCCGTAGTGAAGCGCGTACAGCTCGACCATCGCCGCCGAGATCGCCTCGGTCAGTTCGTCGCCTTCCGGTCCGTCGGCAGAGCGGGGCACGACACGCCTCAAACCCGGCTCTGCAACGGGAGCGCCGACGAGCGAGAGCAGGGAGAGCCTCGCCGGCTGAACTGAACGACGGTCAACTACCCGCCGGGTGGCCCGCCGCACGGAGAAGTGGCGCATAGCCTCACTGCATGTGGCCTACCAACCTGCACCGACAAGACCCAACGGCGGGGCCGCCGGCCACCAGCGCTCGCGCGCCGAGTCCTCCTCGTGGGGTGGTCGGTGAGTCGCTAGGTGTACGACAGCGCGCTTAGCTCCCGGGAGGCGGAGGAATGGGAGATGTCTGAAGGGCGCGTGCGAGCGCGAGGAGGTTGGACGCGCACGTCCGGCCGGTGGAGATCGACCAGTCACGCTCGTCGGTGCTCAGCCACTCCTCCTCGCCGGGCCCCGGTCCCTTGTTCCAGTAGGTCCAGTTCTGGCCGGGCGTCGAGTAGCCGATGTCGTTGAGCGCGATGTTCGTCTCGCCGATGACGTGGTGGGCACCGTCCTCGTTGCCGACGCAGACGACGCCGGCCACCCGGTTGTACGCGACCGGTGTCTTGCCGTCTTCGCGGGTCTCGGAGAGGAACGCGTCCATGCGCTCGAGCGCGACCTTCGAGACGCTCGACGGCTGCCCCAGCCACGTCGGGATCGCCATCACGAGGATGTCCGCGGCCAGGATGCGCTCGCGGATGGCGGGCCACTCGTCGCCCTCGGAGATCGCCTCCGACACCACGCCGAAGTCGATCCGATGGTCGGCCAGGCGGATCACGTCGGTCTCGACGCCCTGCTCGCGGAGGGCTCCGAGGACGACCTGCGCGAGCGACTCGGAGTTCGACTCCTCGGGAGAGCGCTTGAGTGTGCAAACGAGGCAGGTCGCGCGCACGGGTTCAGGTCGCCCCGAGCTGCTTGAGGATTCCGAGCTCGTCGCTGGAGCCCCACCGCTCGACGATCTTGCCGTCCTCGAACCGGGCGAGCTGCACACCGTTCACCTCGATCGACCGGCCGGTGGGAGCGATGTCCTGGAACTCGCCCCGGTGCGTGCCGGTCAGCGTGTAGGCGACCGTGACGTGCTCGTCGTCGGCGGCCAGATGGGCCGGCTCGATGTGCGCATCGGGGAACGCGGTGAGCATCGTCTGCCAGAACTCGCGGAAGCCCTCGCGCCCGGGTGACTGGTCGGGCGCCGGGTCGTGGTCGACGGCGTTCTCAGCGAAGGACTCGACGGCGACGGCGACGTCTCCGACGTTGAGGTTCTCGGCCAGGTGCTCCTGGGCGGCGATGTTGGCTTCCTTGGACATGCCTAGGGTCACGCGGCAGTCCGCGACATGGATCACACACGGGTTGCGCGAGAACGATCAGCTCATCATGTACACCGACGGCGTCGACGACTCGTGCGAGACCGCGCAGTCAGCCGAATCGCAAGGGGCGTGCCCAGGGGAACCGTGCGGGCGAGTTTCCTGATCACGCGGTTCGTGACGCGGATGCAGCCGTGGCTCGGCGAAGAGGGCACGGACGCGCGCGGGATGTGATCCCGAGCGGCAGGCGGGGGGAGGCGGAAGCGTCCGCTCGAGTGTTCGTGCCCCGTGGTAGCCGCGGCGTTGCGCACGCCCGTCCATGTGTCGGGCAACGGGGTACTCCGCGTGGATGAGCGAACAGCCGGCAGTCAGGCACATGCATCACGTGCGTCAGGGGAAGGGCCGCCCGCTTCTGCTGGTCCACGGGCTCGGTGGGAGCCACGGCTCGTGGGAGACGATCACCTCGAAGCTCGCCGGCGAGCGCGAGGTAATCGCGGTTGACCTGCCCGGGTTCGGCGCGACGCCGCCGCTGCCGGGCTCGCCGTCGATCGCGGCGATGGCCGATGTGCTCGAGGGTTTCCTGGACGAGCAGGGCCTCGACGGCGTCGATGTCGTCGGCAGCTCGATGGGGGCGCGGCTCGCCCTCGAGCTGGCCCGCCGCGGCCTGGTCGGCGCGACGGTCGCCCTCGATCCGGGCGGCTTCTGGACGTCGCGCGAGCAGCGGGTCTTCGGCCTCTCGATCAAGGTCTCCGTCCGCCTCGTCCGAGCGCTGAGCCCGCTGCTGCCCCTGCTCACCGGCAACCCGGTGACCCGGACGCTCCTGCTGAGCCAGTTCACTGCCGCGCCGTGGCGCCTCGACGGCGACGTCGCGTTGCGCGAGCTGCGTCGCTTCCTCGCCTCGCCATCGTTCGACGGCGCGCTGCACGAGCTCGCGCACGGTCCACTTCAAGGCGGCATGCCCGCCGGCACCGCGCGCGGACCGATCGTGATTGGTTGGGGCCGGCGCGACCTCGTGACGCTGCCACGCCAGGCACCACGCGCAGCGCGACTGTTCCCCGACGCCGAGCTCGTCTGGTTCGAACGCTCAGGCCACTTCCCTCACTGGGACGCAGCCGATGAGACCGTCCAGACGATCCTCGCCGCGACCCGGACACCGACGAGCACGATCGCGGCCCCGGTGCCGGCACCCGGTTGACGACAACCACCATGAACCCGCCACGCCCGCCCGCACCCCGGCGGCGGAGACGGGCGGACGGCGCTACCCCCGCAACGGGCGGCGGGTGACGCGACGGATCGCACGCGCCCCGACCGACGAACGGCGTTCGAGTCGCATGGTCGGCTGGGGCTCCGCGGGCGGGAGCGAACGGTGCCGGAGCGCCCGCGCCACTCGCTGCGGGTCGTGCCCCAGCTCAGCCGCTCGACGCATGATCCGCTCGACGTCCTGCCGTTCGTCTTCCTGCCGCTCCATATCTCAACCCTCTGACGCCGGTCAGCCGGCGTCGGTACTCGGTGTCGGACAACTCGTTCGCCCCGTTCGCTGCTGGCACGGAGCCGCTTGTGCGGCGACGTACCCCGGCCCCCGAGCGTGGACCCGATCGCATCCATCGTGCGTTGGTTGTGTACCAGTGGTCGAGTGAGCCGAGACGCCTGTCCGAGCCCGCGAGGCGTGGGAGGCCGCTTTCGCCGGGCGAACGCGAGCGCGTCGGCGACGTCGTCGCGTTCGCCCGCTACAGCCGCGACGGCAGCTTCGTCGTCCTCCGCCAGCACCGCCGGTTCGTCACCGCGGTGGCGGCCGGGTCAGTCACCGGCACGATCGTCGGCGGGCCGCTGCTGGGCGTCGTCCCCGAGGGCGTCATCGTGCCGCTACTCGTTGTCCTGCTGCTGGCATCCGCTGTGAGGGTCGCGCGACACGACCGCTGATCTGCACGAGCGGATGACGCCGCTCTCGCTTTCCATGCAAAGGGGCAGCGCCCTGACCGCACGGAAAACCCTTTGCTCCCGGAAGGCTGGAGGCTCGACCCCGGCTGCTGCATTGCATGGAAAGCGGCAGTGCGCGGGAACGACCATGCAGTGGCAGACGAAGCGATCCTGACCGCGCTGCCGTTCGAGCGCGGCTCCTGGCTTGGCCTCGACCTCTCGGCTCGGCGCCTCGTCGCCCTCACG
>DASUQB010000143.1:0-3065 GCA_036280835.1 Microbacterium sp. | reverse complement strand
TCCAGAACTGGTCGAACAACGTCTACAACCTCGTCACCAAGCGCGCGATCGCGCACGAGGGCGCGACGATGGAGTGGATCGACGGCAACATCGGCTCGAAGGTCACCATGAAGTACCCGTCGATCTTCCTGGTCGGCGAGCGTGCCAAGGGGGAGACCCTTTCGGTGGCCTTCGCGGGCCCCGGCCAGCACCAGGACGCCGGCGCGAAGATGATCCACATGGCTCCGTACACGCAGTCATCGATCGTCTCGAAGTCCATCGCGCGCGGCGGCGGCAGGGCGGGCTATCGCGGTGAGGTGAGGGTGGATGCCAATGCGCACCACTCGGCGAACACCGTGCGCTGCGACGCTCTGCTGGTGGACACGATCTCTCGCTCCGACACCTACCCGGCGATCGACATCCGCGTCGACGACGTGCAGCTCGGCCACGAGGCCACCGTCTCGAAGGTCAGCGAGGAGCAGCTCTTCTACCTGCAGTCCCGCGGCATGCCCGAGGACGAGGCCATGGCCATGATCGTGCGCGGCTTCATCGAGCCGATCGCCCGGGAGCTGCCGATGGAGTACGCGCTCGAACTGAACAAGCTCATCGAGATGGGCATGGAAGGCAGTGTGGGATGAGGCCTCATCTGACGATGAAGGAGCGTGTCGGCTAGATGACGACCACGACACAGGCACCCGCTGCGGTGCCGGGTTCGACGGCGCACTCCGACGGCGGCTGGAAGCCCATCCAGACCCGTTCGGAGCGCCCGCGCTCGTACCACGCCGCGGACTTCGAGCTGCCGACCGGCCGTGAGGTCAACTGGAAGCACACCCCGGTCGACCGCATCGCGCCGCTGTTCGAGAACATCGACGGCAGCGACGGCGCCGTCACGGTGACGGTGACGGCGCCCGACGGCGTCATCGCCGAGCCGAAGCGCGCCGGCGACGCGCCCCGCGGCGAGGTGTTCGTGCCGGAGGACCTGACCGCGGCCATCGCCTGGGAGCGCGCGGCCGAGGCGCTGCACGTGCGCGTGCCGGCCGACGCCGAGCTCTCCGAGCCGGTCGTCCTCGATGTGCGCGGCAACGGCGGGCTCACGCACGCCAACGTGCTGATCGAGGCCGAGCCGAACTCGCACGCGATCGTGCTCCTGCGCCACAGCGGATCGGCCCAGGTCGCCGCCAACGTCGAGATCATCGTCCGCGACGGCGCGCACCTCACCGTCATCACGGTGCAGCAGTGGGCGGATGACGCGCTGCACGCGGCATCCCACCAGGCCCGCGTCGACCGCGACGCGACCCTTCGCCACATCGTCGTCAGCTTCGGCGGCGGCGTCGTGCGCATCAATCCCAGCGTCGAGCTGGCAGGCACCGGCTCGCAGGGCGAGCTGTACGGCCTGAGCTTCTCCGACGCGTCGCAGCACCTCGAGAGCCAGGTGTACCTGCACCACAAGGGCGCCGAGACGCGCGGTGACGTGCTCTACAAGGGCGCCCTCCAGGGAGCCGGCGCACGCAGCGTCTGGATCGGCGATGTGCTGATCGGCCCGGATGCCGTGGGCACCGACTCGTACGAGGCGAACCGCAACCTCGTGCTGACCGACGGCGCACGCGCCGAGTCGATCCCGAACCTCGAGATCGAGACCGGCGACATCCGCGGCGCGGGCCACGCCAGCGCCACCGGGCGCTTCGATGACGAGCAGCTCTTCTACCTGCAGGCGCGCGGCATCAGCGAGGACGAGGCGCGGCGTCTCGTCGTGATCGGCTTCCTCAGCGAGATCGTCCAGCGCATCGGCATCCCGGAGCTGGAAGCAGAACTGTCGGCGGCCATCGAGGCCGAACTCACGGAAGGGACGGCAGAGTGACCGCGACCCGCGTCTGCTCGCTCAGCGAACTCGAGCAGGACACCCCGAAGCGCGTCGTCGTCAAGAAGGTGCCGATCGCCGTCGTGCTCGACTCCGCCGGCGAGGTGCACGCCATCGGCGACACCTGCACCCACGGCGACATCTCCCTCGCCGAGGGCTTCGTCGAGGGTGACAGCCTGGAGTGCTGGGCCCATGGCTCGGCCTTCTCGCTGCGCACCGGCCACCCCCTGAACCTCCCCGCGTATGAGCCCGTCCCCGTCTACGTCGTCCAGATCGACGGCGACGACGTGCTCATCGATCCGAACGTCACGAAGGAAGTCTGAACCATGGCAGTGCTCGAGATCCGCGATCTGTACGTCACCGTCGAGACGGATGCCGGCACCACGCCCATCCTGAACGGCGTGACCCTCACGATCCGCACAGGACAGACCCACGCCATCATGGGCCCCAACGGCTCCGGCAAGTCCACCCTCGCCTACACGATCGCCGGGCACCCGAAGTACAAGGTGCAGAGCGGCTCCATCACGCTCGACGGCGACGACGTGCTCGCGATGACCGTCGACGAGCGCGCCCGCGCCGGCCTGTTCCTCGCGATGCAGTACCCCGTCGAGATTCCCGGCGTCACCGTCACGAACTTCCTGCGCACCGCGAAGACCGCGATCGACGGCGAGGCGCCGGCGATCCGCACGTGGACCAAGGACGTCAAGCAGTCCATGAAGAACCTGCGCATGGATCCGAAGTTCGCCGCGCGCAACGTGAACGAGGGCTTCTCGGGCGGCGAGAAGAAGCGCCACGAGATCCTCCAGCTCGAGCTGCTCAAGCCGCAGATCGCCGTGCTGGATGAGACCGACTCCGGCCTCGACGTCGACGCGCTGAAGATCGTCTCCGAGGGTGTCAACCGCGCCAAGGCCGAGAGCGACCTCGGCGTGCTGCTCATCACGCACTACACGCGCATCCTCCGCTACATCCACCCCGACTACGTGCACGTCATGATCGACGGGCGCATCGTCGAGGAGGGCGGACCCGAGCTCGCGGACCGTCTCGAGGACGAGGGCTACGACCGGTACCTCGAGGCCGTCACCGACGTGGAAGCGTAGAATCGCCCTATGACCGCGACGCTCACACCCCAGAAGTTCGACGAGGTGACCGAGGCGCTCAAGGACGTCATGGACCCCGAGCTGGGCATCAATGTCGTCGACCTCGGACTCATCTACGACCTCGGCTGGGA
>DASUQB010000142.1:0-8682 GCA_036280835.1 Microbacterium sp. | reverse complement strand
CTGGGCTCGATCACGGGGCAGGCGATGGCGACCAAGGGCCGCCTGCGCGAGATCGCCGCGGCCGGCATGGTCCTGACCGGTCTGGGCTGCCTGTCGCTCAGCCAGGTGCGGGTCGATGGCAGCTATCTCGGCGACATCTTCTTCGGCCTCCTGCTGTTCGGCCCTGGGCTCGGTGCGGCCTACGTCGCGGCCTCGATCGCGTCGCTGGCCGACATCCCCGAGGCGGACGCGGGCGTCGCCTCCGGCCTGAACAACTCGTCGTTCCAGATCGGCGGCGCGGTCGGCGTCGCGATCCTCTCGACGGTCGCGGTGTCGCAGGCCCACGGTGCCGACCCGCTATCGGCGCTCACGAACGGCTTCCAGTCGGCCTTCGCGATCGCGATCGTCTTCGCCATGATCGGCCTCGTGTTCGCAGGCGCCCTGCTCGGGCGGCCGCGCCTGCGCGCGCCGGCCCCGGCCGCCGGACCCGCGTGACGGCGATGCGGCGTGGTCTCCTCCCGGACGGCGGACTTGCTTTCCCCCGACGGGCGCGGATAGCGTCGCGGCGCGGGACGCGCCCCCGATGGGAAGGAGCCGCACCGTATGACGATCGCATCCGCAGCACCCGGCCGCGAGAGCGAGGGGGGCGCCGAGCACGTCATCAGCGCCGTGGACCTCACACGCACCTACGGTGAGGGCGAGGCGGCGGTCCACGCCCTGCGCGGGGTGTCGCTCGACGTCGAGCGGCACCGGCTGACCGCGGTGATGGGTCCGTCGGGCTCGGGCAAGTCGACGCTCATGCACATCCTCGCCGGTCTCGATCGGCCCGACGGCGGCACGGTCACGATCGACGGGACCGAGATCACCGCGCTCGACGACAACGCGCTGACCAAGCTGCGGCGCAGCCACATCGGGTTCATCTTCCAGTTCTTCAACCTGCTGCCGATGCTCACCGCCGAGGAGAACGTCCTCCTCCCGCTCGAGATCGCCGGCTCGCGCCCCGACGCCGGCTGGCATCAGGAGGTGATGGAGAAGGTCGGGCTCACGGACCGGCGCACGCACCGTCCGGCGGAGCTCTCCGGCGGCCAGCAGCAACGCGTGGCGGTCGCCCGTGCCGTCGTGGCCAAGCCCGTCGTCATGTTCGCCGATGAGCCGACCGGCAACCTGGACTCGCGCACGGGGGCGGAGATCCTCGGCCTGCTGCGCGAGATGGTCGACTCGCTGGGCCAGACGACGGTGATGGTCACGCACGACCCGCAGGCCGCGGCGATCGCCGACCGCGTCCTGTTCCTCGACGACGGGCACATCGTGCGCGACCTGGCGGCCTGCACGCCGCACGAGATCCTGGCGACGATGGAAGAACTGGCGGCATGAGACGCGTCGCGCTGAAGGGCCTCGCGTTCCGCAAGGTGCGCGCGCTGCTGACCGCGCTGGCCGTCGTGCTCGGCGTCGCGATGGTGAGCGGCACCTACGTGCTCACCGACAGCATCCAGCGCGCGTTCGACGGGATCTTCACCGGCTCCTACGACGACACGAGCGCGGTGATCTCCGGCAAGCAGGTCGTCGAGTTCTCCACCACGGGCAAGGCGACGGTGCCGGAGTCGCTGCTGCAGAAGGTGCGCGGCGCCGACGGCGTCCAGCAGGCGGAGGGCGCGATCTTCGACCTCCAGTCGGAGGGCAACACCGTCAAGCTCTACAACGAGAAGGGCGAGGCGGCCGGCACCAGCCAGGCTCCCTCGTTCGGGTTCGGCTTCGACCGTGACGCGGACCGCTTCAACCCGCTCCGGCTCGTGGGCGGCGAGTGGGCCGCCGGTGCCTCGCAGGTGGTGGTCGACGAGGGCACGGCCAAGGATCAGGGCTGGGCGATCGGCGACCGCATCCGGGCCGCGGCCGAGGGCCCCGCCAAGGAGTTCACGGTCACGGGCATCGCGCGGCTGGGTGACGTGCAGTCGCTCGGCGGCGCCACGCTCGCCGTCTTCGACCTCTCCACGGCGCAGCAGCTGCTGAACAAGGAGGGACAGCTCGACACGATCTTCCTCGCCTCCGAGGAGGGCGTGACGCCCGAGGAACTGACCGCGAACATCGAGCCGCTGCTGCCCGCGAGCGCGCAGGTCCGCACCGGCGACGAGCAGGCCAGCGCGGACTCCTCGGGCATCAGCGAGGGCGTCGACTTCATCCGCTACTTCCTGCTCGCGTTCGCGGCGATCGCGCTCGCCGTCGGCTCGTTCGTGATCTACAACACCCTCTCGATCACCCTCGCTCAGCGGGTGCGGGAGTTCGCGACCCTGCGCACGCTGGGCGCCTCGCGCCGGCAGATCATGCGCTCGGTCCTGCTCGAGGGCTTCGTGCTCGGCGTGCTGGCCTCGCTGCTGGGCCTGTTCGGCGGCGTGGCGCTGGCCAAGGGGCTGAGCGCCGTCTTCGACGCCATGAACCTGTCGATGCCGCAGTCGGGCCTGGTGCTGGCCACCCGCACGATCGTGGTGTCGCTCGTGCTCGGCGTCGGGATCACGATGCTGGCCACGATCATCCCGGCCCGGCGCGCCATGGCGATCGCGCCGATCGCCGCCGTGCGGGAGGGCGCGACGCTGCCGCCGGGACGCCTCACGCGACACGGCTGGCTGCGGCCGGTCACCGCGGTGATCGGGATCGCGCTGCTGATCTGGGGCGCCGTGGGCGTCCTCGACACAGGGTCGTCGCTCTTGGTGACGGCGATCGGCTGCCTGTTCGTGTTCGTCGCCTTCTGGCTGGTCTCCTCGCGCCTGGTGGTGCCGATCGCGTCCGCCGTCGGGCGGCCCTCCGAGCGGCTCGCGGGCGCCGCGGGCCGGCTCGCGCTGCGCAACTCGCAGCGCAATCCGATCCGCACCGCGCGCACGGCCGCCGCGCTGATGATCGGCCTCGCGCTCGTCACGCTCGTCGCGACGCTCGGCGCCGGCATGCAGAGCACGGCCGAGGACTCGCTCGACGCCATCGTGGACGCGGACTACGTGCTCACCTCCGAGAACGGCTACTCGACGTTCCCGGCCGCCGCCGGCGACGCCCTCGCCGAGGTCGACGGCGTCGAAGTCGTCTCGAGCGTGCGCAGCGACAACGCGGTCGCCTTCGACGAGGAGATCGGCGTCATGGGCATGGACCGCGACGCCGACGAGACCTTCAACGTGTTCCTCGTCGAGGGCAGCGAGCTGACGCCGGGGGCCCTCACGGGCGACCAGGCGATCGTCCAGCAGTCGTTCGCGGAGAAGCACGACCTCGAGCTCGGCGACACGTTCCAGGTCACGACCGCCGCGGGCACCCCGATCGAGCTGACCGTCGCGTCAATCCAGGCCCCGCGGTCGATCGACAAGCTCGAGCCGTTGCTCGCGAAGGTCGCGATCCCCCAGGAGAAGTTCGACGAGTCCTTCCCCCGGCCGCGCAACCTGTTCGCGTTCGTGGAGATCGACGGCGACGCGACGCCGCAGAACACGGCGGCCCTGCGCAGCGCGCTCCAGGGCTTCCCGGAGCTCAAGCTGGACACCGAGGCCGGCTGGGTGGACGTCCGCGCCAGCGGCCTCGACCCGGTCCTGAACCTGTTCTACGTCCTGCTCGCGCTGTCGGTGATCGTGAGCCTCTTCGGGATGGTGAACACGCTGATCCTGTCGGTCTTCGAGCGCACGCGCGAGCTCGGGATGCTCCGCGCCGTCGGCATGACGCGGCGCCAGGTGCGCCGCATGGTCCGCCAGGAGAGCGTGATCACGGCGTTGATCGGCGCGGCCGTCGGGCTGCCGCTCGGGATGTTCCTGGCGGCGCTCGTGTCCAACGCGCTGGCCGACGAGGGGATCGGCTTCAGCGTCCCCTGGGCCCAGCTCGTGGCGTTCACGATCGTCGCCTTCATCGCCGGCGTGCTCGCCGCGATCGTGCCGGCCCGGCGTGCGGCGAAGCTCAACGTGCTGAGGGCCTTGCAGTACGAGTAGCGGGACCCTCAGCGCCCGGGCGCGAGCAGGAAGAGCTCGACCGCGAGGTCGGGGCCGACGTGGTAGTTGGAGATGAAGGCCGTCACGGTGCGCCCCGAGAGGCGTTCGACGACCCCGATGAACCGGTGCCGGGTGGCGGCCTGGAACTCGCGCCGCGTGTCGTGGACCTCGCGGGTGCGCTGCAGCTCGATCATCGTCTTCTCGACGTCGGTGTAGATGCCGCCGAGCTTGCAGGCCAGGAGGTCGTCGCCGAGCAGGTGGGTCTCGGCGGTCGCCGGCACCCGCCCGTGGTAGCGGAGATGCAGGGCGACCATCGCGTCGGTGACCGCCTCGAGCAGGGCCTCGCCGGAGAGCACCGTGGCCTGATCAGCGGAGGACAAGGGATCCTGCGCAGGTCAGGCACAGCTCGTGGTGCTCGGCGATCCGAGCGGCGGCCGGGGCGTGCCATACGAGCCCGCACGGCCCTTGGCACGTGAGGTCGGCGTGCGTCACCGGGGCCTCGCCCGGAGCGAGCCGGCGCTGGTCGATCGCGAGACCCGATCCGGGCTCGCGCCAGCCGTTCACCGCGCCGTCGTTGCCGAGGTAGAGCTCGACCGTGCTTCCTGCCGGCACCGGGAGCCCGTCGCCCGCCGGCGCCCACGGCCGGTGGATGCTGCCGTCGGCCGCCTGCATCCACAGCACCGCATCGGACACCGCCATCACCCTGGCGGTCAGGACGCGGTCGTTCACGGCGTTGTCGAAGGGCGTCCAGCCGTTGGTCTGCCGGGCCTCCAGCAGGTCCAGGTGCCCGCGGGTCCCCGTCAGGTCGATCAGCTTCTCGACCTGCGCCGAGGCTCCCGTCAGGACGATGCGTGCGCGCTCGGCGCGGGCTCGCACGGCGGTGTCGAGGATCACGCGCAGGCCGCAGCTGTCCATGAACGACATCCGGCGGAGGTCGAGCACGACGAGGCGCGCATAGCCGAGCGCTTCGCGGAGGGCCTCGTCGAGCCGGCCCACGGTGGCCATGTCGACCTCGCCGGACACCCGGACGGAGGCGGCTTCCCGGCCCTCGAGCCGCCAGCGGCAGGCGAACGACGCCGACCGCTCGGCGGGGCCGTCGGCGGACTGGTTGGAAAGCATCTGGACTCCAGGTTCGTGCCACTGGGACCTGAAGTCAGACCGAGCTGCCGCGCCGGCGGCGGGACCCCTCGATCGAGCCCTCGAGACACACGATACTCCGCATGGCCACGTGCGCAATCCGACCGGTAGAATTCGGCCCGGAAGGGCATCGTGCGACGGGGTCCGGTGGGTTCGGGGCAGTGTCGTCTGACCTTCGGAGACCGCGGCGACGCCCGTTTTCGAGGAGCACAAGTGACCTTCAGTCCCGACACGCCCGCCGTGGCTCGTCCATGAGCGAGGCCGAGCACAAAGAGCCGGCATCGGCTCCGGGCACCGGAACGACGCGCACCGCGATCTCCGAGGGCATGGTCGCGCTGTTGAAGGACTTCTACGGCGTCGGTCCGACGCAGGCGAAGACCTACCTCCACGACGATCTCGTGGTGTGCCTGCTGCGCGGGGGCTTCACGCGCGTCGAGCGGACGCTGCTCGAAGGTGGCCGCACCGCCGCCGTCATCGAGCAGCGGATGGCCTTCCAGGAGGTCATGCGGGCCCGCTTCGTCGCCGTCGTCGAGGACGCCACCGGCCGCAAGGTCGTGGGCTTCATGAGCGGCAACCAGCAGGATCCCGACATGATCTGCGAGGTGTTCGTCCTCGCGCCCACGGATCTTCTCGGTCATTAGGCCGGATCCGCACTACAGTTGCTCTGAGAGGGCATCGCGTGACAGGACTCCGGTGGGGACCGTCTCCTGACCTCGTTTCGCATATGTGCGTACGAGGAGGTGCGGGATGTCCCAACTTCAAGAGCAGCAGACCCGGAGGGGCGTCGGGCTCAGTGCGGTCCCGCCGCCGCATGACCGGGGCCGCGACTCGCAGGTCGTCCGCGTCCTCGACGCCGACGAGCAGCTCGGGCGAGGCCTCGAGGGCGACCGGCTCGCGCGGGCCAGGGTCCGCCTCACGGGCCGGCC
Source organism: Microbacterium sp. (assembly GCA_036280835.1). Lineage (GTDB taxonomy): Bacteria > Actinomycetota > Actinomycetes > Actinomycetales > Microbacteriaceae > Microbacterium. The sequence goes on along the minus strand of DASUQB010000142.1, from coordinate 2,693 downwards.
GGTCGCGCTCGACACGGGCCGCTGGGACGTGACGTCGCTGCACGGGACCGCGAGCCTGTCCGCGGGCCTGCTGCTCGTCGAGGGGTTCATCGCCCGCGAGCTGCTGATGGCCGACCGCGCGAGCGTCGAGCTGCTGGGCCCCGGCGATCTGCTGCGCCCGTGGGACGAGACCGAGTCCCTGCTCCCGTTCGTGGTGAAGTGGAACGTCCTGTCGGCGGCGCGCGCGATCGTGCTGGGCCCGGCGTTCGCCGCGGAGGTCCGCGAGTTCCCGGAGGTGTCGCTCGCCCTGCTCTCGCGGGTGCACGGCCGCGCGCAGCGGCTCGCCGAGTCCCAGGCGATCGCCCACACGAGCGCCATCAGAGACCGCCTGCACGCGATGCTCTGGCACTTCGCCGACCGCTGGGGCCGGGTCACGACGGACGGTGTCGTCGTCCCGCTCGCCCTCTCGCACCGGATGCTGGCGGAGTTCATCGGCGCCCGCCGGCCCACCGTGTCCGCCGCGCTCGCCGAGCTCGCGCGCGAGAACGTGGTGATCCGCCGCCAGGATGGGACCTGGTTGCTCGCTCAGAGCGCCTCGCCCCGGCACACGGCGCCGCCGGCCCGCCGGATCCCGATGCGCCGCCGCTTCATCCAGCCCGAGCAGTCCCGCAGCGTGACGTTCTACCGGAACGGGAGCGACGGCTAGGCGGGCGAGGGCTCCAGGACGAACAGCTCGACCTCCAGGTCCGGGCCGACATGGCAGTTGGAGATGAAGGCGAGCACGCGCCGGCCCGACAGCCGTTCGACCTCGGCGATGAAGCGGTCCTGCATCGCGGTCTGGAAGGCGCTGCGCGTCTCCTGCACGATCGTGTGGCGCTGGAGCTCGATCATGGTCTTCTCGACCTCGGTGTAGACGCCGCCCATCACGCAGGCCAGCAGCTCGTTGCTCATGAGCAACGTCTTGGCGCTGATGGGCTCGCGGTGGTGGTAGCGCATGTGCAGCGCCACCAGCGAGTCGGTGACCGCGGCGAGGAGCTCTTCCCCCTCGAGCGGGGTGTCGGGGGCCGGCACGCGGCCTCCTCTCGGCCCCGTTGACGACAGCACCGGAAGGGGAGGGCAAGGACCCCGACGAGCAGACGTGGGCAGTCTACTCCCGCTGCACCTGCACGAGCCCCTCGCGGACCGCCCACAGCGCGGCCTGGGTGCGCGAGCTGAGGCGGAGCTTGCGCAGGACGTTGGACACGTGGGTCCTGGCCGTGCGCTCGCTGATGGCGAGCTCAGCAGCGATCTGCTTGTTGGGCTTCCCCACCGCCACGAGGCGGAGCACGTCGAGCTCCCGGGACGTGAGCTCGGACACCGCGTCGCCGTTCTCGCGCGCCTCGTGCGGCGCCAGCATCAGCGCCCTCGCGACGGCCGGATCGATCTGGAGCTGGCCCCGGTGTGCGGCCCGGACGGCGGCCGCCACATCCTCGGCGTCGGCGTCCTTGAGCACGTAGCCCGACGCGCCGGCCCGGAGTGCGGCGTGCACCCGCCCCTCCTCGGCGAACGACGTGAGCGCCACGACCTCGATGTCGCCGTAGCGGGCGCGGACCCGGCGGGTCGACTCGATCCCGTCCATCGGCGCCATCTGCAGGTCCATGACGATCACGTCGGGCCGGCGGCCCCGCGAGTCCATCGCCGCGAGCACGTCGAGCGCCTCGGCGCCGCCGGCCGCCTCGCCCACGACATCGATGTCGGGCTCGCCGTCGAGGAACGAGTACAGCCCCCGGCGCACGACCTCGTGGTCGTCAACGACGAGGACGCCGATCGTCTCAGCCGGCCGAGGCACCGTTCCCCTTGCCGTTCGTCGGCACGCACACCCGTACCAGCGTCCCGGCCCCCGGGTCGCTCGTGATCGCGATCCAGCCGCCGATCTCGGCCGCGCGGCTGCGCATGGATTCGAGGCCGTAGTGGCCGGGGTGCCCGGCGACCGTGTCGAAGCCCCGGCCGTCGTCGTGGATCTCGACGACGACCTGGTCCTGCTGGGCCTCGACGCTGACCTGCGCGGCACTGGCGCCGGAGTGCTTCTGGACGTTCGCGAGCGCCTCCTTGCCGATCGCGAACAGCTGGGTCTCGGCGCGCTCGGACAGCGGGAGCCGCGCCTCGGGCCCGCGGACGTCGATCGGCAGCCCGCCCGCCGCCTGCGCGCCGGCGGCGTGCCGGGTGAGCGCCGCGACCAGCCCGTCGTGGACCGGATCGCGGTGGAGCTCATAGATGAGCGCGCGCATCTCGCGCTGCGCGGTCCGGGTCGCGTCCGCGATCGCGGCGAGCGCCGTCCCGACACCGGAGGGGCCGCCTCCCTCCTGCGCCAGTGCCCGCTGAGCCGTCCGCGCGTGCAGCGCCGTCGAGAACAGCGCCTGCGACACCGAGTCGTGGAGATCCCGCGCGATCCGGCGCCGTTCCTCCACGGCCCGCGCGCCCTCCGTCGTCCGGGCCTCGGCGAGCTCGCCGGAGGACCGCTCGCGCTCGCACATCACACCGCTCAGGAACAGCGTCGTCAGCGCCGCGACCCAGATGTACAGCTGGATGCTCAGTGTGGCCTGGTCGATCGGCTGCTCGAAGAACGGGCCGACGTCATGGGCGGTCTCGCCGATCGCGACGCAGGCGGTGACGGCGACCGACAGCGTCGCTCCGGGGGGCCCGAACCGGAAGGCCGCCCAGATCAGCGCCGGGAA
>DASUQB010000141.1:0-8248 GCA_036280835.1 Microbacterium sp. | reverse complement strand
GGATCGACCCGTTCGAGTGGGCGGATGCCGGCACCTGGCACGACGTCGTCAACGGCCGCTCCTCGATCCTGTTCGCAACGCTGGCGGGGGTGTCGATCGGGCTGGTCACCGGCCGCACCGTGCCGTTGCAGGGTGAGGCGCTCGCCCTGGGGCGTCGGCGTCTGGCCGCGCGCGCCCTGCTCGTCTGGGTGCTGGGGATCGCACTGATCTCCCTCGAGGTGCCTGTCTACGTCATCCTGCCGGCGTACGCCGTGCTCTTCCTGCTCGTGCTGCCCCTGCTGCGCCTGACCGCCGCCTGGCTCTTCGGGATCGCCGCCGCGCTGGCGGTGACGATGCCGTTCCTGCAGTTCCTGATCGCAGGGTGGGCGATCTGGGCGACGCCGGTCGGCTGGCTGATCGACGTCGCGATCGGGGGCCACTATCCGTTCCTCGTCTGGAGCGCATTCGTCGTGGCGGGACTGGGCATCGGGCGGCTGCCCTTCTCCCGCCCGACGGTCGCGGCCGCCCTGCTGGGCATCGGTGCGGTGCTGTCGTTCGCCGGCTATTCGCTCTCGGCGGCGACCGGCGGCGTGCGCGAGAGCGAACCCGAGTCGCTGTGGGCGTTCGTGACGAGCGCCGAGGCGCACACCAGCGGCATCGGCGAGGTCGTCGGATCCGGGGGCTTCGCCATCGCGGTCGTGGGGCTCTGCGTGCTCGTGGCGTCGACGCCGCTGACGTGGGTGGCGCTGCCCCTGCGCGCCGTGGGCTCCATGGCCCTGACGGCCTACTCCGGGCAGCTGATCGCATGGGCCCTGCTGCAGCCGGTCCCGCCTCCCGGCGAGACCGATCTCGGCGCCTTCCGCGCGCTCGAGCCCTTCTGGCCCTTCACGATCTGGACGGTGCTCCTCTGCACCGCGTGGGCCCTGCTCGTCGGCCGCGGACCGATCGAGTGGGCGATCGACCGGATCGTGCGCTGGGCGGCCCCCGATAGTCTGGAGAGGCCATGACAGACGACGCCACGCCCCTCGACGCGACCACCAACGAAGGCGCCCTGTGGGGTGCCCGCTTCGCCGGTGGGCCCTCGCCCGAACTCGCGGCGCTCAGCCGCTCGACCCACTTCGACTGGGTGCTCGCGCTCTACGACATCGCCGGTTCCCACGCGCATGCGAAGGCGCTCGCCGCGGCCGGGTATCTGAGCGCCGACGAGGAGCGCGCGATGCACGACGGACTCGACGTGCTCGCCCGCCGCATCACCGACGGCACGCTCCGGCCCGGACCTCAGGACGAGGACGTCCACGGCGCGCTCGAGCAGGCGCTCATCGCCGTCGTCGGACCCGAGCTCGGAGGGAAGCTGCGCGCCGGCCGCAGCCGGAACGACCAGATCGCGACGCTCGTCAGGATGTACCTGCTCGATCACTCGCGCACGATCGCCCGCGATGTCCTGCGGGTGGTGGATGCCGTCGTGGCACAGGCGGAGGCGCACGAGCGGGCCATCATGCCGGGCCGCACCCACCTGCAGCACGCGCAGCCCGTCACCCTCGCCCATCACCTCCAGGCCCACGCCTGGCCGCTGGTGCGCGACCTCGAACGGCTGCGCGACTGGCGCGCCCGGGCGGTGGTCTCGCCCTACGGCGGGGGAGCGCTCGCCGGCTCCACCCTCGGGCTCGATCCCGCCCTGGTGGCGCGGGAACTCGGCCTCGAGCGCCCGGCGGAGAACTCCATCGACGGCACCTCGTCGCGCGACGTGGTCGCCGAGTTCGCCTTCATCACCGCCATGATCGGCATCGACATCTCGCGGTTCGCCGAGGAGATCATCCTCTGGAACACCCGCGAGTTCGGGTTCGTGACGCTCGACGACGGCTATTCGACCGGCTCGAGCATCATGCCGCAGAAGAAGAACCCCGACATCGCCGAACTCGCAAGGGGAAAGGCGGGTCGGCTGATCGGCAACCTCACCGGCCTGCTCGCGACCCTGAAGGGCCTGCCGCTCGCGTACAACCGCGACCTTCAGGAGGACAAGGAGCCGGTGTTCGACTCCGTCGCGACCCTCGAAGTCGTGCTGCCGGCATTCGCGGGCATGGTGGCGACCCTTCGCTTCGACACCGACCGGATGGCGGAGCTCGCCCCACAGGGGTTCTCGCTCGCTACCGACGTGGCGGAATGGCTGGTCAAGCGCGGAGTGCCGTTCCGCGACGCGCATGAGATCTCGGGTTCGCTCGTCCGGCTGTGCGAAGAGCGGGGGATCGAGCTCGACGAGGTCACCGACGAGATGCTCGCCGCAGTGTCTGCCGACCTCTCGCCCGATGTCCGGTCGGTGCTCACGATCCAAGGCTCCGTCGCGAGTCGCACGGGCGTCGGCGGCACGGCGCCCGATCGGGTGGAGGAGCAGCGCGCGGAGCTGATCGCCCGCGTCCAGGCCGCCGCGCACACGCTCGGCCTCTAGGCGGGGCGGGCCTCGCCGGCCGGGCTATTCCTGTGCCGCGTCGAGCGGGCTCCGCACGTCGTCGGCCTGGCGGCGCGTCGCCTCTGTCAGCTCACCGAGCGCGAACGCGACCTCCGGTGACTCGCCGCCCAGGTCCAGGCGCACGAGGAACTCCGCGGCGACGACCGCGTCCTGATGCGCGCCGAGCGCATCCTGCAGGTCCCGCCGTCGCTCGATCTCCTCCTCCGTGCGCGGTCCGAGCACCGGGGCGGCCAGTTCGAGGGCGTAGCGGTGTCGCTTCGCCGCTTTGCGCGCGGAGTGGAGCAGTTCGGCCGCAGCCGGGTCGTTCGCCGCGACCGCCGCGCGCACGCGTGCCAGCCGCTTCCCGACCCTGCGCCCAGCCTTCTTCACCCGCTTGCCCGCGCGTCGGGCCGGACGGCCGGCTCTCTCGGAGAACGGCGGATCCTCCCGCCACCTCACGACCGCCTCCTTCAGCGCGGTCGCTCGCTCCGTCGTCAACGCCTCGGACACGGCCCGCCAGGCGGATTCGAGCTCGCGCTCGAGCTGCGTCGCGAGATACACCTCGGCGCGGCCGCGGGGTTCCCGCGGGTCCTCGGCGGTGGAGAAGCGCTCCGCGAGCACCTGCAGGTCGCGCACCCCACCGAGGAGCATGCCCCACCAGCGCAGCTCCTGCGCGAAGGCTTCGCCGGCCTCCCTGTCGTAGACGCGCCGGAAAGTGCGCAGCGTCGCCCGCAGGCGCCGGATGGCGACGCGCACCGGATGCACCGAGTCCGCGTCTCGCCTCTCCAGCGCGTCCCACTGCTCGATGATCACGTCGCACTGCTCGGCGGCGAAGCGCTGCACGAGCTCCCCGAGGGTCTCCGTTCGATCGCGCTGCGCATCCATGGGCCTAGTGGATCTCTTCGTCGGCCGGACCGCGCGTCCATCGCAGGAACGTCGCTCGGAAGCCGGCGCGAGTCGGCCCGCACAGGAACGGCCCGCCGAACGCGGGCACCGATCCGTCGAACGGCGCCACCCGCACCAGGCGCCATTCGCCCTCGTCGGCGCGTGCGCGGATGATCAGGGCGTCCTCCCAGCGACTCACCCGGACCGTGACCGATGCCGCCGCCCACTCGTCCGCGTGGCCGGTCGACCAGTCCGAGACCCCGGCCGTGACGACCGCGCCCAGCTGCAGGTGCCCGTCGGCGAACTCGAGACCGGTCTTGACCCAGCGCTCGGCATCCGCCCGCACGAAGATGCCGGCCTGATCGAACTCGCCCTTCCACTCCGCACGGAGGGCGACCTCCATCGCCTCGCCGACGGCGAGCGGCGCGAGCAGGGCATGCTCCGTGTCGTGCGCGAAGCCGTAGGCGGTGCGGAGCCACGCATCGCTGCCCTCCACGGCAGTGGCGGTGAGAGAGCCGGCATCGTCGCGCACGACGTGCTCGGGGTCGTGCGTCCAGCGCCCATCGGCCCAGTCGATGGCGTTCACCAGATCGCCAGCCTCACCAGCGCACCCACGACACAGGCCCAGAGCAGGCTCGACAGGGTGCCGATGATGAATCGCTCGCGCGCTTCGGCCGCCGCGAGCTCGGAGAAGCGACCGACGCCCTTGATCGCCACCACGATGGCGATGGCCTCCGGGTAGCCGGCGATCAGTGCGACCACGACCGCGAGGCGCTCCAGGTAGCCGATCGTCGTGCCCCCGCGCATGACCTCGTCGCCGGCCGCGGCGGGCTCGGTGATCGCGGTGCCGGCGGCCTCGGCATCCAGGATGATCCCACCGTTCACGCCGTCGCGCACTCGACCGTGCGTCGCGATCTCGAGCACACGTCGCGTGATCGGGTTTCCACCGAGCACGCCGACGGCGGTGCCGAGGAGTGCGATGACCAGCCCCATCAGCACCGGCACGTTGATGGGCGCGACGGCCACGATGACCAGGGACGACACGACCAGCCCCGCGGCGACGCTGAGAGGCAGCGTCGCGGGCCTGCGCGTGCTGATGACGATCAGCACGAGCGCGCCGCAGAGTGCCAGGAAGAGGAAGATCGAGAGGATGGCGACGATGATCGCCTCAGGGAACACCACCGGCATCTCGTCAGTCTGTCACGCGGCCCCGTCGAGCCGCGCGAGCACCCGCCCGAGAGCCGGAATCGCGGCTTCCTCCGTGCGGAGCGACGCCGCCTTCGCGCGCAGGCTCACCGCCGTGGGGGTGATGCCGAGCACCGAGGCCGCGCGTTTCTGGGTCATGCCCCCGGCGAGCAGGTCGGCGACTTCCCACCCCTGCGCGCTCCGACGATCGCGCAGCTCGATGAGCAGGCGCACGAGGGCTTCCGCGTCGGCCGCGGCCTCCGTGTCCGCGCTCTCGACAGCGACGCGTTCCTGGGACTTCTTGGCGCGCTCGACCGCGGTGCGGGCATGCAGGAACGCCTCGCCCCTGGCTTCGCGCACCTGCCGGGGGAGCGGCTTCTCAACGGAGCCGACGCCCACGCCGACGCTCCACGCCTCCTCGCGCACGAGATGCAGCGCGATCTGTAGCGCGGCCACGGGGTCTTCGGTGGCGAGCTGTATCTCGTCGCCGACGGTGCGCTCGGCGGCCGCGGCGAGGCGGTCGCCCACGAGTCGCTCGACATCGGCGAGCGCGGCCGGTACCCGGTCTCTGCTGGACCGGCTGGCACGTTGGTCGGCGGTGATCACGAACACGTGCGTTCCGTTCAGCTCAGAGGCTTATCTCGGGTTGATTAGGCCTACAGGCTCATCATAGATAGGTCTGCAGGCTTACGCAATCCCCTCATAGGTCTCCGGGCTTACGTGCTCGCCCGCATCGCAAGGCCGCCCGGGCCCCGCTGATAGCCTGGAACGCGTGTCATCCGCCGTCATCACCGCAGCAGAGCCTGCCATCGACCCCTCGTTCGACAACGTATGGGACGAGCTCGTCTGGCGCGGACTCGTGCACGTCTCGACAGACCGTGAAGCCCTGAGGGACCTGCTCGCAGGTCCTCCGCTCACGTTCTACTGCGGATTCGATCCGACCGCTCCGAGCCTGCACCTGGGCAACCTCGTGCAGCTGCTCGTGATGCGCCGTCTCCAGCTGGCGGGTCACAAACCCCTCGGACTGGTCGGCGGTTCCACCGGGCTCATCGGCGACCCGAGGCCGACCGCCGAGCGCACCCTCAACACGAAGGAGACCGTCGCCGAGTGGGTCGGGAACCTGCAGGGTCAGGTCGAGCGGTTCCTGAGCTTCGAGGGCGACAACGCCGCCCGCATGGTCAACAACCTCGACTGGACCGCACCGCTGTCGGCGATCGACTTCCTGCGCGACATCGGCAAGCACTACCGGGTCGGAACGATGCTCAAGAAGGATGCCGTCAGCGCCAGGCTCAACTCCGACGAGGGCATCAGCTACACCGAGTTCAGCTACCAGATCCTCCAGGGGCTCGACTACCGCGAGCTCTTCCTCCACTACGACTGCGTGCTGCAGACCGGCGGCAGCGATCAGTGGGGCAACCTCACCAGCGGCGTGGATCTGATCCATCGCGCCGAGGGGAAGAGCGTCCACGCGATCGGCACGCCGCTCATCACCAACAGCGACGGCCGCAAGTTCGGCAAGAGCGAGGGGAACGCGATCTGGCTGGACCCGTCGCTGACGAGCCCCTACGCCATGTACCAGTTCTGGCTCAACACGGACGACGACGACGTGGTGGATCGCCTCAAGGTCTTCACGTTCCTGAACCGGGAAGAGATCGAAGAGGTCGCCGCAGAGCACGCCGCCGAGCCGTTCCGCCGGATCGGGCAGAAGCGCATCGCCGTCGAGGTGACGAGTCTCGTGCACGGCGCGGATGCGGTGCGCGCCGCGATCGCGGCATCCGATGCCCTCTTCGGGCAGGGCGACCTGCGATCGCTCGATGCGGCGACCCTGGCCAGTGCGCTCCGAGAGCTGCCGCACGCCGAACTCCCGAGTGGCACTCCTGTCGTGCAGGCCCTGATGGAGACGGGCCTCGTCGCCAGCCTCAGCGAGGCGCGGCGCGCGATCGGGCAAGGCGGGGTCTCGCTCGACGGCGCGAAGGTGGATGACGAGTCCGCCGTCGTGGAGGGTTCGCTGCCCGGCGCGGTATCGGTGCTGCGCCGCGGCAAGAAGACGCTCGGCGGCGTCTTCGTCTCCGCCGGCTGACACGCGCGATGCCGTTCACGCCGAGTCACGCCGTCGTTGCGCTGCCCTTCGTGCGCACGCGGCTGATCCCGGCGGCCATCGCGGTCGGAGCGATGGCGCCCGACCTCCCGCTCTTCGTGCGCGTGCTGGTCCCGCGGTACTCGGTCACGCACGACCTCGTCTGGCTGCCGCTCACGACGCTGCTCGCGCTGGCGCTGCTGCTGGTCTGGCGGTGCGTGCTCCGGCCCGCGGCTCGAGAACTCGCGCCGGTGTGGTTGGCCGAGAGACTGCCGCGACCGTGGGACGCGGGATCACGCGCGGCCGTCCGGGAGACGTTCCCGTCGGGGCGCGGCGTCGTGCTGCTGTTCGCATCGCTCGCGCTCGGCGTGGTGTCTCACATCGTGTGGGACCTCTTCACCCATGAGGGCCGTTGGGGAGTGTCCGCGATCCCCGCTCTCGCTGCGCACTGGGGGCCGCTCACGGGCTTCAAGTGGCTGCAGCACGGCTCGAGCGTCGTCGGGCTCGCGATCATCGCCGCCTGGGCAGTGGTCTGGCTGGCACGCCGGATGCCGGGGGGCGTGGATCGCACGCTGCCGGGCTGGGTCCGCTGGGCGTGGTGGGTGTCGCTCCCTGCCTTCCTGCTCGTGGCCCTGGCGTCGGGCTTCGCGTCGACCGGGCCGTTCACCGACGAGTGGACGCCCGCGCACCTCGCGTACCTCGTGCTGCCCCCGGCGTGCGCGGCATGGGGGATCGGCACGCTGATCCTCGCCGCGCTGATTCAGCTGGTGCGGGTGCGCCGTATCGCTGCCCTCACGTGAAGCGGAGCTCCGGCGGTGCGCCGCGCGTCGACCCTGATCCGCGGTGACGCTCCGCAGGCGGCCAGAAGTAGGTGACAGGACGCCGAATCCGCGGAATTCCGCGGATCCTCAGCGCGACACGCCCGGGCTGCGGCCCGGATTTGCCCGATCTCCGGATCCCACGTAACTTATTACTTGTTCGCCCCACAGGGAAGCGGAGAGGCCGAGAGCCTTACCCCCCTCAAGCGGAGAACCACCCCCCATCTGAACCGATTCTCATTGAGAGTCCCGACCTTCGGGTCTAAGATGGAGGTTCCCACTCCTCGAAGCTGTCGATGAGTGCTGGCCGGAGACGCTGAAACAGTCTCGGACAGCCGATTTGACAAGCAGAGCGAGTGAGATAAGATAGAGAAGTTGCCCCGGCGGCCCGGCTGATACGCCAGGAACGCGAGGCACACGATCTAGCTTGGTGAGACGCCGTCACTGACAGCTGCGACCGACATCACGTCGAAAAGCGCCGATTTGACACGCGGATCACAATCCATAAGATAGAGAAGTTGCCCTGCGGGCGAGGCTGAGAGGCCGAGCAGCAGGAGCATCCGATCCTTGAGAACTCAACAGCGTGCACTTGTCAAATGCCAAAAAACCTCGCGGTCAGCTTAGCTGATCGATGAGATTCTTTTGAGATTAAACGGATATGTCAGTAATGACATCCGATCGTCAGATCAAACTCGCTCGGCCGAACCCATTCCGGTTCAGTCGCAGCAAAAATTCTTTACGGAGAGTTTGATCCTGGCTCAGGATGAACGCTGGCGGCGTGCTTAACACATGCAAGTCGAACGGTGAAAGAGAGCTTGCTCTCTGGATCAGTGGCGAACGGGTGAGTAACACGTGAGCAAT
>DASUQB010000140.1:0-8172 GCA_036280835.1 Microbacterium sp. | reverse complement strand
GCCCCGAGCAGATCTCCTCGCAGGCGTCGCTCGCCCTCGCGGCGGCCCCCACACACCTGGTCGACGGTGACCGCGACCGCCTCGAGCACTGGCTCGACACGGCCGAGCGGCTGCTCGCCGCCGGACAGGAGCTCGAGGCGTCGCCCGCGACCTGCGCCGTCCTGCGGGCGGGGCTCGCCCGCGGGGGCGCGTCCGCGATGGCCGACGCCGCCGCGACCGCGTACGAGCTCGCGGCCGAGGATCACCCGTGGCGGCCGCTGGCGTGCACGCTGCGCGGCGCCGGCCTGCACCTGCTCGGCGACCGGGCGCGCGCCGTGCCCGTGCTGGAGGAGGGCGCGCGCCGCGGCGGCGTCGTCGCCCCGAGTGCCCAGGTGCTCTGCCTCGCCCAGCTCGCGCTGATCCGCGCCGACGACGAGGACTGGGAGGAGGCGGCGCTGCTCGCATCGCGCGCCCGCGCGCAGCTCGAGCGCGCCGGCGTCTCGCACTACCCGAGCTCGGCACTGGCGTTCGCGGTGTCGGCGCTCGTCCGGGCCCATCGCGACCGTGTGGAAGCGGCCCAGGACGACCGCCGGCAGGCGCAGGAGCTGCTCGCGCGCCTCGTGGACCCGCCGCCGTGGTACGCCCTCGAGACGCGCGTGGCCCTCGCCCGGACGATGCTGCGCCTCGGTGACGCCACGGCCTCGCGCACGCTGCTCTCGCAGGCGGAACGGCTGCTGCACGCGGTGGCCGACGCGCCGCTCGCGGCGCGCTGGGTGGAGGACGCCCGCCACCATGCAGACACGTTCGCGACGTCGGTGCTCGCCGGCCCCGCGTCGCTGACGAACGCCGAGCTGCGCGTGCTGCGCCTGCTCCCGACCCACCTGTCCTTCCGCGAGATGGGCCTCTACCTCCATGTGACCGCGAACACGGTCAAGACCCACGCGCACGCCGTCTACCGCAAGCTCGACGCCTCCTCGCGCTCGGAGGCGGTGGTGCAGGCCCGCGACATCGGCCTGCTCGACGACGTGGGCGCTGCCTGACCATGTCCCGCCGCCGTGGCATCCGCGCGCGTGTCCGCCGGCGCCCGGATGCCGCCGGGCGGCACGATGAGCAGGCCTACTTCGTCGACGTCGAGCCCGGGGAGCTGGCCGGCGTCTTCGCGGCGCCGCGATGGCTGCGGGACTTCGGGGTGATGTCGTGGCTGCTGGTCGGCATCTGCGCGCTGGTCGTCGCGGCCGTCGCGCTGCTGGCGCTCATCAACACCATCGTCATCCCCGTCGTCACGGCGACGATCATCGCCGCCGTGTGCGCCCCGCTGGTCCGGCTCCTCGCGAGGCGCATGCCGCGCGCGGCGGCGACCGTCGTCGTGTTCCTCTCGCTCTTCGCCCTCGGGATCGGCGTCGTCGTGCTCGTGCTCTCGGGCATCGTGAGCCAGGCGAGCACGATGCAGGACACGCTCCAGAAGGCCGTCGGCAAGATCGAGAGCGGGCTCCAGGACGCCGGGGTGAGCGCGGACAAGGCCAAGAGCGCGGCGAGCGACGCGAGCTCGACCGTGAGCGACGCGTTCCACGCCCTCCTCGAAGGGCTCAGCGTGGGCATCAGCGCGCTGGCCTCGCTCGCGGTGTTCCTGTCGTTCACCGCGCTCAGCCTGTTCTTCCTGCTCAAGGACGGGCCGCAGATCCGGGCGTGGACGGAGCGCCACATGGGCCTCCCCCGCTCCGTCGCGAGGATGATCACCGGTCGCACCCTCGGCGCGCTGCAGGGCTACTTCGCCGGTGTGACGGCGATCGCCGCCTTCAACGCGATCGTCATCGGGCTCGGAGCGCTCGTGCTCGATCTCCCCCAGGTCGGCTCGATCATGCTGGTCAACTTCTTCGCGGCGTACGTGCCGTATCTCGGCGCGTGGTCGGCCGGCGCCTTCACCGTGCTGATCGCGCTCGGATCGCAGGGCAGCGGCGCCGCGATCGCGATGGGGGTGATCGTGCTCCTGGCCAACGGGGCGCTGCAGCAGATGATCCAGCCGATAGCGTTCGGCGCGACGCTGGGTATCCATCCGCTGGCGGTGCTCATCGTCACGATCGCCGGCGGGAGCCTGTTCGGGACGATCGGCCTCGTGCTGGCCGCCCCGCTGACCTCCGCCGCGGTCCACATCTCCTCCGACCTCGCGCGCGCCCGCGCGATCGAGAACCGCGGCTCCCCGGAGGCTCAGACGCCCCGCGACGGCGAGATGCCGGCCGCGCCGATCGTCCCGATCGGATGATGCGCGGGCACGCGCCGTGCCGTGAAGTGCCCTGATCATCGAGTCCGTCGAAGGAGCTCCACATGCCTGACGCTGAACGGCCGAACATCCTGGTGATCTGGGGCGACGACATCGGGATCACCAACCTGAGCTGTTACAGCGACGGCCTGATGGGCTACCGGACGCCGAACATCGACCGGATCGCCGACGAGGGGATGCGCTTCACGGACTCCTACGGCGAGCAGAGCTGCACGGCCGGCCGGTCGTCGTTCATCACCGGGCAGAGCGTCTACCGCACGGGGCTGAGCAAGGTCGGCATGCCCGGCGTCGACGTCGGCCTGCAGGCCGAGGACGTGACCATCGCCGAGCTGCTCAAGCCGCTCGGCTACGCGACCGGGCAGTTCGGCAAGAACCACCTCGGCGACCTCAACAAGTACCTGCCGACCGTGCACGGGTTCGACGAGTTCTTCGGCAACCTCTACCACCTCAACGCCGAGGAGGAGCCCGAGTCGCCCAACTGGCCGCCGGCGGAGGACTTCCCGAACTTCACCGCGCGCTTCGCTCCGCGCGGCGTGATCCGCTCGTTCGCGACCGACACCGACGACGACACCGAGCATCCGCGCTATGGGCGCGTCGGCCGCCAGCGCATCGAGGACACGGGCCCGCTGACGCGCAAGCGGATGGAGACGATCGACGACGAGGTGCTCGAGCACACGCTCGACTTCCTCGACCGCCAGGCCGCCGCCGACACGCCGTTCTTCTGCTGGTTCAACACCACCCACATGCACTTCCGCACACATCCCAAGCCGGAGAGCGTGGGCCAGGCCGGGCGCTGGCAGTCGCCCTACCACGACACGATGATCGACCACGACAACGTGGTGGGCGCCCTGCTCGACAAGCTCGACGAGCTGGGGCTGACCGAGAACACGATCGTCCTCTACAGCACGGACAACGGGCCGCACATGAACAGCTGGCCCGATGCCGGCATGACGCCGTTCCGCAGCGAGAAGAACACGAACTGGGAGGGCGCCTTCCGCGTGCCCGAGATGATCCGCTGGCCGGGGCGGATCCCGGCCGGCGTCGTGTCCAACGAGATCATCCAGCATCACGACTGGCTGCCGACGTTCCTCGCGGCCGCGGGCGAGCCCGACATCATCGCGAAGCTCGAGGCCGGCCACCGGATCGGCGACACGACCTACAAGGTCCACATCGACGGCTTCGACCTGCTGCCGTACCTGACCGGCGAGGTCGACAAGTCGCCGCGTCCCGGGCTGATCTACTTCTCCGACGACGGTGACGTGCTCGGGCTGCGCTTCGACAACTGGAAGGTCGTCTTCATGGAGCAGCGCGTCCAGGGCACGCTGCAGATCTGGGCCGAGCCGTTCGTGCTGCTGCGCGTGCCGAAGCTCTTCAACCTGCGCACGGATCCGTTCGAGCGCGCCGACGTGACCTCGAACACCTACTACGACTGGATGATCGACAACGCCTTCATCGTCCTGGCGGGGACCACGATCACCGCACAGTTCCTGGAGACCTTCAAGGAGTTCCCGCCGCGCCAGAAGGCGGCGACGTTCAGCATCGACCAGGTGGTCGAGAAGCTCGAGACGGCGCTGGCGACCGGTCAATGAACCCGACGCCACCGGCAGCCGGGATGGGGTGGGTGCCGGCGGCGACGTTCCGGATGGGGTCGGACGCCCACTATCCCGAGGAGGCGCCGGCGCACCCGGTGAGCGTCAGCGGGTTCTGGATCGACCGCCACGAGGTGACCAACCGCGACTTCGCGGCGTTCGTCGAGGCCACGGGATACGTCACCGTGGCCGAGCGCCCGCTCGATCCGTCCGAGTTCCCGGGCGCCCCGCCGGAGAACCTGCTGCCGGGCTCGCTCGTGTTCACGGGCACGGCGGGCCCGGTCGACCTCCGCCACATCGCCCAGTGGTGGACCTGGACCCCCGGCGCGTGCTGGCGCCGGCCCGAGGGCCCGGCCTCGTCGCTGGAGGGCCGTGAGGATCATCCCGTGGTCCACGTCGCCGCCGAGGACGCCGAGCGCTACGCGGCGTGGGCGGGCAAGTCGCTGCCGACCGAGGCCCAGTGGGAGCGGGCCGCCCGCGGCGGTCACGACGGCGCGGCGTACACCTGGGGCGACGAGCCGGAGGCACCCGACCGCCCGCTCGCGCATCATTGGCGCGGCGACTTCCCGTGGCGGGCCGAGCCCGGCTCCGGGACCACCGCGCCCGTCGGCTCATACGAGCCGAACGCGCTCGGGCTCTTCGACATGGCCGGCAACGTCTGGGAGTGGACGTCGGACTGGTACTCGTCCCGGCATCCCGACGCCGCGGAGCGCCCGTGCTGCGTCCCACGGGACCCGCGCGGCGGCGCGGAGCGCGAGAGCCTCGATCCCGCGCAGCCCCAGTTTCCCGTCCCGCGGAAGGTGATCAAGGGCGGCTCGTTCCTGTGTGCCGACGCCTACTGCCTCCGCTACCGACCGGCCGCCCGCCGGCCGCAGATGATCGACACCGGTATGAGCCACATCGGCCTGCGCTGCGTGATGGCCGGCTGATCATCCGCTTCGGGTGATGGCACGTCCGCGGGCCGCGCGTAGCGTCCGCCCATGGCCACCACCTCCGCCCGCCCGGGGACCGCGCTCGCGAGCTGGCGCGACGGCCCGGCCAAGGAAGCGATCCTCGAGTTCGTCGCGAACGTCGAAGGGGTGCCGGTCGAGGACCGCGTGGCGGTGTTCGACAACGACGGCACGCTGTGGTGCGAGAAGCCGATGCCGATCCAGCTCGACTTCATCCTGCGCCGCTTCGTCGAGATGGCCGCCGTGGACCAGTCGCTGCGGGAGCGCCAGCCGTGGAAGGCGGCCTGCGAGCGCGACCACGGCTGGTTCGGCGAGCTCATGACGCAGCACTACGCGGGCGACGACAGCACCGTCCGGGTGCTGGCCGGGGGCATCCTCGCCGCCTATGACGGCATGAGCGTGGACGAGTTCGAGGCGCGCGCCGATCGCTTCCTGCGCAGCACCCGGCACCCGACGCTCGGCCGGGGCTACCTCGACTGCGTGTACGCGCCGATGCTCGAGCTGCTCGACCTGCTGACCACCAACGGATTCACGAACTACATCGTCTCGGGCGGTGGGCGCGACTTCATGCGCCCGATCACCGAGGACGTGTACGGCATCCCGCGGCAGCGGGTGATCGGGAGCAGCGCCGCGCTCGGGTACACCAGCGACGAGCGCGGCGGCACGATCACGCACAAGGCGGAGCTCGACTACCTCGACGACGGGCCCGAGAAGCCGGTCCGGATCTGGAGCCGCACGGGCCGCAGGCCGCTGCTGGCGGCCGGCAACTCCAACGGCGACGTCCCGATGCTGCACTTCAGCCAGCACGCGGACAAGCCGTCGCTGCGCCTGCTCGTGCTGCACGACGACGCCGAGCGGGAGTTCGCCTATACCGCGGGCGCCGAGCAGGCGCTCGAGCGGGCTGCGGCCGAGGGATGGACCGTGGTGAGCATCAAGGACGCCTGGACCACCGTCTTCTGACGGCCGTCTCACCCGCGCCCGCCGGGTCACCCATCTCGTCGTCGAGGCGGATGACTCGCACCGGTCGCGCCTCGTGCCCGTGACGCTCGCGCGCGGCGGCGCGGAGCCGGAGATCGAGCTCTCGTGCACGCTCGACGAGGCGCTGGAGCTGCCGGCGGTCGACATGGTCGACTACCTCCGGCTCGGCGAGTTCCCCGTCGATGCCCCGGAGTGGGACGTCGGCATCAGCGAGATGCTCGCCCTGCCCTGCTACCAGCGCGTCGACCTCCCGGGCGTCGGCGTCCCCGACCCGGCGCAAGGGGGTCACCGTCCGCTACGACCGCGTGCCGATGGGCGAGGTCGAGATCCGCCGGAAGAGCGCGGTCATCTCGTCCGACGATCACGTCCTCGGCCACGTCGACGGGTTCGTCGTCGACGACGAGCAGCAGATCAGCCACGTCGTGCTCGAGCACGGCCATCTCTGGGGCCGGCACGAGGTCGCGATCCCGATCGGCGCCGTGGCGAAGGTCGAGGACGACGCCATCGCGCTCCTCGCGTTCCCGATGGGTCGCCTGGAACCGCGTGCGGCGCGCTGGATCATGGCCGCGCTCGTGATCGGCGTGCTCGCGTTCTTCCTCCCCTGGGCGCTGTTCACCCCGGTGATCGCCGGCGGCGGACCGCTGACCCGGTGTGCGGCGGGGGCGTGCCCGGAGAACGTGCTCCAGATCGCGACGGCACCCAAGCTCGTCGAGGTGGCCGGCAAGGCCGAGACCTACACCGCCCTCACGATCGTGGTCGCGGTCCTGGTCATCTACGCCGTCCGCTTCCGGAACGCGTCGAGACCGCAGCGGAGAGCGCTCGCCGCCGTCGCGGCGACCTCGCTGCTCTTCCTGCCGGCGTTCTTCGTCTACAACTTCGCCGCCTGGATCCTCTACCTCGACGCTGAGACCCTCGACACGCTCGCCTGGGGCATCGTCGTCACGAGGGTCCTCCTCCCGATCGGCTTCCTGATCGCGCTGCTCCAAGCCGACCGGTTCGCCACCACGGCCCTGCGCAAGCTGCTGGAACGGCTCGCGATGCGACCGACTCCGGAGGACTGGAGGGCGATGATCGGCGAGGCGCTGGACGACGACGCGCTCCAGCTGGGCTATCACGATCCGGGCCCGGCGAGCTTCCGCACCGCCGACGGGACGGTGCTCGCCCCACCGGCGCCCGCCGGACGAGCGTGGGTGCCGGTCGAGCGCGACGGGCAGCCCGTCGCCGCGATGGTGGTCGACGAGTCGCTGACCGAGGATCCCGAGCTGGTGCAGGCCGCATCGGCGGCCACCCTGCTCGCCGTCGAGAACGGCGGCCTCGAGGGCGAGCTCCGCGCCTCCCGCGCCCGCATCCTCCAGGCCGGGCACGAGGAGCGACGCCGCATCGAGCGTGATCTGCACGACAGCGCGCAGCAGCGGCTGGTGGCCCTCCGGATCCACCTCGAGCTCGCGGGCGGGACGTTCGACAGCGCCGAGCAGCGCGAGATGCTCGAGCGCCTCGGCACGGAGGTGGACGACGCGATCGACGAGCTCCGCGAGGTGGCGCACGGGCTCCACCCGGAGATCCTCGCGCAGGCCGGTGTCGGGCCGGCCCTGAAGGCCGTGGCGGTGCGATCGGCGACGCAGATCTCCGTCGCCGGCACGCTCCCGCGCCAGTCCGAGGCGGTCGAGCTGGCGGTGTACTTCTGCTGCCTCGAATCGCTCCAGAACGCCGCCAAGCACGCCGGCGCCGGCGCCACGGTGACGGTCCGGCTGGCCCAGGACGACGGCCGCGTGCGCTTCTCGGTCGAGGACGACGGCATCGGGTTCGACCCGGCGGTGGTCGCGAGGGGCGCGGGCCTCACGAATCTCGGCGACCGCGTCGCCGCCGTCGGAGGCGAGCTGCGCATCGACTCGCGACCCGGGGGCGGCACGCGCATCGCCGGCGATCTCCCGGCGGCACCGGCCACGGCCTGACTCATCCGATCCGGGCGATGCGCCACGGACGAGGAACGGGTGGCATTGACGGATGCACGCGCTGCGTTCCGCGATCCTCTGCGCCGGCGTGCTCGCGGCCACGAGCCCGGCCGCCGGAGCCTCGGTCGACTACGGGCCGATCTCCCACAAGGGCCTGAAGACCGTCGGGGCGGCGTCGAAGCAGCTGAAGCTGACCTTGCAGCTGGGCTTCGTCGCGAACCAGTCGGGCCTGCGCGGCTCGGTCAAGTCGGCGAGCGACCCGGCCTCGGGCTCCTATGGCGCGTACCCGTCGCTGTCGGCCCTGCAGAGCCGGTACGGCGCGAGCTCGTCCAAGCGCAAGGCGGTGGTGAACGCGTTCAAGTCGGAGGGGGTGAGCGCGAAGGTCGACGTCACGCACCTGCGCGCGACCGCCACCGTGACCGTCGGCAAGGCGCAGAAGCTGTTCG
>DASUQB010000139.1:0-2103 GCA_036280835.1 Microbacterium sp. | reverse complement strand
ACGGCCGCCTGCGCACCGACGCGACGCGGATCGAGCTGATCGACCGGGCGAAGGAGGACGGGGTGAGCGAGGAGGCGATCGCGGCCGCGCTGCGGCTGCGCGGCCGGGCCGGGTTCTCCGGTGAGGGCGAGCGCGGGATGTACCTCTGCCACACCTTCTGCGAGCTCGGCGGCACCGAGCTCGGCTCCGTGCTGGAGGACCTGCACGACTTCCTCGCCGCCAACCCGGGCGAGGTCCTCGTGGTCGTCAACCAGGACTACGTGACCCCGCAGGACTGGGTCGGGGCCGTCCGCGACGCCGGGCTCGAGCCGTACGCATTCACCCCGCCGCCGTCAGGCCGCCCCTGGCCGACCTTGCGGGAGATGGTCGACTCGGGCCGCCGGCTCCTCATGCTCGCCGAGAACGAGGGCGGCGGCGCGGCGTGGTACCAGCCCGCCTACAACGCCCTCCTGCAGGAGACGCCGTTCTCGTTCCCGAGCGCCGCGCCGCTGCTCGACGCGGCGAACCTCGCCCGGACGTGCGAGCCCAACCGCGGGCCGGCGGACGCGCCGCTGTTCCTCGTCAACCACTGGGTCACCACCGACCCGCTCCCACGCCCCTCGGACGCCGACGCCATCAACGCCTACCGGCCGCTGCTCGCCCGGCTGCGCGCATGCGAGCGGATCCGCGATCACATCCCCAACCTCGTGGCGGTCAACTTCCCCCGGCGCGGCGACCTCTACCGCGCCGTCGACGCCCTCAACGGCGTCCGCTGAGGCGGGCGAGCCTGCCCGTTCGGACGGTTGCCCGGCGGCGGGCCGCCCGGTAGACACGGACCGAACGCACATCCGCCGGTCAGGGCGGGGCCGCCGGCACGAGCGGAGGGAGTCACGATGTCGAGAGGACGAGTGACGGGGTTCGTGACGGGAGTGCTGCTCTTGGCCGGGCTGGCCGGACCGGCGGCGGGAGTCGGCGCGGCACCGGTGTTCGAGCGCATCACGGTCGACGAGACGTTCGTCGACGAGGAACTGTCGGAGGCGTGCGGGGTTCCGGTGACGGGAACCGCGCGAGGGCACGTCACCCTGCGCACGTTCACGGGCGAGGGCACCGGCCCGGTGTCGGTCAACTCGATCAACGTCGGAATCACGCTGACCTCCGGTGACCGCACGTTCCGGCTCCGCGACGTCGGTGCCGATGTCGCGCGCGTGCAGCCCGACGGCACCATCGTCCTGCTGATCTCGGGCCAGGTGCCGTTCGCCTTCGCCGGGGCGCTGAAGATCGACCCCGATACCGAGGAGGTGCTCCTCGAGCCGAAGGACCGCAGCGAGGCGCAGATCGCGAGGGCCTGCAGGGCGCTGGCCGGCTGACGGCGCATCGGCCGCATCTGGCTCCTCCTCGGTGTCGCTGAGGTTCGTCGGCCCCTCCCGAGGGCCGGCGCTAGGCGGTACAACTGTGCCGACGCCCGAGCTCGATCGGCGGGCTCGGGGGAACGAGGGGGAGCGATGCCGGTCTATCTGACGAGGTTCAGCTACACGCCCGAGACCTGGGCCCGGATGATCGAGAACCCGGAGGACCGCCGCGCCGCCGCGCAGGCGTACATCGAGTCCGTCGGCGGGAAGCTCCACGGCTTCTGGTACGCGTTCGGGGAGCACGACGCCATCAACCTCTGGGAGGCTCCCGACAACGTCTCGATGGCCGCCGTCGCGCTGGCGATCACCGGCGGCGGCGCGCTGAGCTCGCTCGAGACCACGGTACTCCTGACCGTCGACGAGACGCTGGAGGCGCTGCGCAAGGCCCAGCAGGTCTCCTACCGGGCGCCCGCCACGTAGCGCGGGAAAGAAAAAGCCGCTGCCGGCAGCGGCTTCCCTAGCGGGAGCGACGGGACTCGAACCCGCGACCTCCGGCGTGACAGGCCGGCGCTCTAACCAACTGAGCTACGCCCCCGAGCGAGTCGGAGTATAGGCCCCACCCCCCGACCGGGGAACGTGATGCGCGGGCGGCGCAACTTGTGCGTGTCCGCGCGTGTTCCCAGGGCGTCAACCGATCAGTCAGGAGGCAGGGCCCATGCCCGATTCTGGCAGGCATCTCTGGCCGGCCGCGGCTTCGACCGCGCTCATCACCGGC
>DASUQB010000138.1:0-11339 GCA_036280835.1 Microbacterium sp. | reverse complement strand
GTCGTTGGGCCTGTGGCCGGCCAGCACGAGTCCCGCGGCGGCACGCTCGCCGGCGGGGATGACGGCGTCGATGCGCTCCAGCTGCTCCCGCTCGTCGAGGGATGGCCGGTCGAGATCGCCGCCGACGATGAGCAGGTTGGCGCGGTCGCGCAGGCCGCCGCGCGCCCAGACGTCGACGAGCGTCGCCATGCCCTTCACGCGGTGCAGGCGCCCCACGCTCACGACGAACGGCAGGTGCCGCCGGCTCTCCGGCAGGTCGGCGAGGGCGACGCGGAGGTCCCGCATCGCGGCACCGTCGGCGGCTGCGCGCGCCTCGGCGATGGATGCGTCGATCACCTCGAGGTCGACGCCTTCTGCCACGACGGTGTGGCGCTCGGGATGGGAGGTGATGTCGATGCCGACGAGCTGGCTCATATCCTGCTGCAGCTGCGGCCGCGGGAAGAGCACCGTGTGCGCCGCGTTCGCCGCGAGGTCCTGCACCAGCCGGGCGCGGAACCAGAAGTGCTCCCGCAGGTCGACCTCGCCGAACTGCTCACGCGTGAGCGACCCGGCGCGATCGAGCGATTGGATGACGGCGTGCGGGTCGGGGGCGACGGTGAAGACGACCGGGATGCCGAGCTCGCGCGCGACGTCGGCGGCGGCCAGGCTGCCGACATCCGCCATGCGCAGGTGAAGCAGGTCGACCTGGCCCGCGGCCCGCAGGATGCGCCGGATGCCGCGCCGCGCCGTGACGCGCAGGGGCCAGGCCGCGGCCGAGGGAACCGGCTCCGCGCGAAGCGGCACCCGTCCGTAGACGTGCCCCTCGTTCAGCGAGCCGAGCTCGAGCAGGTCCACAGCCGCCTGCGGCACCGGGCCCCGGGACAGCGTGATCACGCGGGAGACGCCGGTTTCCTGGTCGGCGACGAGGGCGTTCCCGAGCCGCACCAGCAGCGTGGCGATGCCGCCGTTGTCGCCGGCGCCCGCCGACGCGAGGGACGGGTCGATGTCGGCGTGCAGGAAGAGCTGTGCGATCGTCAGCCCGTGATCGTGAGCCGTGCGCCGCAGGGGGATCGCCTCGAGGTCGATGAGCGCCAGCCGCGCGACGTCGCCGAGCAGCCCGTCGGTCCCGACGAGGTCCTCCAGCGGAGCGCTGACGCCGTCCGCGTCGGGTCGCTGCCCCAGGGCCGAGACGGCCGCGATGCGCACATCGTCGTGCTCGCCCGGATTCGCGGCGATGCCGATGAGCAGGCGCGTCGCGATCGGCGGTCGCACGAGGCCGAGCGTCTCGACCAGTCGCGCCCGCGCCGCCGGTTCGTTCACCCCGAGCAGCGCGCTCTCGAGGCTCACCGCGAGGGTGTCGGACGCCGCCGACGACCACCGCTCGAGGGTGCGCTGAGCGAGCATGCCGGTGAACCCGCCCGCGGCGACCTGCGCGATGAGCCGCCCGATCGCGTCGTAACGGGGCAGCCCGAATCCCAGGGCCCAGGCCGCGTGCTCGCGGATCGTCCCGCGCCGGTCGGAGAGCAGGGCGCTGAGCATGTGCCCCGCCTGCTCGTCGAAGATCTGCGCGAGGGCGTGCACCGCGGCGATGGCGGCCACCTCGTCCTCGCCGTTCAGCGCGGACGCGAGCACCCGCAGGGTGCGAACCCCCGGATTGCGGCCCGCCTCGAACGCGAGATCATCGGCCAGTCGCATGGCATCGATGATGCCCGGTGCGTCGCGCACCGCATCGAGGGCGGTCTGCACACCCATGGTCCATCCCTTCGGCGACCGGACGAGGGCTGCCGCCGCTTCGAATCTTAACGCGCAGGGGGGCCGCTCGGGTGGTCTAGCGTGGGCAAGGTTCTGCGGCGAAGAGGAGTGCGATGCAACTGGTTGCGATCGGCGATGTCGGTGTGGTGGATGACATGATGCACATCGGCGACGAGGCGATGTTCGAGGCCCTGAAGGACGAGCTGACCGCACGCGGCGCCGACATCATCGGCCTTTCGTCCGCGCCCGGTGAGACGGCCGAGCGCTACGGCATCCGCTCGATCAGCAGGATCGGCTTCACGGGCCTCGATCGCGCGCATTCCGAGGCGCGGCTCGAGGCGGTGCTGGCCGCTGCCGAGGGCCGCCCCGGCCTGCGGGAGGGCGACCCCGCGACCGCGGTCATCGACGCCGTCGCCGCTGCGGACGGCGTGATCGTCGCGGGCGGAGGGAACCTGGCCACGACCTGGCCGCTGCACGTCTACGAGCGCGCCACGCTCGCCGGCATCGCCGAGCGCCTCGGGCGACCCTTCGTGATCACGGGGCAGACGTTCGGCCCTCACCTGGTCGGCCGCGACCGGGAGCTCGTGAGCGGGATGCTGCGCTCGGCCGCCCTCGTCGGAGTGCGCGAGAGCGCGTCGCGGGCGCTCGCCGCCGACCTCGGCGTCGATGCCCGGGTGGGCGTCGACGACGCCAGCTTCCTGGCCTGGGACGATGAACCGGAGAATGCCGCGTCCGACGCCGCGGCGGGCATACTGGTCAGCCTCTCCCTCTCCCTCGGCGGGGCTCCCCGCGACGAGACCGTGCGGGGCGTCGCACGCCTCGTGGATGCCGCGGCCGAGACCGTCGACGGCCCCGTGCGGTTCCACGCGCACTTCGGGCCCGAGCACGGGGGCCCGCGCCGCGGCGACGAGGTGCTGCACGACGAGGTGCGCGCGCACCTGCGCGCCTCCTCCGACGTCGTTCCCACCGGGGCCTCGCGCGGCGCCGCCGCGCTCGCGCGGCGCGCCGGCCTCCTCATCACGGGCCGTTATCACCCGGCGGTGTTCGCGGCGCCCGCCGGAGTTCCGGTCCTGGGGCTCGTCACCGACGAATACACCGCGATCAAGCAGCTCGGCGCGCTGGCGCACTGGGGTCAGGATGCCGTGGTGCCGATCACCGCGGCCGAGCGCCACGGGATCCCGCTCCTGCGATCGCGGTGGGCCGATGCCGACGGTCCCGCGGCCGCCGCGGCCGCGGCGGCCGAGCGGCGACCCGGCCACCGCGCCGACGCCTCGCAATGGTGGGACCGCATCGCGGACCGGTTCTCCTGATCCGATCCGGCGCGCGGCCGGGGCTGTCGAGCCGCACTACTCCACGATCAGCGCATCCACGATGGCGTTGTGGCCCGTCGACCTCGAATTCTTCTCGGACGTGGCGGTCACCGTGATGGTGTGGGTCCCCACCGGCAGCACGGGGCTGACGAAGACCACCTGCCGGTACAGGGTCGAGGCGGAGTATCCGTCGATCCTGCCCATCAGCACCCCGTCGACCCGCACCTCGCTGATTCCCGAAGAGGGTGTCGTACGGGACTCGATGCTCACGCGCGTGCCGCCGAACTGCAGGGAATACCTCGCGCCCATGGTCTTCAGGTAGCTGACCGATCCCCCGTTGTCGCCGGGGTGCGCGGTCTTGGCCCAGGTGCCGGACCACTCGATCTTCGAGGAGGTGTCGTCGACCGTCGTGAAGGCGGGCGCACTCGGCGCAGCGGGCGGGGGGATCGTCGCGGGCGGGGCGGCGAAGACCCCCTTCTCCACCACCTTGTCCCACGTCGCGGCGGCGATCTTCGCCTGTCCCGCCACCGAGGGATGGAAGTAGTCGCGCGTCGAGAGGTCGGACAAGGCCACGCTCATGTGATTGACCGCGCCGTCGTCATGGGCGCAGCGGGCCGCGGCCGCGCACGCCTGGCCGATCGCGGCATTGAGGGCGTCCACCCGCTGCTCGACCGCGGCCCTGCGGCTCTGCGCGCCGTCGGACTGGTCCAGTGGATCGGCCAGCATGACCGGGCAGACGCCGACGGCCGCCCACACCGATCGCGCCGTCGAAGAGTCGCGGCCGGCGAGGTAGAGACCCATCATGCTCGGGATCGAAGCGACGAAGATCTTCGCGTCGGGGAGGCCCGCGTTGATGATCCGCAGGGCCGAGGCGAAGTCCGCACCGACGGAGGAGACCGACGGGAGTTCTTCGAGGGTGGTCGCGTGGCAGACGTTGTTGCCTCCGGAGAGCATCGTGACGTACTGCGCCGACCGCGACACGGCGAGGGATGCCTGACGCGGCAGATCGGCGGTCTCGGTGCCGCCCTGGGCGAGGTTGTACGCCACCGGTGCGCCGCCGAACTGCTTTCCGATGCGGGTGCGGTGCGAGACGACCGCCGTCGACGTGCCCGTGGTCCAGCTGTTCGGCAGATTGTCGCCGCCGGTCCCGTCGGCCGAGCTCCCGCGGGTGATCGAGTCGCCCAGCGCCGCCATGACCGCCGGTGGGTCGGAAAGGGGGGCGGCGGTCGCCGGCGGCGGTGCGGAGATGCCCGCGGGCACGAGGATGGCGACGGTCAGAACCGCGACGAGGGCACGACGAAGGGAGCGATGACTGCGCAGCATGTGCGTCCTATCTCTGGGGCGAAGTACGCGACGCTGCGCTGGGGAAGGCCCAATATACAGATCGTGAGTGCCCGATGAGAGCGTTTCAATGTTAACTTCGCCGACCTAAGAACCCCTGCTCATGCGGGGAAACAGAATGTGTCCCCCTAATGGTGGACGTCGAGGCGGGGACTGTCCTCCGAACGGGGGACGAAAGAAGAAGAGCGCCCCCGGACGGGGACGCTCTTCTTGGATGGTGGACCTGAGGGGATTCGAACCCCTGACCTCTTCATTGCGAACGAAGCGCGCTACCAACTGCGCCACAGGCCCGTGAACCTCCGATAGGTTATCACGCTCGCGAGGGCCGATCCGTCGCCGCCCGGACCTCCGCGCGCGCTCGTCGCGGCATCCGCTGGACCGGAGAATGGACCAATGGATGCCCCACTCTCCCCGCCCCTCTCCCTCGAACCGATCGCCCGTCTGACGAACGTGCGACCGTGGGGCGGCGCGCCCGTCGACATCGACATCGCGGACGGCTCGATCGCCGGCATCCGGCCCCATGGCGCCGCGCCCGTGGCCACTGCCGGGGCTTACGACGGACGCGGGCTGCTCGCCCTGCCCGGACTCGTCAACACCCACGCCCACATCGACAAGTCCTGGATGGGGCTGCCCTGGCAGCCCTATGGCGGCGAGGGCGGCACCGAGGGCCGCATCCGCCACGAGCGCGCGCGGCGCGACGAACTCGGCATCCCGAGCGTCCCGATCACCGCCGCGGTGCTGGCGGAATTCGTGCGCCACGGCACGACCGCCATCCGCACCCACGTCGACGTCGACACCGGTCTCGGGCTGCGCGGCATCGACGTGGTTCGCGAGGCGGTGGCCGCCTACGGCGGCGCCCTCACGGTCGAACTGGTGGCGTTCCCGCAGGACGGCGTGCTGCGCCGGGAGGGAGTGCGGGAGCTGTTGGATGCCGCCGCCGCCGCTGGCGTCGCGCACATCGGCGGCATCGATCCTGCGACGATCGACCGGGATCCGGTCGGGCAGCTCGATGCGCTGTTCGGCATCGCGGCCGATCGGGGGGTGGGCATCGACATCCACCTCCATGATCCGAGCGAGCTGGGCGCGTTCCAGCTGGAGCTGATCATCGCGCGCACGGCCGCGACCGGCGTGCGCGTGAACATCGCGCACGGCTTCGCCCTGGCGCAGGTCGGAGCCGCGCACCGCCACGACCTGCTGCAGGCGATGGGCGACCTCGGCATCACCATGACCACGGTCGCCCCGCTGCGGCTGCCGCAGCTGCCCCTGAACGAGCTGGATGACGCCGGTGTGCGCTTCGGCTTCGGCACCGACGGCATCCGGGACCTCTGGAGCCCCTACGGCACCGGAGACCTGCTCGGCATCGCGTGGCAGTATGCGCGGGCCTCGAGCATCGTGCGGGATGAGGCCCTGACCCGCGTCGTCGAGCTTGCGACGAGCGCCGCGGCACCCTTCGTGGGCGGCGGCTCCGCGGATCTCACGGTGGGAGCGCGGGCAGACATCGTGCTCGTGGATGCGGAGAACGCGATGGACGCGCTGGTGCGCCTGCCGGAGCGGCGCCTCGTCGTGGGCGGCGGCCTCGTGCTGCACGAGGCCTGAGGCGGGCCGGGCGCCGCCGCGCAGGGTGGGTCAGCCGGCGTCGCGGCCGGTGGTTCAGCCGGCGGCGCGGCGGGCGAGCAGCTGGCGCACGTGCGCCTCGATCTCGGCGTCGTCGACGTGGCCCATGCCGGTGAAGGGCGATTCGGCGGATGCCGCGGCCCGCTCGTGGACGCGTCGCGCCGCAGCGATCGAGGGCGGCTGCCGCTCCGCGGCTCGGACGAGGATCGCTTCCTCGCGGGCGGCGACGCGGAGCGCCTCTGCGGCATCGAGCGCGGCGGCCGCGCGCGACCCGGCCGAAGCCGAGAGCGGGCGTGGCAGCGGACGCGGGGTCCATGAGGGCGCAACAGGCAGCGCGACATCCTGCACCACCGGCTCCATGACGGGCTCCGCCACCTCTGCCCTGACGGCCCCGCGGGCGCCGATGCGCGCCATCCGCCTCAGCAGCAGCCCGCAGACGACGGAGAGCAGCACGCCCGACCAGAGCATGACCTGGGACCCGGTGGCCACGACGAGCCAGGCACCCCAGGCGGCGAGCGCGATGGCCGTCAGCCCGACAAGCGTGGTGAGCAGCCGGGCTCGCCGGCGCGCCCTCGCCCTGCGCGCGGCGGGCTGCGCACGCGCGGCCGCGAGCTCTCGGCGCGCCTGCTCCAACTGGGCGCTCTCCAGCTCGGCGCGCGTGCGGCGCGCCAGGCGCTGCTGGGCGAGGGCCGTGCGGGCGTTCAGCTCGAGCCGCACTTCGCCGGGGGTCTCGCTGGTCTCGGCGAGCACGCGGAGCGCCTGGTTCAGTCGCACGGCGTTCTTCTCGGCGGCGTTGTACTGGTGGCGGCCGTGCCAGGAGGGCAGCAGGTACACGAGCCAGAGGAGCGCGGCGACGAGGACGATCACTCCGCCACCCAGAACCGGCCCACCCATGTCACCACGGTAAGCGGCCCTTCCGCGGATGCCGATCTCCCCCGCGCGTGTCGCGGGAGTGGCTCGCCGATTCACCCGGTCGCGTCAGGCGTGCAGGCGGTCCGCCGGCGGCACGGTCGCGGCATCCTGCGGCGCCCGCCCCTGCACCCACCGCTCGAGCACACCCTCCGGCACCTCTTCGCGCACGAGCGCGAACGCGTAGTGGTCACGCCAGTCGCCGTTGATGTGGATGTACCGCCGGCGCAGGCCCTCGTAGCGGAAGCCGAGCTTCTCCACGACGCGGAGGCTGGCCTTGTTCTCCGGCCGGATGCAGATCTCCATGCGATGCAGGTGCATCTCGGTGAAGCACACGTCGGTGGCCATGGCGACGGCGGTGGGCGTGATGCCGTGCCCGGCGAAGCGCTCGCTCACCCAGTACCCGATCGTCGCCGAGGCGAGCGATCCCCGGGCGATGCCCCAGACGTTCAGCTGACCGGCGACCTGGTCGCCGTGCTCCATGACGAACGGCACGCCGTTGCCGTCGCGGTACTGCTGGAGCAGACGGCGGATGCCGGTCTTCATGTCGAACGACACGGGGCCATCGGGGCTCGTCGCCTCCCACGGACGCAGCCACGAGCGGTTGCTCAGCAGCTCGTTCTGCAGCACCCGGGCATCGCGCGGACGCACGAGCCGGATGGCGATGTCGCCGTGGCGGCGCGGGACGGAGAGATCCATGCCACCTCCCTCGAACGGGCGGCTACAGCGTTGCCGCGAACTCCTTGAACCAGGGTCGCAGCTCGGGTCCGAGATCCTCGCGGTCGGCCGCGAGCTGCACGATGGCCTTGATGTAGTCCACCCTATCGCCGGTGTCGTAGCGCCGACCCCGGAAGACGACTCCGTACACGCCGCCGCCTTCGCCCTCCGTCGTCGCGAGCTCCTGCAGCGCGTCGGTGAGCTGGATCTCGCCGCCCTTGCCCGGCTCGGTGCGCTCGAGGATGTCGAAGACCTGCGGCGTGAGCACGTAGCGGCCGATGATCGCCAGGTTCGACGGGGCGTCCTCCTTCGAGGGCTTCTCGACGAGCCCGGTGACGCGGACGACATCGGGGTTGTCGGTCGGCTCGACCGCGGCCGCGCCGTACATCTGGATCTGGTCGGGGTCGACCTCCATCAGCGCGATGACGGTCGTGCCGCGCGCCTCGTGCTCGTCGATCATGGTCGTCAGCAGCGGGTCGCGCTCATCGATCAGGTCATCGCCCAGCAGCACCGCGAACGACGCATCGCCCACATGCGCGCGGGCGCGCAGCACCGCGTGACCCAGGCCCTTCGGCTCGCCCTGGCGCACGAAGTGGATGTCGGCCAGGTCGCTCGACTCGACGACCCGCCGGAGCCGGCCGTGGTCGCCCTTGTCCTTCAGCTTGTCCTCCAGCTCCGGCACCGAGTCGAAGTGGTTCGCGAGGGCGTTCTTGTTGCGTCCGATGATGATCAGGATGTCGTGGATGCCGGCCTGCGCGGCCTCCTCGACGACGTACTGGATCGCCGGCTTGTCGACGACCGGGAGCATCTCCTTCGGCATCGCCTTGGTGGCGGGAAGGAATCGCGTGCCGAGGCCGGCAGCGGGAATGACCGCTTTCATTCGCTTGTGGGGCATGCGCTCACTCTAATCGGGGCGTGTGAGGCCCACCGGACGGTTGACAACCGTGCGCCGCCTAGAATCGAGACCATGCCGCATGATGTCGCCCACGAGAAGCGCGCGCTCCGCGCCGAGCTTCGCGAGCGACGGCAGCTGCTCTCCGATGCCCAGCGGGATGCTGCGGCAGCCGGCATCCGCGGTCAGCTCGACGCCCTCGTGGACACGGTGGGAGCCCGAGCGGTGTCCTGCTTCCTCTCCACGACGACCGAGCCGGGAACGCGCGAGTTCGTCGAGGCCGCCGTGCGCCGCGGCATCCGCGTTCTGCTGCCCGTCACGCGTGCCGACGGGCTGCTCGACTGGTCGGTGGCCACCCCGGGCGGCGACATCGCCGAGGGGCTGTTCGGCCTGCCGGAGCCCGTGGGCGAGCTGCTCGGCCCGATCGCCGTCAACGACGTCGACCTCATGATCATCCCCGCCGCCGCGATCGACCGCTCGGGCATGCGCCTGGGCTGGGGCCGCGGCTACTTCGACAAGACCATCGGGTCGATGCAGCGCTGCCCGCCCGTCTACGCCGTGATCTACGACTCGGAGCTGCTCGACGCGGTGCCGAGCGACGTCCACGACCAGCCCGTGACCGGCGTCGTCACCCCGACCCAGACGCTCACCATCGCGCCGACCCGGCGCTGACCCCGACGGATACAGGACCTCATGCCCACCTACGCCTATGCCTGCAAGTCGTGCGGACACCGCTTCGACGCGGTGCAGTCCTTCAGCGAGCCCACACTGACCGAGTGCCCGGAATGCGGCGGGCCCCTCCGCAAGGAGTACGGGTCGATCGGCGTGACGTTCAACGGCTCCGGCTTCTACCGCACCGACTCGCGGGCGGCGGCCTCCGGCAAGGGCGGGGATGCCGGCGGCTCCTCGGCGGCGGCGTCCCCGTCGTCCTCCTCCTCGAGTGGCGACTCGGGTTCATCTTCGGCATCATCGAAGTCCGAGGCCAAGGCCTCCCCCGCATCGACGGGAAAGTGACCGGCGGAAGCCGGCGAGCAGCGAGGAGCAGCGCGTGATCCAGGGCTTCAAGGAGTTCATCCTCCGCGGCAACGTCATCGACCTCGCGGTCGCGGTGGTCATCGGCGCCGCGTTCACCGGCATCGTCAACGCGATCGTCGCGGGGCTCATCAACCCCCTGATCGCGCTGATCTTCCAGGCCGACAGCCTGAACAACCTGGTGTGGACGGTGCCGACGCTGATGGGCGGGCAGACGGTCTTCTCCTGGGGCCTGATCATCGGGGCCGTCATCAACTTCCTCGCGGTCGCCGTCGTCGTGTACTTCGTCTTCGTCATGCCGATGAACAGGGCGAAGGAGCGGGCCGCCGCGCGCGCCGGCATCGCCGAGGAGGAGGCATCCTCGCTGCCGAACGAGCAGGAGCTGCTCATCCAGATCCGCGACCTGCTGGCTCGGGAAACGCCCCGCGCGTAGTCCCGTCAGTAGTGCGGTGGCACGTCCCGCCGCAGCTGCGCATCGTTGGGGCCCGAGTCCTTCGCGGGCGCCGGCGCCTCGTCGACCTCGTCGCCGGGGATCGGCTCCGCCGCCGTGCCGGGCGCGGGGGTCAGTCGCGCGCGGCGCGATCCGCGCACGCGCTCGATGCGCTGCCGACCACCGTCGGCCTCGTCACTCGGTGACATCGAGGGGCTGGGTGTCCGTGTCGACGGTCGGGGCCTCCGGCTCGACGCCCAGCAACCCGGCGATGCGCGTGGCCACCGCGGCCGGGTTGCTGTAGAGATCGAAGGCGTGCACGCGCACGTAGTGCCAGCCGAGCCGGCGCAGCACGTGCGGGCGCAGGCGCAGCGTCTCGCGCAGCGACTCCGGCCGCGACTCCGGGTCGCTCTCGACGACGACGGCCTTGCCGCCGTGCTGGGCGACGAGCGGCAGCAGCCCGCGGTAGTCGACGTCCACGAGCACGCCCAGCCGGCGGAGCTCACGCGCCAGCGCGAGGGTCAGCGGGTCGGCGAGATCCTCGAGCCGCGCCTCGCGGGCCCGGGCGGCGATGCCGGAGAGGATGTTCATGAGGGTCGCGGCGCCGTACTCGAGTCGTCCGTCGTCGAACGCCGACGGCCGGATGGATGACACGATCACCATCGAGCGGCGGGCGCGTGTCATCCCGACCGTCAGCAGCCGCTCCCCGTCCGGGGTGGAGAGGTCGCCGAAGTCGCTCAGGACGCGGCCGTGCTTGGTGAGCCCGAAGCCGAGCGAGAAGATCACGCGGTCCCGGCTCTCGGCGACCGACTCCTCGAGGCTCAGCACCGCGAACGGCTCGGCGGAGTCCCGCGACACGAAGTCCGCGACATCCGCCCGCCCGGCGAAGGCCGCGCCGACCGCGGCGCGCACGCGCTCGGCGTGCTTCGCGCTGGCGGTGACGACCATGAGCGACTCGCCCGACCGGTTGACGGCATGCTCGACCACGAGGGTCACGACCCTGGCGACCTCGGCATCCGGGCTCTCGACCGCCCCCGTGACCGGGTCGGGCGCTCCGCTGCCGCCCTCCACGTAGTCGACGGCCAGGCTGCCGCGGCCGAGGTACGAGCCGGCCCACGGGAGCGAGACGATCTCCCCGCCGTAGAACGCGTCGTTCACGAGTTCGGCGAGGTCCTCGCCGCCGGCCCGGTAGCTGCGGGTGAGCGTCGCGACGGGAAGCAGTTCGGCCAGGCGCTCGAACACCGACACGTCGTCGAACGGCACGTCGGCGTCGTCGTCTCCCGACCTGCCGGTCGCGGTGGCGAAGGGCATCGGCTTCTGGGTGACCGGATCGCCGAAGACGACGACCTGCTTCGCGCGGCGG
>DASUQB010000137.1:0-9635 GCA_036280835.1 Microbacterium sp. | reverse complement strand
ACGTGCACTCGCTGAAGGAGAAGCGCAGCATCCTGCGCCCGCTCCTAGCCGCCCTGAGCCGTCGCACCGAGGCCGCAGCCGCGGAGGTCGGCGCTCACGACCTGCACCGCCGGGCCGTCGTCGGGGTGACGGTGGTCGCCGCCGAGGCGTCGCACGTGCGGGATGTGCTGGACCGCGCGGATCGCCTGATCGCCGACCAGCACCCCGAGGTCACGATCCTCTCCGCGCACCGAGGTCTGCACTCGAGCGACGACTGAGCTCGAACGAAGACGTGCGTCTGCGGGCAATCGAGCCCTATTCGGGATCCCGTGGCCGCCGGGACCGCTGCCGGTTCCGGCGCACGACGAGCGGCACCGCCTGCGCGATCTCGAGCCGGCTGAGGAGGAACGATGTCTCGAGATCGGCGAAGCGATCGTGCGCGTCCTTCACTTCCGAACGCCGGCCGAAGAGTGCGTCGGCCTCGTCGAACAGCAGCACCGCCTCCGTCGACTCCGCGCGCGTGAAGACAGCGGACAGGTTCTTCTCCGTCTCGCCGATGTAGGTGCTGACCAGGGCGCCGACCCCGACGGTCCCCGGTTCCAGGCCGAGTTCGCGCGCGACCGCATCGGGCAGCACCGCCGTCCTCCACTCCCCAGAAGCGCGCATCGCGGCCAGCTCGGTCCAGAGCTGCGTCCCGGGGCGGATGACGATGACGTCGGTCATGCGCCCGATTCTGGGCGCGCCGCCGACCGATCGCAAGGCGTCGTCACGATCCGGCATCCATCAGCGCCACGGACGTGGAGATCCGCCGATCCCCCTTCTCTGCGACATACCATCGAACATGGCGCACTCGATGAGCACCGGGACAGTGATCGCAATCGTCGGCGAGCAGTCCGAGGATGCGCTCGCCACCTTCGACGGCATCCGGGGCGTCGAGGTTCTCGGCCTGCGCGACAGCGAGCCCGCCGTCGCCGCCCGTCGCATCGCGGCCGCGGGAACCCCCTGGATCGTTCACGACGCGGATCCGCTCGAGCACGTGGCCGCCGCCTGGGTCGAGCTCTTCGAGGAGCGGTCCACACTCGGAGCGCTCGAGATCGAGGTCGAGACCGCCCTCGCCCTGTTCGACGCGGGTTCGGCTCTCATGCCGGACTATTACATCGTGCTCGAACCGGAGGGCGCTCCCGACACGTGGCGGCACTGGTGGTGCGGCGCGCTCGGGCACCACGCCCCGCGGCGGGTGCTCACGTCGCCTGCGCCCACCACGACGCAGGATGCCGCCATCCGGCGTCTGCTCGCGAAGCTGCCGTCCTCGCGCCCCTGGCCCGACCCGGCGTCGTGGCTCCCCCACCTGCCCTTCGAGATCCCGGACAGGGTGGGTCTGCGCGACTGACGGATCCGTCTCAGCTCGGACCGCGACCCGCCGCCCAGCCCGCGAAGAGGGCGTGCAGCAGCGGCAGCACCGAGATCGCCATCAGGACCGTTCCGAAGACGACCTCGTCCGGCCGCAGCAGGATGCCGCCGAGCAGCAGGGCGGCGAAGAGGATGGCCGAGAGGATGCGGCGGCCGAGCCGTTCGAGACTGCCCAGCCGGCGCTCCACCCGGGGCGTCTGCGCAACGAGTCGTCCGTCCTCGATGCGGGTCGCGAGCTCGTCGAGTCGCTGGGGAAGCCGCGCGACGACGCCCGCCGCCGACACCGCCTGCTTCGCGAACCCCTGGACCACGTTGCCGGATTCCTCGCGGATCAGGCGGTTCGCGTAGGGCTCGACGGCGTCCCAGATGTTGAACGCGGGGTCGAGCGAGCTGCACATGCCCGAGGTCAGCGACATCGCGCGCACGATCAGCAGGAAGTTCTCCGGCAGCTGGAACGGCAGCGAACGCACGACGTCACCGAACTCGATGGCGAAGTCGCGGAACTCGCGCGGGTCGACCTCCTGCAGCTCAGCGAAGCCCATGCCGCCGAAACGGGCGAACAGCTTGGTCATGGCGCGCTCGAGCTCGAGCGTGTCGGCCGAGGGAAGCAGCACGCCCACATCGCGCATGCCGTCGACCATCCCCTTCCCGTCGCGCGAGGCGGCGGCGATGAGGATGCGGCGGAGCCCGCGGCGCAGGCCCTCGGGCACCTCCCCCATCATTCCGAAGTCGATGAAGGTGAAGGTCCACGCCGGGGCGGCAGGTCCCTCGACCGGCAGGGCTCCGGGCTGCGGCGCTGCGCGGGGCGTCACGAAGATGTTGCCCGGGTGCGGGTCGGCGTGGAAGAAGCCGTCGGCGAAGAGCTGGTCGAACATGACGGACGCGAACTCCGCCGCCACCACCGACGGGTCTATGCCCGCGGCACGCAGTCCCTCGAGATCGTTGATCTTGACGGCGGTCACGTCCTGAAGGGTCAGGACGCGCCGGGTCGTACGCTCCCACACGATCTCCGGCACGCTCACACGAGGGTCATCGCCGAACATGCGGGCGAACCGTTCGGCGCTCGCTGCTTCGTGCAGGTAGTCGATCTCCTCCAGGCTCGTGAAGGCGAACTCCTCGACGAGCGCGGGCATGTCGACGCGGTCGGCGATCAGCCGCACGCGGCTCAGCCAGACGGCGACCTTCCGCAGGGCGCGGAGATCGACATCCACCACCTGGTCGATGCCTGGTCGCTGGATCTTGACGACGACGTTGGACAGACCCGTGTCGGCGGCATCTTCATCCGAGAGCCTCGCCCGGTGCGCCTGACCGAGGGAGGCGGCAGCCAGCGGGGCCGGGTCGACGAAGGAATACGCCCGCTCGAGCGGCACGCCGAGTTCCGCCTCGGCCAGTGCCCGGATGGCGGGGAACGGAACCGGCGGGACCTCGTCCTGCAGCCCTTCCAGCTCCTTGGTGATCTCAGGGGGAAGAACGTCGAGTCGCGACGACATGAACTGCCCGACCTTGATCATCAGCCCGCCGAGGTCGACCGCCAGCACGTGGAACCGCTGTGCGATCCGCCGCAGCCGCGCTGCGCGCCCGCGCGCCGAGAAGCCGGCGAGGCCCAGGCGTGGCAGGAAGAGTTCGTACCACCACGCCTGGACCAGGTACCGCGCCGCGAACCGCATGATCCTGCGGTAGCGCGCGCGCATGTTGCCGACGTCGGCCATCGAGTCTCCTTGACGCCGACGTGCCGCGGGCAGATCGTCGTTCAGCTGCGAGTTCAGTCTTGGGCGAGGATGCTGAAGAGCTTACGGCGCGCCTCTTCGAGCACGGCGACGGCCTGCTTCACCTGCTCCGGGTTTCCCGAGCGTCCCACCTGCGCGGCGGCCTGCGCGAGGTCGATGCCGGCCTTCGGCAGCGCGCTCGCACGCCCGCTGTCGCGGGAGCTCGACGACTCCCAGGGCGCTGACTTGTCGCCCGAGGCATCCGCCACGGCGCGTCCCTCCTCCGTGAGGGAGTAGGTCTTCCGGCCATTGGACTCCTCGGCCTTGATCAAGCCTTCGTCGGCGAGCAGCTGCAGGGTGGGGTACACCGAGCCGGGGCTCGGCTTCCACGAGCCGCCGCTGCGATCGTCGATCTCCTGAATGATCTGGTAGCCGTGCATCGGCTTCTCGGCCAGCAACGCCAGCACCGCTGAGCGCACGTCGCCCTTGCCCATTCGAGTTCCGCCGACTTTCTGCTCGAACTGGCCGCGCAGCTGCTCCATCATGTCCCAGAGACCGCCCGTCGGCCAGCCTCCGCTCATGCCTCCGCCGGAGCCTCCGCTGGTGCTGCGACCGCTCCCGCCGAACCAGTCGCCCATGTTGGTACCGCTCATGATGACCTCCTGTGATGCCGGCCCCCACGGGCTCAGCGATACTCAACGATATATCGCTGATGGATGCCGCGGCCGTTCTGTCAGCGAAGATTCAGGGTCGTCGGCGCGCGTTCTGCACACCGCTGTCCATCTCTTCCCCGCACAACGGCGCACCCCGTCGGGCCGACCCGGCGGTCTCGCCCGCGCATGCCACCTTGCGCCAGGCGTGCGACTTCACGATGGGGCCCACGTGCCGCCACGGGTGCCGCTCGAGGAGTCGTTCATACAAGGACCGCTCGCCGTCGACTCCGGGCACAGGTGTCGCGCAGCGCGTCAGACACACGACCGCGAAATGACGAAAACCCCCGGCGAACCGAGGGTTTTCTGCTTGTGACCCCAGCGGGATTCGAACCCGCGTTACCGCCGTGAGAGGGCGGCGTACTAGGCCGCTATACGATGGGGCCTCACAAGACAACCTGACAAGTATGCCATGCGTTCGGGCACCTCAACAAATCGAGCGCGGCGCCCTTGCCCTCCCCCGCACCGACCGCTTGACTCTGACGATGCGAGTGACGAAGTACGAACATGCCGCCCTCCGAGTCGATGACTCCGGGAAGAGCCTCCTCATCGACATCGGGTCGTTCACGACCCCCCTCGACAACCTCGGAACAGTCATCGGCGTCGTGCTCACGCACGAGCACGCCGACCACTGGACGCCGGAGCACCTCGACAGGATCCTCAAGGGCGCACCCGGCATCCCGATCTACGCACCGGAGGGCGTGGCGAAGGCGGCGGCCGGGTACGACATCACCGTCGTGAAGCCCGGCGACACCGTCGACCTCGACCCCTTCAGGCTGGAGTTCTTCGGCGGCGAGCACGCCGTCATCCACAAGTCGATCCCCATCGTCGACAACGTCGGAGTGATGGTCAACGGCTCGCTGTACTACCCCGGTGACTCCTACGCCGTGCCGCGGGGGGACGTGAACCTCCTGGCGGCGCCGATCGGCGCACCGTGGCTGAAGATCGGCGAGGCGATGGACTTCGTGCTGGCCGTGAAGCCGAAGATGGCATTCGGCACCCACGACATGACCCTCTCGGTGATCGGCCGCGACATGGCGCGGGCGCGCCTGAAGTGGGCGACCGAGGAGACCGGCGGCGAGTTCCTGCTCCTCGATCCGTCCGAGGGCATCGACGCGTAGTCCGCGTCGTTCCGCGAGGCTCGCTCGGCGACAGCGCAGCCCCAGCGCCGGACGCGAATCGGCGCCGGTCCCTGAGGGGCCGGCGCCGATTCGGCGTTTCGGGCTATTCCGCGTCGAGGTCCGTCTCGAGCAGCGCGACGAGTTCGTCGAGCGCCTGGTCCGCGCCCTCTCCCTCGGCCTTGAGCGTCACGACGGTGCCGTTGGATGCGCCCAGACCCATGAGGGAGAGGATGCTGCCGGCGTTGAGGTCGGGACCCCCCGCCGTCGCGATCGTGACGGGGATCTTCTTCTCCTGCACGGCCTGCACGAACAGCTTCGCGGGGCGGGCGTGCAGCCCTGAGGCGCTCGCAATGGTGGCCTGGCGCTCTGCCATGGGGACTTCCTTTCGTCGGACTTCGTACGTGGGTCAAGCATTCCGCATCGGCGATGCGGAGGCGAGGGTCAGGCCGGAACGGCCACCGCCGGGATGTCCTCCGCCGCGGCGAGCTCCTTCGGTGCGATGAAGCGCTTGAAGGCGACCACCAGGAACGCGGAGACGAGCACGCCTGCCACCAGGGCGAGCAGGAACCCCCAGATCGGGTTGATTGCGAACAGCACGAACACGCCGCCGTGCGGGGCGAGAGACTGCACCGCGAAGGCCATGCTGAGGGCACCCGTCACGGCTCCGCCCACCATCGAGGCGGGGATGACGCGCAGCGGGTCAGCCGCAGCGAACGGGATTGCGCCCTCGGAGATGAACGATGCACCGAGCAGCCAGGCCGCGACGCCGTTCTCGCGCTCCACAGGCGTGAACAGCTTCCTCGCGAGGATCGTGGACGCCAGGGCCATCGCAAGCGGGGGCACCATGCCGGCGGCCATGACCGCACCCATGATGAGGTACGGCGTCGGGTTCTCGGACGTGCCGGCGGAGAGACCGGCGACGGCGAACGCGTAGGCGACCTTATTGACGGGGCCACCGAGATCGAAGCACATCATCAGGCCGAGGATGATTCCGACGATGATGATGCCGGACGTTCCGGCCAGGTCCGTCAGCCAGGTGTTGAGGCCCTGCATGAGCGCCGCGATCGGACGGGCGAGGAACAGCACCAGCAGACCGGAGGCGATGATCGAGCCCACAAGCGGGATGATCACGACGGGCATCAGGCCCCTGAGCCAGCGCGGAGCCGGCAGGCGCCCGAGCCACCACGCGACCACACCGGCGAGCAGACCACCGACGATGCCGCCGATGAAGCCGGCATCCATGAGAGCGGCGATGGCACCGGCGACGAAGCCCGGTGCGATGCCTGGCCGGTCGGCGATCGCGAAGGCGATGTAGCCGGCGAGAGCCGAGACGAGGAAGCCCATCGACGTCACACCGATGATGAACGCGACCGAGCCCAGGTACTGGCCGAGCCCGCCCGCTGGCAGATCCCACAGAGCGTTCTCTGCGATGACCGTGCGCGCCTCATCACCGACCTCGTAACCGCCGAGGGCGAACCCCAGCGCGATGAGCAGACCGCCGCCGGCGACGAACGGGATCATGTAGCTGACACCGGTGAGAAGGATGCGCTGGATGCGGGCCCCCATCGACAGCGGCGCGGCCTCGGTCGCCCCACCTTCGGTCGCGGTGCCGCTCACGCGGGCCGCGTTCGGGTTGTTCGCGGCGGCCACGGCCTCGCGGATCATCTGGTCCGGCTGCTCGATGCCGCGCTTCACGCCGGAGCGCACGACGGGCTTGCCCGCGAAGCGCTGCTGCTCGCGCACGTCGACGTCGGTGGCGAAGATCACGGCGTCCGCGTTGTCGATGACACTGCGATCGATCGCCTGGTAGCCGCTGGATCCCTGCGGCTCGACGACGAGGTCGATGCCGTTCTTCTTGCCGGCGGCGGTGAGCGCGTCGGCTGCCATGAAGGTGTGCGCGATCCCGGTGGCGCACGCGGTGACCGCGACGATGCGCGCGGGGCGGCCGTCGACGCTGAGTCCGTCGCCGGCGGGAGCGGATGCCGGCGCTGCGGCCACGGATGCCGCGGCGGCGGGAACCGCGGCCGGCACAGCGCCGGCTGCGGCGGCATCCCCCTCGCCGATGGCGTTGCGCACGATCGCGACGACCTCGTCGTCGGTCTTCGCGGCCCGCAGGCCGGCCGTGAAGTCGTCCTGCATCAGGCTGCGCGCGAGCTTGGAGAGCACGGCGAGGTGCGCCTCGGCGGCATCCGCGGGCGCGGCGATGAGGAACACCAGATCGGCGGGGCCGTCCGGCGCACCGAAGTCCACGCCGGGCTTCAGGCGGGCGAACGCGAGCGAGGGCTGCGTGACCGACGCGCTCTTGGCGTGCGGGATCGCGATGCCGCCCGGCAGGCCGGTCTCGTCCTTCTGCTCGCGCGCCCATGCGTCGGCGTGCAGGGCGTCGGCGTCGGTCGCCCGCCCCTCCGCGACGACACGCGCCGCGAGGGCACGGATGACGGCTGACTTGTCGGCGCCGAGGTCGGCGTCGAGCGTCACCAGCTCTGGGGTGATCGTGTGAGCCATGGAACTCTCCTCTTCGAGGGTCAAAGTCCGGCCGGGGGCCCGGCCGTCCAGTCGGTGACGGTCACGAGCATGCTCGCGTCCGCCGGAGTCGGTGTCTGTGTGCCGGGCAGGGATGCCGCGGCCGCGCCGTACGCGACCGCGCTGGAGAGCCGGGCGGCGGGGTGGCCGCCGTCGGCGATCAGGAAGCCGGCGAGCGAGCTGTCGCCCGCGCCGACGGTGCTGCGGACGGTGATCTTGGGCGCCGGGGCGAAGAGCGCCGTGTCGGCATCCACATACAGCGCGCCTCGGGACCCGAGCGTCACAAGGGCGGCTCCGACGCGCTCCGGCACGAGGCGGCGGGCACGCTCGAGCGCCACGGCCGGGTGCTCGGCGTCGTCACCGGGTTCGTCGCCGAGCAGCTCGGCGAGCTCCTCGCCGTTCGGCTTGATGAGGTCGGGGTGGGCCTCGACCGCTCCCCGGAGCGGCGCTCCCGACGTGTCGACCGCGATTCGCGGCGCGTCCGCCCCCCAGCGTTCGCGCACCGCGTGGGTCACGCGCGCGAAGAAGTCGTCGCTCAGACCCGGGGGCAGCGAGCCCGCCAGCACGAGCCACGACGCGTCCGCCGCGGCGTCGACGATCTCGGCGAGGATGAGCTCCGCGGCGGCCGCCACCGAGGCGTCGCCGGGCAGGTTGATCTTCGTCGTCGTGCCCGAGGGGTCGACGAGGGTGATGTTCGAGCGCACGCGCCCGGTGACCGGCACGGCCCGGGCGGCGACGCCCGAACCCTCGACGAGCCGGATGAAGGGGTCTGTCATCGCGGCGGGAAAGAGCGCGACGGTGTCGAGGCCGGCGGCCGCGAGGGCGCGGCTGACGTTGATGCCCTTGCCGCCGGCATCCTGTCGGTCACCCGTCGCGCGCTGCACCTCGCCGGTCTCGAGCGGACCGTCGAGCGCGATCGCGCGGTCGAGGGAGGGGTTCGGCGTGACGGTGACGATCATGCGACCCACACGTCCACTCCGGCCGCGTCGAGGGCATCGGCGAGAGCGGCATCCGGCTGTTCGTCGGTGACGAGTATGTCGACGTCGTCGAGCCTGCCGAAGCGCACCAGCGATTCGACGCCGAACTTGGACGAGTCCGCGAGGACGACCACCCGCCGCGCGCCGCGCACGATGGCCGACTTGACCGCGGCCTCTCCCTGGTCCGGGGTGCTGAGGCCGAATTCGGCGGACAGCCCGTTGACGCCGACGAAGGCGAGGTCGGGGCGCAGGTTCTCGATGGCGAGGACGGTGGAGGGGCCGACGGCGGCGGCGGTGAGTCCCCGCACCTGTCCGCCCAGCACCGCGAGCTCGATTCCCGGAACCGCCGAGAGAGCGTGGGCGATCGGAATGGCGTGCGTGACCACATCGAGGTCCACCTGGTTCTCGGCGACGTGTGCGGGAAGGAGCGTGGCGAGCGCTCCGGTCGTGGAGCCGGCGTCGATCAGCACCGCACCCCGATAGCCGCGGCCGATCGCATCGAGGGCCCGCGCGGCGATGGCGGTCTTGGCGGTGCCGGCCATCGCGAAGCGCTCATCGAGCGACGGCTCGACGAGGCTCGCGCGGCGCGGCGCGATCGCTCCCCCGTGCACCCGGCGCAGCAGGCCCGCCTGCTCGAGGGCGTCGAGGTCGCGCCGGATCGTCTCGGTCGTGACGCCGAGGCTGGTGGCGAGTTCGACGACCGACACGCGACCCTGCGTCGCGATGCCGTCGGCGATGCGGCCCTGCCGCTCCGTTGCGTACATCCTGCTCCTCGTCGTGGGGAATATCAACAAGCTACAACAGAAACACAGATGAAACAAGATGCAAACGCAGAAGCCCGATGTGTCGTCCCGCCACACCCGTAAGCGCCGGGCGGCGGCGCCGGGAAGTCCCACACCAGCGTGCCGGGTCGTCCGGCTGACCGCCGGCCAGCGCGAGGACCCGCTGGCCGATCGCCGCCTCCAGCTCGGACATCCCGGCCTGTGCCGCCGGGTCGCGGGCGATGTCGGCATCCGGACCGTAGGCGCGCCACCTCATCCGCTGAAGCTCCCCCGCATCAGCAGGGGCGACCGACCGCTCCGGCACGTCCACGGGGACATTATCTTCCCGGCTCGCATCCGGGAGAAGGCCCCACCGCCGGTCGTTGCGACGGATGCCGCCCCTAGGCTGACTGGGTGCCCGACAAGCCCGCAGCCGAACTGGTGATCG
>DASUQB010000136.1:0-5769 GCA_036280835.1 Microbacterium sp. | reverse complement strand
TCGCCCGTGGCGGCGATGCCGATCCCGGGGCCGGAGGGGCCGTCGGGGATCTCATCGCGCTGCTCCACCCGCGCATCGGCGATCCGGTAGCGGATCATCGCGCCGTCCTCCGACGAGTAGCTGAAGAGCCTGCCGTCGGGGGTGACCTCGATCGCCTCCGCGGTGTACTCGGGCCGGTCCTCGTCGTCATCGTCCGCGCCGTAGGGGTCGACCTGGGTGACGTCTCCGTCGGAGAGCGTGCCGACGTGCACCGCGCCCGTGTCGGTCAGATAGGCCGCGTAGTCGCCCGCGACGGCCACGGACACCGTGCCGGCCGGGGTCGTGGGGGAGCCGCGGAGCGCCTCTTCGTCGAGATCCACCGGAAGCGCCTGGTCGATCGCGGTGAGGCGGCCGTAGCTCTCGGAGAAGAGGTAGGCCCCGCCGTCGGTCTGCGCGATGGCCGACGGGTTGCTGACGGAACGCACCGTGTCGAGCTCGTCGACCGCCGTGTTCACACGCGCGTAGCGCTGACCCTCCCCCGTCTGCAGCGCCCACACCGACGTGTCGACGGGTGCGGTGCGCTGGGCATCCAGGCCCGGCCAGACCGCACTGACTCCGATCACGGCGGTGACGGCCGCCACGGCTCCGAGCGCGGCGACGGCGGCGCGACGGCGTGCCATGGTCAGAGCACCCAGCCCGAGAGCACGGCCCAGGCCGCGGCCCCCGAGGCGAGCACGGCGATCGCGATCCCCCCGGCGAGGACCCAGCGACGCCGGCGCCGCGGCGCGTCCGGTGCCGGCCAGTCCGCGCCGTCGTGCACGCGGCCGATCGCGGGCGACGGCGCGGGGGCGGCCTTGCGCACGGTGTCGTGCGGGACGCTCGATCGCGCGGGCCCGCGAACGCCGGCATCCGCGAAGTCGATGGCGGCATCCTGCGCCGCCCACTCCGGCACCGCCACCTCGATCGGCGTGGGCGCAAGGCCGAGCTGCGCCTGCACGCCGCGAAGCGCCTCCGCGAAGGCGAGGGCGCTCGGCTGCCGATCTCCCGGCGCCCTGCTCATCGCGACCGCCAGCACGTCCTGCAGCGCATCGGGCACATCGGGCCGTGGGATGCGCGTGTAGGTCGCACGCAGGATGCGGCGGCGGAGATGGTCGCGCGTGTTGTGGGCCCGATCCAGCCGTTCGAAGGGGCTCTGACCGGCGAGCAGCGAGTAGACCGTGGCGCCGAGACCCCACACCTCGCTCGCGATGGTGCCGGTCGTCTGCTCGGCGACGACCTCCGGGGCGCTCCACGGCACCGACATCGCGAAGACCTCGTCACGCGAGGCGCGCGCGAGGGACGCCGCGATGCCGAAGTCGGCGAGCACGGGAACGCCGAAGCTGGTGAGCAGGATGTTGCTCGGCTTGACGTCGCGGTGCACGAGTCCGGCGCGGTGCGAGGACTCCAGGGCGCCGGCGATCTTGACGCCGATGGCCATCACCTCATCGACGGGGAGCCGCTCGATGCGGTACCGCTGGGCGAGCGAGCCGGGGCAGTGCTCCATCACGATGAAGGGCCGGCCGTCGGCCGAGATGCCGGCCTGGTACACCGTGACGATCGACGGATGCGCGGAGAGGTGCGCGAGGACGTCGGCCTCGGCGTTGAACGTGCGCACCAGCTCGGGGTCGCGCAGGTCTCCGGGCAGCACCTTCACGGCGACCGCGCGGCGCGGCATGTCCTGCTCGTACAGGAACACGTCGGCGAAGCCGCCGGAGCCGAGCGGCCTGACGTAGGTGAGTCCGGGCAGCCGCGGAGGAGCGGACGGAAGGCGCTTTGCCACTCCCACTCCTTGCCTCGGCGTCGACCACAACTCAGCGTCAATCAGAACGCGCCCCGGTCCGGACGCGATTCGCGGGAGCCGCAGGGCTGCGGCCCATGCTAACAAGCGGGGCTGAGCGTCACCCCTGGCGGGCCGCGGCCTGGGGATAGCGCTCAGACGATGGGGGGCGGGTCGTTCGGATCGAACGGCGCATCGAGCGCCTGCGCGAGCTCCTGGAGCATCGCCTCGATCTGCGGCTCCACGTACTGCGCGATGGCCGCCTGGATGCGGAGGCGGTGGTGCAGCAGCACGGCGCAGACCTCCCGGCCGACCATGTTCGCGTAGTCGTCGGCGAGACCGACCTCCTGGCGGAGCGCGG
Source organism: Microbacterium sp. (assembly GCA_036280835.1). Classification (GTDB taxonomy): domain Bacteria; phylum Actinomycetota; class Actinomycetes; order Actinomycetales; family Microbacteriaceae; genus Microbacterium. The sequence continues at coordinate 3,613 of DASUQB010000136.1, read as the reverse complement.
CCTTCGCGTCATCGCTCAGCGGGGGCAGGTCCGGCACGTCGGCATCCGCCGCGTCCGCGAGGCCGGAGATGGTGAAGAGGAACGGCGCGCCCGGCACAGGATCGGGGTCGAGCGGCAGCCCCTCGAACTCCGGCTCCAGACCCTCGCTCGGCCGGTAGCTGCGAGCCCGGTTGCGCGCGGCCTGCTGGTCGAGCTCCGCCTGCAGCATCGGGAGGTTCCGCGCCGTGTAATCCGCGACGGAGTGATCGACGATCGTCTTGATGCGGGTGGAGAGCCCGTGCTGCACGCCGTGCGGCACGTCGGCCCCGAGGCCGGCCGCCGACAGGACGGGCGACCCGAAGCACCGTCGACAGGGGGCGACGCGTCCCCGATGCGTCGCCGGCTCCCATCGAGGGAGCCACTTCAGCCAGGCGTCCACGGCCTGGCTGACTTGGGTCTCGAGCGACCGCTCCATGCTCTTACCGTACTGTGCGGGGCGCGGGACTCCGCGGCATCCGGCCGTTTCCGCGTGCGGTCACTCGCTCTCGTCGTTCCGCTCCCACGGCCAGCGGGGCGGGCGTGATCCCGTGCGCGCCACGGCGATCGCCGCCCAGCCCGTCACGAATGCGCTCACGGCCACCACGGGCGCCACCCACCCGAGGGTGAGCCGCCCGATGACCGATGCTGCGAGGGCGGCGTCGGCGCCGGAGACCAGCGCAGCCGCCCACACGCCCGCGAGGTGCGCGAGCACGGCCGCGAGGGCGGCCCACAGGGCCGAGTAGAACGATGGATGCGGCGCCCGCAGGCCCGCGCCGAGCACGAGCGCGAAGCCGCCCGCCGAGATCACGATGCCCGTGGCACCCGGAACCGCCGTCAGGCCGGGGGTGTCGATGACATCTGTGTTCGTGAAGAGGCTCGTCATCCCGAGCGCGAAGATCACCAGGGCGAGGAACGCGACGGTCGCGAGCGCCAGCAGTGCGGGCCACCGGAGTCCGCCGCCGGGCTGCTGCTCGCCGGACGTGCGCGTGCCTTCCCGTGCCTACTGGCGGACGAGCTTGGGACCGGCTTCGAGCGTGCGCTCGTATTCGCGCTGCGCCTCGATGTTGAGCTCGGTGACGCGCTTGCCGCGCGCGGACACCCAGGCGCCGAACCAGATGGTCAGCTCCCGGCCGATCACGAACGAGGCGATCGCCAGCGGGGCCAGGAGGTTGTCGTCCACGACGCCGGCGCCCTGGCTCGCGCTCAGCATCCAGAAGGGAGCCTGGAAGAGCTGGCCGAGGATGAACCCCACGTACGAGGCGACGCCGACGAGAAGCCCGAACACGACCCAATGGCCCCAGCGGCCACGGTTGATGATGGCGCCGAGCAGCCAGAACGCGATGAAGAAGACGACGACCGGAACCCAGAAGGCCCAGGTGACCAGCACGGCGAGCGTGGCGTCGAGGAGGCCGTCGATGGTCACGTCGCCCGTGATGAGGCCGAAGCCGATCGAGGCGAGCAGCAGCAGCACGGCGAACGACAGGGCTGCGAGCAGGCCGATGGCGCCGGCCGCGCCGCGGTTGCCGCGCGGCAGCGGCGCCTCGGGCGCCTGCACGAAGATCGGCTGCGGCGTCTGCGTGGCGTAGGCGGGCTCGCTGGAGGCGACGGGCGTCGCCGCGGCGGCCGATGCCCCGGCGGCGGCGGTCGTCCCCGCGGCGGTCGTGCTCGAGTGAGTGGTGTCGGGAGCCGTCGCGCCGGCGGGCTGCAGGTGCTCCGGCCGGTCGTACCACGGCACATCGTCGGCGGAGGAGGAGGTCGAGCGCGGCGGCACCACGGCCGTGTCGGCCTCGGAGGCGCGCACGTCGTCGCGGTGGGCGGCACCCGCTGACGTCGTGTCGTGCTCGGCGGGAACGGCGGACACGGAGTCGTCGCGCGAGGCGTCGGCGGGCACGCCGTCGCGGGCGGCCTCTGCGTCGGCGAGGCTGCCGTTCGCGCGGCCCACCACGTCGTCCGTGGGCGTCGGCTCTGCGACGGGCTCGCCGATCGGGGCCTCCGGCTTCGAAGCCTGGGGATCACTCATCGGGGCGCACTCCTCACGCGGGGGACGTCCCCGCCATGCGAGAGTACCCCGCGTCCCCGCGCCGCCCAGGGAGGCGTGCCGATGCGTGTCGAGGAGGCGTGCCGATGCGTCGCGCGAGCGCACCGCGGTCGGTCGCCGCGGGTCGGCGGGAGGACGGCATCCGCCGCCGCTACTGTGAGCGCATGACCGGCACCCCGTCGGGACGACGACGTCCCGCCCGCTCCCTGTTCGCGCTCGCCGCCCTCGCCGTCGTCCTCACGACGGCCTCGGCGTGCGCGACCGGCGGCGGAGGGGGCGAGAGCGGATCGCCGGCTCCGATCGAGTCGCAGACGCCCGACGAGACGGGTGCCGCGAGCGCGACCCCCACCCCGACCGCGACGCCCGAGGTCCTCGTCGAGATCCCCACGGACTGCGCCGACATGCTGTCGGAGGACGTGCTGGCGCAGCTGGCCGGCACGCCGCTCAACGACCCCGCGTTCGGGGAGTCCGGCCCGCAGCCCGACGGCAGCCTGATCTGCATCTGGGCCGATCCCGCCGCCGACACCACCGGGCTCACGACGGAGATCACCCGGATGAACAGCGGCCCGGCGCTCGACATGCTCAACGCCCTGGCCGCCGACGAGGGATTCAACTGCTATTCGCCCGATGAGGGGACGCGCTGCGAGAAGGAGTTCCCGAACCCGCAGTATCCCGTCACGGACGGCCGCACGCTCTATTTCAGGGACGACGTGCTGATCGACACCCGGTACTCGAACCTGGCGCCGACCGGCTACACGCAGAGCATCGTCGACCACATCTGGCCCTGACTCCGCTCACTCCTTCCAGATCGCCCTGTCGACGTTCACGCTGACCCACTCGAGGGTGGCCGGCGCGAGGGGCGCGGCGAGGTAGGCCAGACCGGCGAGCACGCTCACGCACAGCAGTCCCGCGACAAGCGCGATCCCGGTGTTGCGTCCGCCGATGCGGGCCATGGCGATCCTCCAGGACCACGGTAGAACCCGCCCGGCGCCGCGCGGTCGCGGAACGCCGAAGGGCCCCGGGATTGCTCCCGGGGCCCTTCGGTCACAGCGCCCCCGTCTCAGGGGACGGCGCGGATCAGTTGTACGTGCCCGGCGTGAAGTCGTCGGTCGAGAAGCTGTCGAAGTCGACGTAGCTGAGGTCGGCCTCGCTGTAGGCGCCGTCCGACGCGAAGATGCGGTTGGGGTACCGCTCGCTCTTCGCCTCTTCCGTCGCCTCGACCGTGACATTGCGGTACTTCGCAAGGCCCGTGCCGGCGGGGATCAGCTTTCCGATGATGACGTTCTCCTTGAGGCCGACCAGCGGATCGCTCTTGCCGTCCATGGCCGCCTGGGTCAGCACGCGGGTCGTCTCCTGGAACGAGGCGGCGGAGAGCCACGACTCGGTCGCAAGCGACGCCTTGGTGATGCCCATGAGCTCGGGACGACCCGACGCGGGGCGCTTGCCCTCGGCGACCGTCTCGCGGTTGATCGACTGGTAGCGCTTGAAGTCCACCAGCTCACCCGGGAGCAGATCGGTGTCGGCGTGGTCGACCACGGTGACCTTGCGCAGCATCTG
>DASUQB010000135.1:0-8917 GCA_036280835.1 Microbacterium sp. | reverse complement strand
CCGAGGCCCATGCCCTTGTAGGCCGGATCGATCTCGGTGTGCGGGAAGATCACACGTCCCTTGCCGTCGGCCTCGATCTCGGTGTATCCGGCGACGGCGCCCTCCACCAGGATCTCGTAGCGACCTGCCTCGTCGTTGCGGGTGACGGTCTTCTGGGCCTCGTCGGTGCGGGTGGGGCTCGTCCCCGGGGTGGTCGCCTGCTCGGTCATGGACATCCCTTCGTCTTCCTCCCTCAACGTATGCGCGTGCATGGCATTCCACCAGCCCGGATGGCGGGACATGCGCTGCACTCTGGCGGACGACGCGCCGCGGGTCTACGATCAGCCCAAGTTCGGGGTCTGGGGCGCCGCGGATCGGTTCGGGGGAATCATCTTCAAGGGGGAATCATGAAACGACGTCTTCTTTCCATGCTCGCGGCTCTGGCCTTGGGCGCGTCGGCGCTCGCCGTGGGGGTTCCCGCTGCATCAGCGGACGGGCACCTGGGTGCGCCGTATGTCGCGCTCGGCGACTCCGAGGCGGCCGGCACGGGCAACATGCCCTACGTCGACCAGCAGTGCCTGCGATCCAAGAAGTCGTATCCGCTGCTGCTGGCGGGCGGGTTCGGAGGGGTCGACTCGCGCGCGTGCGCGGGCGCCGACACGACCGACGTGCTGGGGCAGGCGGCGATGGCCGACCTGGGGCTGGCGACGCAGCTCGTGACGATCACCGCGGGGGTCAACAACCTGGACTGGCAGGCCGTGCTCGCCGCCTGCAGCAGCGGAGGCACTCCGACGGACTGCCTGGAAGCCCAGGCGGGGATCCCCGCCGCGTTGGCGACCATCCCCGGAGGGATCGCCCAGCTGCTCGGCGCCGTGCGGGCGGCTGCTCCGAACGCGATGATCGTGGTCACCGGCTACCCGGAGCTGTTCGGCACTGTCACCGACTCGTGCAGTGTCGGGGCGTTCCAGGGGGCTCCCGTGAAGTTCACGGCGCAGCAGACCATGGCGGTCAACCAGGGCATCGCCCTGGTGAACCAGGCCATCCAGGCCGGCATCGCGGCGTACCAGGCGGCATTCACCGGACAGTTCGGCTCCGCCGATCCGGCCGTGACGTACGTCGACGTGGCCGCCGTCTTCGACGGACACGGCCTCTGCGACACCGGTGACCGGTGGATCAGCGGACTCGCGTCCGGCAAGCCCGTCGCCGACCGCGGTTTCCACCCGAACGTGTCCGGCCAGCAGGCTCTCGCGGCGGCCATCGCGGGCGCGCTGCCGCAGTAGCAGCGGAGGGGCGTTCTCTGTCAGGCCGGCCAGTGTCGTCCGGCCTGGCAGACTCGTCACGTGTCGACATCCCTTCTCGAGCGTGTTCCGCACGGCGCCGACGCCGACGCGATCTACGAGGGATTCGTCGCGTGGGCCGCCGATCAGGGGCTCGCGCTCTATCCCGCCCAGGACGAGGCGGCGATCGAGCTGGTGTCGGGCGCGAACGTCATCCTCTCCACGCCGACGGGCACGGGGAAATCGCTCGTCGCGATCGCCGCACACGCGGCATCCCTCGCCCGCGGAGGCCGCACCTACTACACGGCTCCCATCAAGGCGCTGGTGAGTGAGAAGTTCTTCGCGCTCGCCGACATCTTCGGGGCCTCCAACGTGGGGATGGTCACGGGCGACAGCTCGGTCAACCCCGACGCCCCGATCGTCTGCTGCACCGCCGAGATCCTGGCCAACCTCGCCCTGCGTCAGGGCGCGGACCTGCCGGTGGACCAGGTGGTCATGGACGAGTTCCACTACTACGGCGATCCCGATCGCGGCTGGGCGTGGCAGATCCCCCTGCTGCTGCTCTCCCGCGCGCAGTTCGTGCTGATGTCGGCGACGCTCGGCGATGTGGCCGCGATCGCCGACGACCTGTCGCGCCGCACGGGCCGGCCGACGGCGCGCATCACGGGGGTCGAGCGTCCCGTCCCCCTGCACTTCTCGTACGCGCGCACACCCGTTCACGAGACCGTGGAGGAGCTGCTGGAGACCGGCCAGGCGCCGGTGTACATCGTGCACTTCTCGCAGGCGGCCGCGATGGAGCGGGCACAGGCGCTCTCGAGCGTGCGGATCGCGACCAGGGAGCAGCGGGATGCGATCGCCGAGGCGATCGGGGGGTTCCGGTTCACGACAGCGTTCGGGCGCACGCTGTCCCGCTACGTGCGCGCCGGCATCGGGGTTCACCACGCGGGGATGCTTCCGCGCTACCGGCGCCTCGTCGAGACGCTCGCACAGCGCGGGCTGCTGCGCGTGATCTGCGGCACCGACACCCTCGGGGTGGGCATCAACGTGCCGATCCGCACCGTCATGATCACCGCGCTCGCCAAGTACGACGGGCAGCGGATGCGGCAGCTCAGCGCCCGCGAGTTCCACCAGGTCGCCGGGCGCGCCGGCCGCGCCGGCTACGACACCGCCGGGACGGTGGTCGTCATGGCGCCCGAGCACGAGATCGAGAACACCAGCGCCGTCGCCAAAGCGGGCGATGACCCCAAGAAGCAGAAGAAGATCGTGCGCAAGAAGGCCCCGCAGGGCTTCGTGAACTGGGGCGAGGCTTCGTTCGAGCGGCTCGTCGATGCCGAGCCCGAGCCGCTCGAACCGCACCTGCAGCTCACTGCCGCGATGCTCATCAACGTCATCGCGCGCGGCGGGGACGTGTTCGCGAACGTCCGCTCGCTCGTGTTCGACAACCACGAGACGCGGGCGCGCCGGTACGAGCTCGCCCGCCGGGCGCTCGGCATCTTCCGCACGCTCGTCGCTGCCGGGGTGGTCGTGGTGGACAGGACGGGAGGCGGCGAGACCTCGGCCCCCGTCATCCGGCTCACCGTCGATCTGCAGCCCAACTTCGCGCTCAACCAGCCGCTGTCGCCCTTCGCGCTCGCCGCGATCGACCTGCTCGATCCGGATGACGCCGCGCCGGTCGGGGCTCCGCCCCAGACCCCCGGCTCGCCGGCGCACGCCCACGGCGCCGGCACCGGGCACTACGCCCTCGATGTGGTCAGCGTGATCGAGTCGACGCTCGATGACCCGCGCCCCGTGCTGTCCCAGCAGCAGTTCCTGGCGCGCGGGGACGCGGTCGCCGCGATGAAGCGCGAGGGCCTCGACTACGACCAGCGCATGGACGCCCTCGAAGAGGTGACCTATCCCAAGCCGCTCGAGGAACTGCTGCTGCAGTCCTACGAGGTCTTCGCGACGAGCCAGCCGTGGGTGCGCGACTTCGAGCTGTCGCCGAAGTCGGTCGTGCGCGACATGTTCGAGCGCGCCCTGTCGTTCGCCGAGCACATCTCGTACTACCAGCTGGCCCGCAGCGAGGGGCTCGTGCTGCGGTACCTGAGCGACGCGTACCGGGCGATCCGTCAGACGGTGCCGGCCGAGGCGCAGACCTCCGAGCTGCTCGATCTCATCGCGTGGCTCGGCGAGCTGGTGCGCCAGGTCGACTCGTCGCTCGTCGATGAGTGGGAGAGCCTGATCAACCCGGTCACGGACCCGACGGCGCCCGTCGTGCCGCCGGCTCCGCCGTCGGTGCTCACCAACCGGCGGGCCTTCATGGTGCTGGTGCGCAACGAGCTGTTCCGGCGCGTGCGGCTCGCGGCGCTGCAGAAGGACGACGACCTCGCGGCGCTCGACCCCGATGTGGACTGGTCGGCGGCGTTGGACGCCTACTTCGACGAGCACGACGAGATGCTGACCGGCGGCGCCGCGCGCTCGCCGCGCCTCGTCACGGTCGACGAGTCGGATGCCGCGGAATCCGGCGTGTGGAGGGTCGAGCAGACGATAGACGACCCCGCGGGCGACCACGACTGGCGCATCCGCGGCGAGGTGGACCTGGCGGCCTCGGAAGAGGCGGGCGCCGCGATCGTGCGGATCACCGAGGTGCTGCGGCTGTAGGTGCGGCGGGCCGGGTGCTGCGGGTCGGGGCGCTGCGGCTCGGGGCGCTCCGGCTCTGGGCGCTGCGGCTCTCCAGGGGTTGCCGCTCCGGCGTTGCAGATCTCCGCACAGTCGGCGATCACTCCCGCGGATCACTGCCTTCGCACCATGCGATCGAGCATGCGGGTGGGGGAGGCCGTCGTCGGTCTCCAGCGCTGGTGCGGGTCCCACCACGACGGCCCGCGGACTTCCGGCACCCCGCGAGGCATCCGTACCGACCAGCCGTTGGCGTCGAGCGTGCGGTGGTGGTGCCAGCAGAGCAGCACTCCGTTGTCGCTGTGCGTGGGACCGCCGCGCGCGTGGTCCGTGACGTGGTGGACCTCGCACCACGAGGCAGGGACCCGGCAGCCCGGGATGATGCATCCCCCGTCACGGAGGGTGATGGCCTTGCGCTGATGGTGGTTGAACACGCGGTCGAGGGTATGGATGCCGATGATCCGGCCGGCTTCTTCGGAGATCACCCGCTGAACGGCGCCATCGCACCCCACATGCCGGGCGACCCCGATGGAGACCGGTTCGGTCGCGCCGTCCAGCTGCGCATACCCGCGTCCGCTCCTCAGATCTTCAGCGCGAACGGCGACGACGAGAGTCGGGGCGGCGCCGCCGATGGTGGGCAACTCCCCGGATCTCGCCGAAACGGTGAGGGCGGTCGCGAGGGCGTCGTGCTGTCGCTGGGTGCGCGTGCGCATGTCGGCCCGATCGTGCAGCACCGCATCTTCGTGGCGGGCCCAGCCGCCCGGTTCACCGACTCCGGTGCCGTACGCACCATCGCGGGTCACTCCGTCGAGCCCACGGCCACTGCCGGTGTCGTCGGGGCCGATGCGCGGTGAAGCTGTGTCGACGAACCGCGGTCCGTCCAGCTTCGGGTTCAGAAGAGAGTCGAAGATCCGCTGCAGCTGCGCCGCCACCTCGGGGAGCAGCTGTCCCCGGATCGGGACGAGCCCGTCGCGGCCGGCACCCAGGGCGAGTCCGCGCTTGCGCATCGCCGCGGCCTGTCGGGGCTCCGCGCCGTCCTGATCGAGGTAGACGGCCCAGACCTGGGCGATGGCGCGGAGGTCCTCCGCGCACGCCGGCGGCGCGGCATCCACTCCTTCCCCACGAGCGGATGCGGCGAGTTCCGCGTCTGCGGCGAGGTGCGCCATCCGACCGGCTGCACCTGCCAACTGGGAGAGCGGCGCCATGACCGCCGTCAAGCCGTCGACTCCGATCGCGCCGTCGATCATCGCCGCGCGCAGGCAGGGGTAGTCCGCCGGCAGCCGTTCGCCGGAGGAGGGTGCGACGTGCTGCTGCACCCCGATGGCCGCTCGCTCGTAGGCCGACACGGTGTGCTTCGAGGCGCGCGTCGCCCGCTGCACCAGCTCCGAAACCGACCGGCATCCCATCCGCGTCGTGAGCCGGCCGTCGCGGGCGGCGGCATCCGAGCGTTCCTGCACCTGGCTCGTGCCCTCGATGATCACCGCCTCCAGCTGCCTCATGATGGCGGCCGCGGTGGCCATCGTTCGGAGGAGATCATCGTCGGGCATGGTCCGCACCGCATCCGCCTGGAACGCGGCGGGGAGCGCCGCCGACAGCGTCGAGCGCACGGACTCGAGGGTGTCGGCGAGGCGATTCATGCCTTCATTCAATCCCCGACCACCGACATTCGATGCGGCGGAACGGGCCAGATCAGCGAATGAATCCGGCCCCTGTTCAAACCCGATTTCGGGCATGGCCTGTGGAGGAAACGGTGACGCTCTGGCGGCTCGGCGCAGGGGCGGCGCCGGCGCCGGGAAGTGAGTCGTGGCATCTCGGGGGAGGTCCGCGGTCCGTCTCGCTGAACGAGGAGGGAAGCGAGCGACAACGGATGCTGAGCGCGCGGGGTTCAGGTTCGTCACCGAGACGAAAGGCGCGGACCGTGAGCCGCATCTTCCTGCACAGCACGCGACGGGTGAGCGCTCTGCACGTCCCGGCGGCAAGGGGAACCCTGTCGGCCCCGCTCGTTACACTCGACGAGTGACATTCCTCCCGGCAGATGACGCTCCGCCGCTCGAGGACTACGCGCCCTGGGACCCCGAGGAGATGCCCCCGCCCGACGATTCGTGGGCCCCGCCCGCGGACGACAGCTGGGCGCCTCCGCCCGAGGACGCCTGGCCGGCGGCAGCCTGGCCGGCGGCAGCCGGGCCCGCGAGCCGCCGGGCATCCACCGCCACCGCCACCGCCACCGCGCCGCCCTCCCAGCCGCGCGCGACCCCGTCGCGCTACGCGACTCCCCTTGAGGCGCTTCACACCGTCTTCGGCTACGAGTCGTTCCGCGGAAACCAGGCCGAGGCGATCGAGCAGCTCGTCGCCGGCGGCGACGCCGTCGTGCTCATGCCCACCGGCGGCGGCAAGAGCCTGATCTACCAGATCCCCGCCCTCGTCCGTCCGGGCACGGGCCTCGTCGTCAGCCCCCTCATCGCCCTGATGCACGATCAGGTTGACGCCCTCGTGGCCAACGGCGTGCGGGCCGCATATCTGAACTCGACCCAGGCGCCGCAGCAGCGCGCCGCCGTCGAACGCGCCTACCTCGCGGGCGAGCTCGACCTCATCTACGTCGCCCCCGAGCGGCTGTCCAACTCCGCGACGCGAGCGCTCCTCCAGCGCGGCACGCTCTCGGTCATCGCGATCGACGAAGCGCACTGCGTGTCGCAGTGGGGCCACGACTTCCGCCCCGACTATCTGATGCTCGGAGAGCTCGGTCAGCAGTTCCCCGGCGTTCCCCGTGTCGCGCTCACCGCCACGGCCACCGAGGCGACGCACAAGGAGATCACCGAGCGCCTGCGTCTGCCCGACGCCCGGCACTTCGTCGCGAGCTTCGACCGGCCCAACATCCAGTACCGGATCGTGCCGAAGGCCGAGGCGCGCCAGCAGCTGCTGGCCTTCATCGGCGCCCTTCGACAGGGTCAAGCCGCCGGGCATGACGGCGGTGCGACCGACTGGGCGCCGGCGGGCATCGTGTACTGCCTCAGCCGCAAGACGGTGGAGCAGACGGCGGAGTTCCTGCGCGGCAAGGGCATCGACGCCCTTCCGTACCACGCGGGGCTGGATCCGGCGACGCGGTCAGCGAATCAGGCGAGGTTCCTCCGCGAGGACGGCGTCGTGATGGTCGCGACGATCGCGTTCGGGATGGGGATCGACAAGCCGGACGTGCGCTTCGTGGCGCACATCGACCTGCCGAAGTCCGTCGAGGGGTACTACCAGGAGACGGGTCGTGCGGGTCGCGACGGAGAGCCCTCGATCGCATGGATGGCCTATGGCCTCGGCGACGTCGTGCAGCAGCGACGGCTCATCGACCAGGGGGCCGGCGACGCGACGCATCGACGCCGGATGGGCCAGCACCTCGACGCGATGCTCGCGCTGTGCGAGACGACTGGATGCCGCCGCGTCGACCTGCTCGGATACTTCGGCGAGCCGTCCGCCCCGTGCGGCAACTGCGACACCTGCCTCGAGCCGCCCGAGGCATGGGACGGCACGGTCGCCGCTCAGAAGCTGATGTCGACCATCGTGCGCCTGCAGCGCGAGCGCGGCCAGGCGTTCGGTGCCGGCCACCTCATCGACATCCTGCGCGGCACCCGCACCGACCGGGTCGGTCAGCAGGGCCACGACAAGCTCGCGACCTTCGGCATCGGCGCCGACATCTCCGACCAGGACTGGCGGAGCGTCGTGCGCCAGCTGCTCGCGCAGAAGCTGCTCGTCGCCAAGGGGGAGTACGGCACCCTGGCGCTCGGCGAGGAGGCCGCCGAGGTGCTCGGCGGCCGTCGCACGGTCTCGCTGCGTCGCGACGTGCTCGGGCGCACGGGCGCCGGTGCGCGGCGCACCCGCACGAGCGCCGCCTCCGAACTCACCGATCCCGCCGATCGGAGCCTCTTCGAGGCGCTCCGCACCTGGCGGGCCGGCGCGGCCAAGGAGCAGGGCGTTCCCGCCTACATCGTGTTCGGAGACGCCACGCTGCGCGCGCTCGCCGAGGCCCGGCCGGCCTCCGTCCGCGACCTGGACGGCATCAGCGGCATCGGCGCCAAGAAGCGCGAAGCCTACGGCGAGGCCGTGCTCGCGGTGATCGCGGCCGCCTGAGCCCGCGCACTTCGGAAGCAGCAGGGGGAACCGCGCGCGAACGGGCGCAGCGACCTCACCCCGCTGTCGAGCCCCGCGGCGATCCGCACCGCCCGACCCCTCACCCCGCCCCCTAGGCTGGGCGAGCGGTCAACGGCGACCGCGGGAGGATCACCGATGAGCCCGAGCAATATCGAGATCGCCCAGGCGGCGACCCTGCGTCCGATCGGCCGGATCGCCGAGAGCCTCGGCATCCCCGACGAGGCCCTCGAGCCCTACGGGCGTCACAAGGCCAAGGTCGCGCTGTCGTTCCTGAAGAGCATCGAGGACCGGCCGCAGGGCAGGCTCGTGCTCGTCACCGCCCTCTCGCCGACGCCCGCGGGGGAGGGCAAGACCACCACGACGGTCGGACTGGGCGATGCGCTCAGCCGCATCGGCGAGCGCGCCATGATCTGCCTCCGCGAGCCGGCGCTCGGCCCGGTGTTCGGGATGAAGGGCGGCGCCGCCGGCGGCGGACAGGCCCAGGTGGTGCCGATGGAGGACATCAACCTGCACTTCACCGGCGACTTCGCCGCCATCGCGCTCGCCACGAACCTGCTGGCCGCGCTCATCGACAACCACATCCACCAGGGCAATGCGCTCGGCATCGACGTGCGCCGCATCACGTGGCGGCGGGTGCTCGATGTGAACGACCGGTCGCTGCGGCACGTCGTCACGGGCATCGGCGGCGTCGGCAACGGCTACCCCCGCGAATCCGGCTTCGACATCGTCGTCGCATCGGAGGTCATGGCGATCTTCTGCCTCGCGACGAGCCTCGCCGACCTCAAGCAGCGGCTCGGGCGCATCGTCGTGGCGTACACCCGCGAGCGGGAGCCGGTGCTCGCCAGCGACCTGAAGGCGCACGGCGCCATGAC
>DASUQB010000134.1:0-3866 GCA_036280835.1 Microbacterium sp. | reverse complement strand
CGTCGGTCGCGTCGATGATGTGCCACTCGCGCTGGGCTTCGCCAGCCTTGGGGGTGTACGTGCGCGTCACAATAGTGCTGCTTTCTTGATTCGAACGGAGAGGTTCGTGAATCCCGCTCCGGGGGGTTTCGCCGACGGATGTCGGGGGAAACACACCAGTGGAGGGCTCACGTTCGTGATGACCGGCCAGCAGGGGCGCGGGCACCAAGGATCAAGCTTACGGCATCGGGATGCGGCATCCAAACCGGCGCCGCACGCCCGCGGCGCTTCCCGTCGCAGAGTCGAGCGGACGCGGCCGGTCACGCGCTCGTAATCGCCTCTTAACGCGACGCCCATAGCGTTCAGGCATGGACACTCGGATCAAAGCAGTCATCCCCGCCGCGGGCCTCGGCACGCGCTTCCTCCCCGCCACGAAGGCCATGCCGAAGGAGATGCTGCCGGTCGTCGACAAGCCGGCGATCCAGTACGTCGTGGAAGAGGCGGTCGCCGCGGGGATCGACGACGTGCTCGTGATCATCGGGCGCAACAAGAACGCCCTCGCGAACCACTTCGACCGCGTCACCGAGCTCGAGCACACCCTCGAGAAGAAGGGGGACGACGCCAAGCTCGCACGGGTCGTCGAGACGAGCTCCCTCGCCGACATCCACTTCGTGCGTCAGGGGGACCCCAAGGGTCTCGGGCACGCCGTGCTGCGCGCGAAGAAGCACGTCGGCAACGAGACCTTCGCCGTCATGCTCGGCGATGACCTGATCGATGCGCGCGACCCCTTGCTGACCCGGATGATCGAGGTGAGCCAGGCGCAGTCGGCGACCGTCGTCGCCCTGATGGAGGTCGACCCCGGGCAGATCCACCTCTACGGCTGCGCCGCCGTACAGGGCACGGCCGACGACGACGTGGTGCGCGTCACCGGGCTGGTCGAGAAGCCGTCGGCGGCCGAGGCGCCGTCGAACCTCGCGATCATCGGGCGATACGTCCTCAAGCCCGAGATCTTCGACGTGCTCGAGTCGACGGCGCCGGGGAAGGGCGGCGAGATCCAGCTCACCGACGCCCTGCAGGCCCTCGCCGAAGACGAGCAGGTCGCGGGTCCGGTGCTCGGGGTCATCTTCCGCGGTCGCCGATACGACACTGGCGACCGCCTCGACTATCTGAAGTCGACGATCCTGCTCGCGCTCGACCGCCACGACCTCGGACCCGAGCTCTCGACGTTCATCAAGGAGCTCGCGCCGACCATCTGATGCGGATGCCGCGCCTGCGACCGGCGACGCCGCCGGCGCTCTCGGCTAGAGGTAAGCGTCCCCGGCTTCCCGCGGTCGCCTCGGGACTGCCACACGCGGTTCCGATATATAGTGGCCTCGTAACCGCCCCTTCTGCCTGACCTCGCCGGCCGGCTCCTGATCTGCACTCGATGGAGAGTCGCATGGACCTCACTGTCATCCTGCTCGTGGTCGCAGCGTGGATCGCCGTCGCGGTCGTCGTCGCCCTCGTCTACGGCCGCGTCGTCGCGCGCGCCGACCACGACCGGGACATGAAGGCCCTGGAGCATGAAGTGCGCGCGAAGGACGCGGCGCGCACGGCCACGACCCTGACAGCGCAGGACACCACGATCGATGCGCCGCAGACCGCGACGCCGTCGGCGCCCGTGGTCCCTCCGCGCCAGCAGGGCTGAGCGACAGAAGGGCCGCACCCTTCCGGCGGTCCGCCCTCAGTACGCGCCGTCGCTGCCGAGCACGGCCTTCACGGTCTTCAGCAGGATCAGCAGGTCGCCCGTGAGCGTCCAGTTCTCGACGTAGAAGAGGTCGAGGCGCACGGTCTCGTCCCAGTCCAGGTCGCTGCGCCCGCTCACCTGCCAGAGGCCCGTGATGCCCGGCTTGACCAGGAAGCGGCGGTGCACCGACTGCGAGTACTGCCGCACCTCTCGATCCAGCGGCGGCCGGGGTCCGACCAGCGACATCGTGCCGCGCAGCACGTTGAAGAGCTGAGGGAGCTCGTCGAGGCTGAACCGACGCAGGAACCTGCCGACCCTCGTCACCCGGGGGTCGTCCTTCATCTTGAACATGACGTCGTTGCCCCGGTCGCGGGCCTCGTGCTGCAGCTCGGCGAGGCGGTCCTCCGCGTCGACGTACATCGAGCGGAACTTCAGCATGTCGAAGTGCTCGCCGCCGAGGCCGACGCGGTCCTGGCGGAAGAAGACGGCCCCGGGGCTCGTGAACTTCACCATCGCCGCGGCCACGAGGAGGACGGGCGAGAGCAGCACGAGCAGCAGCCCCGACGCGATCACGTCGAACGCGCGCTTCGTGTAGAGCTTGCCGCCGCCGTAGCGCGGCGTCTCGACGTGGACCAGCGGGAGCCCGGCGACGGGTCGAGTATGCAGTCGCGGACCGCCGATGTCGGTGAGGCTGGGCGCGACGATGAGGTGCTGCCGGCCCGGCTCGAGCTGCCAGCTGAGCCACCGCACCGTCTCGGTCGAGAGCTCGTTCGCGCTGCTGATCAGCACCGTGTCGGCGTCGACGCGCTGGAGCGCCTCCATGACGTTGGTAACGGACCCCGAGATCGCGATGTCGGTGCCGGGGATGTAGTCGGCGACACGGCCGGAGGGCGTGCAGGCTCCGACGACGCGAAGCCCTGCCGCCGGGCTGCGCTGCAGGTCGCGGGCGGTGGCCGCGATGGATGCCTCGGCGCCGACGAGCAGCACGCGGTTCGACATCCGCCCCTTGCGTCGCTGCGACACCAGCCATCGCCGGCATCCCCAGCGCGAGAGGATGAGCGCCGGCATCGTGGTGATCAGCCCCATCGCGAGGATGAAGTGCAGGCCCGCGAGGCTCGTCACGTACGCGAGCAGGGCGAGAGAGGTGAACGCCAGGAAGCTCGACTGCACGATGGCGCGGTACTCCTGGCTGCCGACGCCCACGACCCGGGCGTTGCGGCTGCCCGTCAGCGACAGGAGCGTGAGGAGCGTCGCGATCAGGACGCCGATGACGAGCCACACCGAGACGTCGGCCTGGCCGTGCAGCACCGGCAGTGTGTAGGGCTGCGACCCCGCCACGGTGACCGCGACCAGGCAGGCGATGACGACCAGCGAGTCGGTCACCACCAGCAGCCGGGCGTAGCCGCGCTCCCACCGGTCGCGGTAGGTCGTGCTGGGCTGCGCAGATGGCGTGGGGGTGCGCCGAACGCTCGCCGATTTCTCGGGCACGTGCTTCCTGTCCTCGGTTGCCGTGATGACCGCCATAGCTGTCTTCCTCCCGATGGTGAAGAATCATGGGAAGACAGCGGGGCATCGCCACGGCGACGTCGTTGCTCCCCCGCAACAGATCCACACTCATCTTGTCCGTGAAGATGGTCCGCCGAGTTACCTCCCTGTTACAGGTGTATGGCCGTCTTCCTCACCGTTCGGGCTCCCTGATCGCCGAATGCGGCGTCTTTCCGCGTTTCCCGGGACAAGGGCCATCGGTTACACCGGGGAAACAGTCTCTTCACGTTGGGCAAGTAGGTTGCCTGACATGCTCAAGCTCCACCCGGACGTCTCGTGACTCCGCACCGAGGACGTCTGATCGCCCCACGCCGACGCTCGCGTCCGCGGTGGCGCACGGCGGTCGCCGCGGCGGCGGGGATCGCCGTGCTGCTCGCGGCCCTCGGAGGGGCCGCCGCTCTGGCGCTCGAGCAGAGCACCGCGGCTCCCGCCGCGTCCATCTCCCCCACGCCGTCCGGTCCACCCTCGCCGGAGCCGACGCCGGGTGTCGTCACATCTTCAGAGACGAGCTTCACCGCGGTGATCGATGAGCAGGACGTGCGCCTCGAGCTGCCGGGGGGCGACGTCTCCGGCGTGGCGGTGTTCTTCCCCGGCTCCGCGGATGTCCCCGCGAACG
>DASUQB010000133.1:0-24141 GCA_036280835.1 Microbacterium sp. | reverse complement strand
GGACCTGCTCGACCGCACCAAGAAGCCCTTCGAGGACGTCATCCGCGAGGCCGGCATCAAGGTCAGCGACATCGACCACGTCGTGCTCGTCGGCGGCTCCACCCGCATGCCCGCCGTCGCCGACCTCGTCAAGCAGGAGGCAGGCAAGGAGGCGAACAAGGGCGTCAACCCGGACGAGGTCGTCGCCGTCGGCGCTGCCCTCCAGGCCGGTGTCCTCAAGGGCGAGCGCAAGGACGTCCTGCTCATCGACGTCACCCCCCTGAGCCTCGGCATCGAGACCAAGGGCGGCATCATGACGAAGCTCATCGAGCGCAACACGGCCATCCCGACCAAGCGCAGCGAGACCTTCACGACCGCCGACGACAACCAGCCGTCTGTGGCGATCCAGGTGTTCCAGGGCGAGCGCGACTTCACGCGCGACAACAAGCCGCTCGGCACTTTCGAGCTCACCGGCATCGCACCGGCGCCCCGGGGGATCCCGCAGGTCGAGGTCACCTTCGACATCGACGCCAACGGCATCGTGCACGTGTCCGCGAAGGACAAGGGCACCGGCAAGGAGCAGTCGATGACGATCACCGGCGGCTCTTCGCTGCCGAAGGACGACATCGAGCGCATGGTGCGCGAGGCCGAGGAGCACGCCGCCGAGGACAAGAAGCGCCGCGAGTCCGCCGAGACCCGCAACCAGGCCGAGACGCTCGCGTACTCGATCGACAAGCTGATCAAGGACAACGACGACAAGCTGCCCGACGACGTCAAGACGTCGGTGCAGGCGGATGTCGACGCCCTCAAGACGGCGCTCGCCGGTGACGACGACGACGCGGTGAAGACCGCGTTCGACGCGCTCAACCAGAGCCAGGGCAAGCTCGGCGAGGCCATCTACGCGTCGTCGCAGGCGTCGCAGGCGTCGGCCAACCCGACGGCTGACGCCGGCTCGGACGCCCCGTCGGACTCGAACGAGGGCGGCTCCGAAGAGGACGTCATCGACGCAGAGGTCGTCGACGAGGAAGACGAGAAGAAGTAGCCATGGCGAACAAGGACTTCGAGGAGCCCCGGGACGAATCGGTCCCCGAGCCCGTCGACAGTCCCGGTGACGAGGGGTCGGAGGCGCAGGTCTCCGACCCCGAGTCGCAGGGCGACGAGGAACTCACCGTGGACGACATCCTGAACGCCGCGCAGAGCGATGAGGCCACCACGGCCGATGCGGAGGACGGCGGGCACGCCGACCTGCTCATCGACCTGAAGCGCATCACCGCCGAGTACGCGAACTACCGCCGCCGCACCGAGGCGCTGCGCCAGCTCGAGATCGAGCGCGCGCAGGGCCGGGTGGCGGCGGGGGTCCTGCCGGTGCTGGACGACCTGGACCGTGCCGAGAAGCACGGCGACCTCGTCGAGGGGACGCCCTTCGCCGCGATCGCCGAGAAGATGCGCCTCTTCGCCGAGCGCCTCGGGATCACCTCTTACGGCGAGGCGGGCGAGACGTTCGACCCGCAGCGCCACGAGGCGATCTTCCAGCAGCCGATCCCCGGCACCGTCGAGCCCACCGTGCTCGAAGTCGTCGAGGTCGGCTACCGGCTCGGCGACGTGGAGCTGCGACCGGCCAAGGTCGTCGTCGCGGCGCCCGCCGACCCTTCGACAGGCTCAGGGGGCTAGGGGAGGGCATGGCAAGTCAGGACTGGTTCGATAAGGACTTCTACAAGATCCTCGGCGTGCCGAAGGATGTCAGTGCGGCCGACCTGAAGAAGGCGTACCGCAAGCTGGCGCGCACGCATCACCCCGATTCCAATCAGGGCGATGCCAAGGCCGAGGCGAAGTTCAAGGAGATCTCCGAGGCGTACGCCGTGCTCAACGACCCCGAGCAGCGCGAGGAGTACGACCAGATCCGCGCCATGGGCTCGGGCGCCCGCTTCACGGCGGGCGGCCAGCCCGGGGGGTTCGAGGACGTCTTCAGCATGTTCGGCCAGGGCCGGGGCCGCGGCCAGTCCGCCGAGGACTTCGACGACATCTTCAGCATGTTCAACCAGCAGCAGGGCGGTGGGTTCGGCTCCGGCCGCTTCGGCCAGACCTCCGGCGGCTTCCGGGGCTACGGCGGGCCACAGCGCGGCGCGGACGTCACGGCCCGCACCACGATCGACTTCGCCACCGCGACGAGGGGCGAGACCATCACCCTGCAGGGCGAGGACGGCAAGCCGTTCAAGGTGAAGATCCCCGCCGGTGTCTCCGACGGTCAGAAGGTGCGGCTTCGCGGCCGCGGGCGGCCGTCACCCGACGGCGGCGAGAGCGGAGACATCGTGGTGCAGGTCGCGGTGCGCAAGCACCCCGTGTTCGAACGAGACGGGCTGAACCTGCGGGTCACGGTGCCGGTCACCTTCACCGAGGCGGCCCTGGGCGCCACGATCGAGGTGCCGACGCTCGGCGGCGACCCGGTGAAGCTGCGGGTCGCCCCGGGCACCCCGTCCGGGCGCGTGCTGCGCGTCAAGGGACGCGGCGTGCAGACGGCCAAGGGCACGGGCGACCTCCTGGCAGTCGTGCAGGTCGCCGTGCCGACGCACTTGGACGACGCGGCGCGCGAAGCGCTCGAGCGTTTTCACGAGCTCGAGCCCAAGGAGAATCCGCGCGCCGACCTGATGGCCAAGGCGCGGGGCTGAGGTCCGCGCTGCGGCGGCGATCGGGGAAAGGGGTGGGAAGAATGACGGATGAACGACAGGTCGACGAGGACTCTCCGCTCTTCGCGATCGCCGTCGCGGCGGAGCTCGCGGGCATGCACCCGCAGACGCTCCGTCAGTACGACCGTCTGGGTCTCGTGGTGCCCGGCCGCACCCAGGGCAGGTCGCGCCGGTATTCGATGCACCACATCCAGCAGCTCCGGGAGGTCGCCCGGCTCTCGTCCGAGGGCATGAGCCTTCCGGGCATCGCCCGCATCCTCGAGCTGGAGGAGCGGGTGCGCGACCTGCAGCGTCAGGTGGCGATGCTCGAGGAGCGGGTTCGTGCCGAGCTCGAGAACCGCCCGGGCGCGCGCGTCTTCGCCGCCGGGGCTTCCGGCAACGTCATCACGTTGCGCTCGGGCAAGCGCGTGCGCCGACAGACGGAAGTCGTGCTCTGGCGCCCGCACGGGCCCACCGACTGACCGCAGCCGGGGTTTCACCCCATCACGGTGATGCCTGGCGCGCACCGCGTGTGGTTGGGTGGGGCATGGCATCCGCGCCCCCTGAGGCCCCGCCCTTCAACCGGCGCCTGGCCCTGCTCCTCGCGATGGCGATGTTCGTGCTCGTCGTCGACACGTCGCTGATGAATGTGTCGATCTCGGCCGTGGTGCGCGACATCGGCACGACGGCGAGCGGGGTGCAGGGAGCCATCGCGCTGGAGGCGCTCGTATCGGCCGCGTTCATCCTCATCGGCGGCAAGACCGGCGACCTCATCGGACGCAAGCGCGCCTACGTCCTGGGCCTCCTCGGCTATGCGGTCGGCGCGATCGCGATGACCCTCGCGCAGGACCTCCGGGCGATCATCATCTTCTGGGCGATCATCGGCGGCATCGGAGCCTCGCTGCTGCTGCCCGCGATGCAGTCCCTCATCCACGGCAACTTCGAGGGCGCTCAGCAGCGGCGGGTCTATGCGCTCGTCGGCGCCTCCGCCGCGATCGCCGCCGCGGTCGGACCGCTGCTCGGCGGCTTCATCACGACGTTCCTCTCGTGGCGGGTCGGCTTCCTGCTGGAGGCCCTGATCATCGCGGTCGTGCTCTCGGGCATCAAGCTCGTGAAGGACGTCAAGTACACGGGCTCCCGAGAGGTCGACTGGGTGGGCGCCGTGCTCTCGGTCGTCGGCATGGGCGGCATCGTGCTCGGCATCCTCGTCTGGCAGGAGGGCGGCGAGAACGTCGCCATCCTGATCGGGGTCGGCGTGCTCGCGCTGGTCGTGTTCGCGTACTGGCTGCGCGCGCGCAAGCGCCGCGCGAAGGCCACGCTGATCGACCCGGAGCTCTTCCGGTCGAAGGTCTTCGTCTCCGGTGCGTCCGGGCAGCTGCTGCAGCAGATCGCCCTCGGCGGCACGATGATCGTGCTGCCGCTGTACCTGCAGATGGTGCTCGAGTACAACGCCCTGTGGGCGGGGATCTCGATCGCCCCTCTGTCGCTCAGCATGTTCGCCGTCGCACTGTGGGCGGGCAAACGGGCGAAGGGCCGCCCGGCGAACATCATCCTCCTCGGCTTCTCGCTGCTCGTGGTGGGTCTCGTGGCGATCGTGCCGCTCGTGCCGCGGGCCGACTCGGGCTGGTGGCTCGCGCTTCCGCTGATCGTCGCGGGAAGCGGCCTCGGGCTGCTGGTCTCGCAGCTCAACAACTACACGCTGTCGCCGATCTCGAACGAACGCGTCAGCGAGGCCGCGGGCGTCAACTCGGCCGCCGGCTCCTTCGGCCTGTCGTTCGGTCTCGCCTTCGCGGGCGCCATCATGCTGGCGACCCTCGCGTTCACCTTCACCGCGCAGGCGCAGGCGAGCACCGTGCTGCCCCCCGAAGACCAGGAGCGGGTGGCCGTCGCCCTGGAGGAGGATGCCCAGCTGCTCTCGACCACCCAGCTCGAGGAGCTCGTCTCCGGCGAGCCGGAGGACATCGCGGACGAGGTCGTCGCCATCAATGAGCAGTCACGGCCGATCGCCCTGCAGGTGGCGCTGCTCATCCCGATCCTCGCCGGGCTCGCCGGGATCGGGAACGCGCTCCGGATGCGGCGGCTTCCCGATCCGGCGCCCTCCGCGGCGGCGGAGGGCGTGATCGGGGGGTAGCGCCGCTCCCTCGTCAGTCCGCCGGTGACGGCGGGGGCGTGCCGAGCCCGTCGACGGCGCTCCAGAACTGGTCCGGGATGACGGCGTCCACGAGCCCGTCGAGCGCTTCGAGCCGTTCGACGCTCGAGACGCCGACGACGACGGAGTGCACCCGCTCGTCGGCCATCGCGAACTGCAGCGCGGCCGCGGCGAGGTCGACGCCGGCTTCATCCGCGACCTTCTTCAGCCGCTGCAGGAACGCGAGGAATTCGGGCGAGGGCTCGGTGTACGCGTACTTCGCACCGCGCGTCATCGATCCGGCGAGGATGCCGCCGCCGAAGGGCGCCGCATTGAACACGGCCATGCCGCGCTCGGTGGCCTCATCGAAGACCGTGTCCGCCGTGCGATCGACGAGCGTGTACCTGTTGTGGATGAGGACGGCGTCGAAGGCGTCGGTGCGCACGTACTCCTCCATGAGGGCACGGGTGCCCGCGGCGATGCCGATGGCGCCGGCGGCGCCCTCGTCGCGCAGCCTGGTGAGAGCCTCGACGGGACCGCCCGGGGCCATGGCCTCGGCGACCGTCATGCCGTACGGGTCGTGGAAGTGCAGCAGCGGCACGGTGTCGAGCCCGAGGCGCTCGCGCGATTCGTCGAAGGAGCGGCGGACGCGGTCCGCGTCGAACACGCCGGTCTCGGGGTCGGCATCCACCTTGGTGAAGATGCGCCGATCGGCCGGGAGGCCGCCCAGGCGCGCGATCGCGGCCCCGAGGAGCCGCTCGCTGTCGCCGTCGGCGTAGTTGTTCGACGTGTCGACCTGGTGGAATCGGCTCGCGAGCAGGGCGTCCCCCAGCTCGGCGCCGATCTCGGGGCGCTTGCCCAGGGGAGAGGCGCCGAGGGTGATCGGCTCGAGGCGTGCAGCAAGGTCGCGTCCGCGGGTGTGCGTCATGCTCCGAGGCTATCCGGGCCCGCCCGCGCCCCGCACCCCTCGACGAGGGGCTTTCGCCCAGTCGGTGGCATCCATCAGAATGTCGCCGTGGTCACCCTGGACGAGGTGCGAGAGGTTGCGATGGCGCTGCCCGGCACCCTCGAGAGCCCCGACACGCAGAACGACGGTTCGCAGTGGCGGGTTCCCGCGGGGCGCTTCGTGTGGGAGCGGCCACTGCGCCCCAGGGACATCGACGACCTGACGGCCGCGGGCCGTCCGGTGCCCGAGGGTGAGATCATCGCCGTCCGCACGGACGGACTCGAAGTGCGGCGCGCTCTCGTCGAGTCGTTCCCCGAGGTGTTCTTCGTCGTCCCGCACTTCGAGGGCTATCCGGCGGTGCTCGTGCGGCTCGATGCCATCGACGTCGAGCAGCTGCGCGAAGTGGTGGCCGACGCGTGGCTGGTCAAGGCGCCCAAGCGCGTCGCGGCGAAGTGGCTCGCAGACAACGTGCCCCCCGAGGCGTGATCCCGCTCAGCCGTTGAGGCGATCGCGCCACGCCAGGAGCGGCTCGAGCGGCGAGAGGTCGTAGTCCGGGCCGTCGATCGCCGGAATGATGAGCCGCACCCCCAGGGCGTGCAGCCGGTCGGCGCCCTCCGGCTCGAGCAGCGGTCCGAAGCCGCGGATCGTGTAGCCGCTCGACAGCTCGATGTCGGCGGGATTCCGGCCGGTGCGCTCGCACCACTCGTGCAGCACGCCGATCTTGCGCGGGAGGCCGTCGAGCGGGGTGAAGGCGTGCCAGATGTCGGCGTGCTCGGCGACGAGGCGCAGCGTCTTCCGCTCGCCCTGGCCGCCGATGAGGATCGGGATGCGCCGGGTCGGGGGCGGGTTCAGCACCTCCCACCGGCGGCGGATGCGCGGCAGGTCCTCGGCCAGCGCATCCAGGCGCGAGCCCACCGTGCCGAACTCGTACCCGTAGGCGTCGTAGTCGGGCTGCGCCCACCCCGACCCGGTGCCGAAGATGAGACGGCCGATCCCGTCTGCGCCGGCGCTGATGTGGTCGACGGTGCGGGCCATGTCGGCCTGGAGGTCGGGATTCCGGTACGAGCTGCAGTTGACGAGGGGACCGAACTCGACGCGCTCGGTCTGCTCGGCGATCGCCGCGAGCACGGTCCACGCCTCGAAGTGTGGGGCGTCGAACGGCTCGGTGAGCGGGAAGAAGTGATCCCAGCCGAAGATCGCGTCGACGCCCATGTCCTCCGCGCGCATCACGGCATCGCGGATCGCCCGGTACGGCGCGTGCTGCGGCGCGAGCTGCACGCCGATGCGCAACGGACGGTGCGCGGCGGGGTGCGCGGCCGCCGGCGCGGGCGTGTCGGAGGTCACGGCTCGATCCGAAGGACGTTCGGCGCCTCGCCGACCGCGAGGTCATCGACGACGCGGATGCCGCGGGCCAGTTCATCGAGGGGGCCCATGACGGTCCCGAATCTCTCCCGGTCGCTGCAGACGGCGGTCACGCTGACGAAGTGGCTGCCGGTGTCCCATGTGTAGGTGGCGAAGGGCGGGGTGCGGCCGTCCGGGGGCAGGGGCATCACGAGCTTCTCGCCGTTGCCGAGATAGGTGCCGCGGAACGTCTCGGTGTCGTCGTACTCCATGGGCATGGTGGCGCGCGCGGCGCGCAGCTGAGGCGTCGCCTGCTGCACCTGCGCCATCACGACGAGCAGTTCGGGGTCTGCCTTCCAGACCCACACCAGCACACGCCCGTCGGCCTTCTTCATCAGGAACGGCACGGCCTGGCTCATCGCCCAGGCGGTGAACCCCCTGCCCGGCTTCGCGGCGGAGCCGGTCCCGCCGGCCGCCCCCGGCGGGAGCTCGGCGCCCGGGACGGTGAGCGCGCCGGTCGCCTGGGCGATCAGCATCCCGATCGCCGCCTTGCGATGCCGGCGCCCCCGGAACCCGAGCGAGTCCGTCACGGGGACCCAGCGCGTCGTGTCGGCGTCGGCCTGCAGTCGGGGCATGCCTCCAGCCTACGAGGTGGCCACCGGGCGGCGCCTACCTCCCCGGGCAGGCCTCGACCGCGCGCGGGCGCCCGAGCGCGGTCGCGAGGAGCCGGCGGAGCGGGACCCGGTCGCCCGCGTCATCCCGGGTACAGTTGAAGAGCCGACCGCACCCGACAGTCTCCGCCAACAGACGGTCTCGACTTCCAGACAGTGTTCGCCGCACGCCGCAGAGATAAGGCCTCCCGACACTCGTGACTCCCCCCGCGACGCCCGACGTCCCGCACAACGATGACGCCGGCCGCAGACCCCTGACGATCGTCATCGGCGCCGACACCTTCGCCCCGCACGTGAACGGCGCCGCCCGGTTCGGGGAGCGCCTCGCCGCCGGCCTGGTGGCCCGCGGCCACGAGGTGCACGTCATGGCGCCGAGCGCCACCCACCGGCAGCACGGCGTCTTCACCGAGGTCATCGAGGAGCAGCCGATGACGGTGCACCGTCTGCCCGCGTGGCGCTGGTACCCGCACGACTGGCTCACCTTCGTCTTCCCGTGGATGTCGAAGCACCACGCGCGCCGCGTGCTCGACGAGGTCAAGCCCGACGTCGTGCACATCCAGTCGCACATCGTGATCGGCCGCGGCTTGGCCCGCGAGGCGCGCAAGCGCGGCATCCCGATCATCGCCACGAACCATGTCATGGCCGAGAACGTCGTCGACTTCACGACGCTCCCGCACGCCCTCAACGACGTGCTCGTGAAGTACGCGTGGGCCGACGCAAAGCGCACCTTCGACATGACGCGCGCGGTGACGACCCCGACCCGCAAGGCGGCGGACTTCCTCGAGGCGACCATCGACATCCACGGCGTGATACCCGTCAGCTGCGGGATCGACGCGTCGAACTACACGCCCGACCTCAGCCCGCGCACGAGCAATCGCATCGTGTTCGTCGGCCGCCTGACGACCGAGAAGCACCTCGACGTGCTGCTGAAGGCCGTGAAGAAGCTGGATGCCTCTCTCGACGTCACCGTCGACATCGTCGGCGACGGCGACCAGCGCAGGGCGCTCGAGCTGCTGGCGCGCGAGCTCGGGCTCGACGCCCGCGTGCACTTCCATGGACGCACGGCGGAGTCGGAGCTGCGCTCGCTGCTCACCCGGGCGAGCGTCTTCGCGATCGCATCGATCGCGGAGCTCCAGTCCATCGCGACGATGGAGGCCATGGCGTCGGGTCTCCCGATCGTCGCCGCGGACGCCGTCGCCCTCCCGCACCTCGTGCACGACGGCGAGAACGGCTACCTGTTCGAGCCCGGCAACGCGGACGAGATGGCCGCGCGCCTCACCGACGTGCTGACGGCGTCGCCCGAGGAGCGCCTGCGCATGCAGCAGGCATCGCTCACCGGCGTCGAGATCCACGACATCAACCGCACGCTCGACACGTTCGAGGCGCTCTACCGCGGCGAGCCGCTTCCCGCCTAGGCCGCCGTGCACATCGTCATGTTCGCCGATCAGCACCTCGACTCGCTCGGCGGGGCGCAGGTGTCGATGCGGCTGCAGCGGCGCTTCCTCGAGCGCGCCGGCCACACGGTGACGATCGTGGCGCCGGGCATGCGCGGGCCAGGGGCGAGCTCGGACGCGGGGGAGGGCGAGCACCTTCGAGACGAAGCGTATGTGGAGACCCCCTCGATCCCGATCACCATGGACCGCGAGTACGGGCTCTCGTGGCCGGGCCGCCGCACCGATCGCTCCGTCGACGAGGGCCTGGCCGCCCGCCCGCCGGTCGACGTCGTGCACGTGCAGGGCGACTTCTGGGGTGCGCTGACCGGTCACCGGTACGCGCGGCGCAACGGGCTGCCGACGGTGCACACGATGCACAACAGGGTGGATGTCGGGCTGCGCGCGATCATGCCCTTCCCGGGCCTGGCGCTGCGCGCGCTGAATGCCTGGCGGCGGCGGGCGCTGCCGCTCGCCATGGAGCCCGAGCCGCGCGGGACCGACGGGTGGGCGTACCTCGCGGGCCTCGCCGCCTTCGCCGACGCGGTCACCGCGCCGTCGGCCCACTTCGCGACCCGGCTCGAGGCCCACGGGGTCTTCCCCCACGTCGACGTGATCTGGAACGGCATCGATGACGACGTGCTGGATGCCGCCATCGCGGCCGGTCCCACGGTGCGGGCCCCCGGTGCGCCCCGCTTCGTCTGGCTCGGACGGATGAGCCCCGAGAAGCGCCTGCTCCCCTTCCTCGAGGCCGTGGCGGCATCGCGCATCCGCGCGGACGTCGAGGTGATCGGCGGCGGTGTTCAGGAGGGAGCTGCTCGCCGGCTCGTCGAGCGGCTCGAGCCCGCGGCATCCGTCGTCTTCGCGGGCAGGCTCCCGTACGAGGAGACGCTCCGCCGCATCGCCGCCGCGGATGCCGTCGTGCAGACCTCGATCGGCTTCGAGACGCAGGGGATGACGGTGTTCGAGGCCGCGTCGCTCGGCACCCCCGCGGTGGTGAGCGACCCCGACATCGGCCAGGAGCTCGGCGCGGGCTACTGGCCGGTGGGGGACGAGCTCATCGCGGACGCGTCCGTGCGGGCGCTCGCCGGCGCGCTGCGCCGGGCGGCGGGGGACATCATCGCGGGGACGGCGCCGACGCCCGACCCGGCGACCGCGGAGCGTTTCCGGCAGTCGTCGCGCACGGCGGCGATGCTCGAGGTCTACGAGCGGGTCGCCCGCCGCTAGCCCGACGACCGCCGCGCGCTGCGGAGTTCAGGAGCGGCGCGTGCGGTCGAAGGGCTGCGGGCGGTAGCCGTCGTTGTGGAGTGCGGCGACCGACGACACGAGGGCGAAGGCGGCCAGGGCGGTGAAGAGGATGAGGATGAACATGGCAGAAACGCTACGCTTGACGTGATCCGGCCATGAGTGGCAGGATGGACACGCAACGTAGGTTTTCTGCCACCCTTTCGGCGGCTCGGCACACTCACGGCACCAACGGTGAATCCTGTCGCACGCCGGCTCCGCTCAACGTCATCAGGAGGAATTATGAAGACGGTCGCCGTCATCGTCCAGGACGGGTTCGCCCCCTTCGAGTTCGGCGTCGCGTGCGAGGCCTTCGGCCTCGACCGGACGGATGACGGCATCCCCAACTTCGACTTCCGCATCGTGACCCCGGACCCCGGCCCCATTCCGTCGAAGCTCGGCTTCTCGATCAACGTCGACGCCGACCTGTCCTTCGCCTACGAGGCGGATCTGGTCGTGGTGTCGCCGACGCCCAGCGAGTACTGGCCGCGGATCGACGAGCGGGTGCTGGATGTCGTGCGCCACGCCGCGGCACGCGGAGCGTGGCTGCTGAGCGTCTGCAGCGGCTCCTTCGTGCTCGCGGCCGCCGGTGTGCTCGACGGACGCAGG
The DNA here is from genome assembly GCA_036280835.1 of Microbacterium sp. Classification (GTDB taxonomy): domain Bacteria; phylum Actinomycetota; class Actinomycetes; order Actinomycetales; family Microbacteriaceae; genus Microbacterium. Next base: position 13,090 of record DASUQB010000133.1, on the reverse strand, counting down.
GCCACGACCCACTGGATGTACGCAGACCGGATGGCGTCCATGTATCCCGCCATCGACGTCGACCCCGACGTGCTCTACGTGCAGGACGGGCGCATCATCACGAGCGCGGGCACGGCCGCCGGCCTCGACGCCTGCCTGCACCTGCTGCGCCAGGAGCTCGGTGCCGAGATGACCAACACCATCGCCCGACGCATGGTCGTGCCGCCGCAGCGCGACGGCGGTCAGGCTCAGTTCATCTCCCACCCGCTGCCCGAGGTCGCGAGCCTCTCGCTCGCTCCCGTGACCGACTGGATGCTCGAGAACCTGCGCCACGACCTCACGGTGGACGACCTCGCGGCGCGCGCCCACATGTCGCCGCGCACGTTCGCCCGCCGGTTCAAGGCCGATCACGGCACGACCCCGGCCGCGTGGCTCAACCGACAGCGGATCATCCACGCGCAGCGCCTGCTCGAGCAGACGGATCTCGGGCTCGACCGCATCGCGTACGAGTGCGGCTTCGGTTCGGCCGCGGTTCTGCGGCAGAACTTCACGCGCACGCTGGGCACGACGCCGACCGCCTACCGGGCGACGTTCTGCTGCACGCTCGGCAGCGGTGCCTCCCTGCCCGAACCGGAGCTCGCGGGCTCTGCCGCCTGAGCGTCAGCCCGGGTCGCCGGCCAGCCGGATCGCGCGCGCCAGCTCGTCGAGCAGCGGGTCGAGGGCCTCGGCGACGGCGAGATCCGCGGTGCCCGTGAGCATGACGATGTCGCGGCCCTGCGTGCGCCACACCCAGTGCGTGCCCCGAACGACCGCCTCGCGGTCGTTCGCCACGTAGCGGGTCGCCTTCACTCCATCGCCGAGGTTCTCGGAGGCGAAGGGCACCACGTCGGCGGGACGGACGGCGCGGGGCGCGTCCTGCTGCGTGAGGTCGGCGAGGCTCAGCCCCGGATCCGTCACCATGTCGTGGATGTCGACGATGGCGGTCGGGGAGTCGATCGTCGGAAGGTGAGCGAATCGGATCGCCCCGGCGGCGTTGCTGCGGGCGGCGCCCAGAAGGTATGCCCGCAGCCACGATCCCAGCGCCTCGGGGGCCGGCGTCGGGCCCTCCGCGAAGGCGCGGCTCACGGCATCCGCCCACTGCTCGTCGTCGGCGAACGACTCCCAGGGGAACGCATTCGGCACGAAGAGCCAGCGGTCGGCGTCGAAGTCGATGGAAAGGCTCATGGCTGCGGCTCCGCCTGCTTCTCGGCGCCGATCGGAGCCGTGTCGTCCGCGGGTGAGGGGTCGTGCTCGTCCCAGCGCATCGTCTCGAGGATCAGGTCGCTGAGCTCCTGAAGCGCCTCGACGACGGGCTGGAGGTCGGGGTCGCCGGCGCCGCTGATCGTGTGGACGCCCAGCAGCAGCCGGGCGTCGTCGCCGGGCACACGCCAGACGTACTGCGTGCCTGCGAGGCGGGTGATCTCGCGCGGGTCCTCGGCGGAGGGGAACCGCTCGGTGGTGCGAACGGCCGGCCCCGCCTCCGTCTCCAGGCGCTCACCCGGGAGCGAGTCCCACGCGCCGGCACCGGAGCTCGGCGACGCGACGCTCAGCGCGATGCCGAGCGACACGGGAGCGCGCCACGGCACGCCCATGGGGACGACCAGGTCGAGCACCTGCGCCTCCCGCGCGGGGCGCACGATCTCCAGGATCTGCTCTGCGACTCGGTCGATCCGGGGCCCGAACGAGTCGCGGGGGAGACTCCGGTAGTGCTCGCGAACCATCGCGGCGATCTCGTCATCGGTCCTGTCGCGCACCGGGAACAGCACGAAGCCGGGCGGCAGCACGAGGCGGTAGCGCGGCGGCGCGACGACGCTCACGAGCGCGCCCCCCGGGTGGGGAGCTCGCCGGACCACGGACGCCTGCGTTCTGGCCTGACGACCTCGCCTGGGGGAACCACTCGGCCCTCATCATCGACGTACTCCCGCCACTTCCGCGGCACGAGCCGGAACCACCCGAGCACCATCCGCGCAACCACGGCCAGAAGGAGCACCCCCTGCACGGTGACGAGCACGTCGAGCCCGCGGAACGAGTTCTCGATCAGTGCGACCGCGCCCATGGCGAAGATCGTCGACGAGAGGGTCAGAGCGCACAGGATCACCAGCGTGCCGCGCGAGAACGAGCGGGAGCCGCGCAGCGGCAGCGGCATCGAGATGACGACGACCACCGCCAGCAGCGCGGTCAGCAGGTAGAGGCCCCACCAGGGGGGCGAGAACGCCGGAAAGCCCTCCGGTCTGGGCTCGCCCTCGACGGGGAAGTCGCCCGTGATCAGGGCGGCGACGAGGATCGCCAGGAGGGGGAGCGCACCGAACAGGATCCACACGACCGCCGTGGCGAAGAGCCCGTCCCAGTAGAGCGCCTCCAGGCGCAGGCGTTTCGCGAGTGTCAACGCGCCACCGGTGCCGACCACTCGGTGGGCAGGGGGCCCGTGGCGAGGTCGGGCAGGAAGTTGTAGACGTCGCTCATTCCCTGGACGAAGTCGCCGACGGGGTTGCTCGCCCCCGTGGCCTCCTCCGCCCACCCCGCGAGCTGGTCGCCGTAGTTCAGCGCGATGCCGGTGAGGTTCACCGCATCCACGCCGGTGGCCACCTTGGAGCTGATGCTGTAGACGTCGGCGAGCGAGTTCGCGCCGCCGATGATCGCGTCGTCGATGAAACCGCCGGCCCCGAGACGGGCCTGCGAGGCCACCTGGTTGAACTCCGCGATGATGACGCTGTCGGCCTGGGAGATCGTGGTCATCCACGGGCTGTTCTGGCGGGTGACGACCTGCAGCAGACCCGGACGTGCGGGAAGCACCGACGCCGCCTCGCGCGCGACCATCTGGAACGGCTGCCGCATCGAGCCGATCAGGCCGCGCTCGAAGAGGTTGCCGGCGACCTGTCGCAGCGTGCTGCCGAACACCGTCCCGGGTCGGGTCAGGGCGAGGCGCACCGCGCGGCTTCCGCGCAGGGCGACCGAGCCCATCCTGATGCCGGCGAGGGCGGCGCTGCCGACGCCGAGCGTCAGCACGCCCACGACGTCCAGGGCGAAGTCGATCCACGAGCCCGATCCGGAGGCGGCCAGCAGGAAGCTCAGGCCGGCGGTGAGCAGGGCGAGCCCGAGCGCGAGCGGCGCGAGCACGGGGAAGAAGATCGAGAGCACGCCGATGATCGTGGTGACGACCGTGAGGATGTCCTTGACGACCTTGAGCCAGCCGGCGTTGTCGTTCACCCAATCCATCACGTTGTCCCACCACGAGTCGTTCAGGCCGTCGCCCTCGACCGCGCGGGAGATCGCCGAGGCCGCGTTGTTCCCGGCCTCCTCGACGTCCGCGACCGCCCCGGCGTGCGCCGTGCGGGCCTGCAGCGCATCCCCGCGGGCGTTCGTGAGCGCGGTGTTGTAGCGGGTCACCGCGTCGGTGGCGGTCTGCAGCTCCGCGGGGTCGACCGTCGCGCTTCGCGTCTCTGTCGCCTCGGCGACGCGGTACTCGTAGCCCCGCGCCGTCGACTGGGCCGCGGCGTACGACGTGATCGCCGTGTTCGCCCGGCGCTGCGCGTCCTCCAGCACGTCGGCGAACGTCGTCAGCTGAGAACCGGCCACCTCGTAGCGGTCCCGCAGCTGGTCGAGCCGATTCCGCGTGTCGCCGATCGCACCGCCGAGCGCCTCCACGGCCTCGCTCTGCTGGTCCTCGGACGCGTCGCGCACCGTCTGCAGCAGCCGGACGGCATCGCGGATGGCGTCGGCCGTGTTGGTGAAGCGCGTGGCATGGCGACGGATGCCGGCGACGTCGCCGCCGATCGGGTCCATGTCTCCCGCGGGGGTGGGGGTGCTCATTCCGGGCGCTCCATGATTCTGTCGGCGAGCTGACCGTCGGTGCTCTCGAAGGCGTCGGCCGTGGTGGTCGTGGCATCGCGCAGCTGGCCGACCTGCTCGGTCAGCTCGCCCCGCCGCCGGTCCCATCCGTCGGCGAAGTCCTGCACGGCGCCGGCGAGGCGCGCGTGCGGGATCATGCCGGCCAGGCGGTCGGTGTCTCCGTCGGCGTTCTCGAGGGATCGATGGATGGACCGCAGAGACGTCGCGAGGTCACGCAGCTGCTCCGTGTCGACGATCAGTGTGCCCATGCGTCAACCCTAGGCGGGCCGCGGCGGTCACCACGATGGGGACAATTCCCCACCGACGCCCCGGCGGGCAACCCCCGCGGAGGCCGGACGCATTTCGATAGCGTGTGAGCGTGCGCGCGCGCCTTCGCAAGCTGTTCTCCCGCAAGACGATCGGCAGGGATGCCGTGGCGGGGCTCGTGATGGGCGTGGAGGCCGTCCCGGACGGGCTCGCCGCGGGGCTGCTCGCCGGCGTCAACCCGCTGGCAGGGCTCTACGCCTTCCTGTTCGGGATGGTGGGCGCGACCTTCTTCACCAGCAGCACGTTCATGGCCGTGCAGGCGACGGGTGCGATGGCGCTCATCGTGTCGGACTCCGAGCTGCACACTCGCGCCGACCCCGACCGCGCGCTCTTCACGCTCGCGATCCTCACGGGGATCGTGATGATCGCGGCGGGCCTGCTCAAAGGCGGCCGCCTGATCCGGTTCGTGCCGACGGCGGTCATGACCGGGTTCATCACCGCCGTCGGCGTCAACATCATCCTGGGGCAGCTGTCGAACCTGACCGGCTACGCGTCCAAGGGACCGAACCGGCTCGTCAAGACGTTCGACCAGCTGGTGCACTACGGCCAGTGGGTGCTCCCCTCCGTCGCGGTCGGTCTGCTGGTCATCGCCCTGATCCTCCTCTTCCGGCGCACGCCGCTCGGCTCGCTCGGGCTGGTCGTCGCCGTGGTGCTCGGGTCCGGCCTTGCCGTGCTGCTCAACCTCTGGATCGACCAGCCGATCACGCTGCTGCGCGATGTCGTCGACGTGCCGCGGGGCCTGCCGGCGCCCGTGCTGCCGAACATCGAGGATGTGGCGTTCCTGCTCGTACCCGCGATCTCGCTCGCGTTCGTCGGCGTCATCCAGGGCTCCGCGGTGTCGGCGGGGCTGCCGACCGCCGACGGCAGACCTGCCGACGCCTCGCGCGACTTCATCGGTCAGGGCGCGGGCAATCTCGCCGCCGGCATCTTCCAGGGGATGCCTGTCGGCGGATCGATGTCGGGGTCGTCGCTCATCGTCGCCGCCGGCGCGAAGACCCGGCTGGCCTTCATCATCGCCGGCACCGTGATGGCCCTCGTCATCCTCTTCGCCTCGGATGTCGTGTCATACGTGGCGATGCCCGCCCTCGCCGGTCTGCTGATCGTCGTGGGCGCCGGCGCGATCAAGCCCAGCCGCATCTATTCCGTCGTGAAGAGCGGTCCCCTCCCGACGGCGATCATGGCGGTCACCTTCGCGCTCACGCTCGTCATCCCGCTGCAGTTCGCCGTGCTCGTCGGGGTCGGGCTCGGCATCATCCTGTTCGTGGGGCAGCAGTCGAACCACGTGCGGGTCCGGCAGGTGCACATCCACGACGACGGGCGGATCCGGGAGTCCGAACCCCCCGCGAAGATCCCGCCCGATTCCGTGGTGGTCCTCCAGCCCTACGGGAGCCTCTTCTTCGCGAGCGCCCCGATCGTCGAGAGGCAGCTGCCCGCGGTCACCCGGGAGTCATCCGGCTCGGTCGTGATCATCCGGCTGCGGGGGACCGACCAGATAGGACTGTCGCTCCTCGCCGTGCTCCGGCGCTATGCCCACGAGCTGAGGGATGCGGGGTCTTCGATGAAGCTCGTCATCAGCGAGCAGCGCGTGATCGATCAGGTGGAGGCGGACGGACTGGCCGAGGTGCTCGGGGAGGCGAACGTCTACCGCAGCACGGAGTGGATCGGCGAGACCGTGCGGCGGGCGTATGCCGACGCCCGCGCCGAAGTGCGGGATTGACGCGAGCCGGGAAGCGCCGGAGTCCCGCGCGCGTTGAGCTCATCGGGCGCCTCACCCCCACCCGGTGCATTGCCGTGCGGCATCCAGGCTGGTAAACTTGAGTCAGAAGGGCTCAACTTTCACCGAGCCTCGTTCAGAACTTCAGGAGACAGCATGCAGGCAACCCAGAATCCGGGGGCGGAGGAGCAGAAGAGCGCCCTCGAGCAGTACGGGATCAACCTCACCGAGCGCGCCAAGCAGGGCAAGCTCGACCCCGTGATCGGGCGTGACAGCGAGATCCGCCGCGTCAGCCAGGTGCTCACGCGGCGCACCAAGAACAATCCCGTGCTGATCGGCGAGCCGGGCGTCGGCAAGACGGCCGTCGTCGAGGGGCTCGCCCAGCGCATCGTCGCGGGCGACGTGGCCGAGAGCCTCAAGAACAAGGAGCTGATCAGCCTCGACATGTCGGCGCTCGTGGCGGGTGCCATGTACCGAGGCCAGTTCGAGGAGCGGCTGAAGGCCGTGCTGAAGGAGATCACCGACTCCGACGGCCGCGTCATCACGTTCATCGACGAGCTGCACACGCTCATGGGCGCCGGCGGCGGCGAGGGGTCGGTGGCGGCATCCAACATGCTCAAGCCCATGCTCGCGCGCGGCGAACTGCGCATGATCGGCGCGACCACGCTCAACGAGTATCGCGAGTTCATCGAGAAGGATGCCGCGCTCGAGCGCCGCTTCCAGCAGGTGTACGTCGGCGAGCCGACGGTCGAGGACACGGTCGCGATCCTGCGCGGGCTGAAGGAGCGGTACGAGGCGCACCACAAGGTCGCGATCGCGGATGCGGCACTCGTCGCTGCGGCCGCGCTGAGCAATCGATACATCTCGGGTCGCCAGCTGCCGGACAAGGCCATCGACCTGATCGACGAGGCGGCGTCGCGGCTGCGCATGGAGATCGACTCCGCGCCCCTGGAGATCGACGAGCTGCGCCGGCACGTCGATCGGCTGAAGCTCGAGGAGCTCGCGCTCAAGAAGGAGAAGGACGACGCATCCAAGGAGCGCCTCGCCGCGCTGCGCGAGCAGCTCGGCATCGAGGAGGAGCGGCTGAAGGACCTGCAGGCGCGCTGGGAGCGGGAGCGTTCGTCGCTCAACCGCATCGGCGACCTGAAGACGCGCCTCGACGCCGCCCGTGTGGAAGCGGAGCGGGCGCAGCGCGAGGGCAACCTCGAGAAGGCTTCGCGGCTGCTCTACGCCGAGATCCCCGGCCTCGAGCGCGAGCTGATCGCGGCGGAGGGCGCCGACGAGGCCGGTGAGCGGATGGTCAACGACCAGGTCACGGAGGAAGACATCGCGAACGTGATCGCCGCGTGGACCGGCATCCCGGTCGGTCGCCTGCTGCAGGGGGAGACCGAGAAGCTGCTGCACCTCGAGTCCGAGCTCGGCAAGCGCATCATCGGGCAGAAGGACGCCGTCAAGGCGGTGTCCGACGCGGTGCGCCGCTCGCGGGCCGGCATCAGCGACCCGGGCCGCCCGACGGGCTCGTTCCTGTTCCTCGGCCCGACCGGTGTCGGCAAGACCGAGCTCGCGAAGGCGCTCGCCGACTTCCTCTTCGACGACGAGCACGCCATGGTGCGCATCGACATGTCGGAGTACGGCGAGAAGCACACGGTCTCGCGCCTGGTCGGAGCCCCTCCGGGCTACATCGGCTACGAGCAGGGCGGTCAGCTGACCGAGGCGGTGCGCCGCCGGCCCTACAGCGTGGTGCTGCTCGACGAGGTCGAGAAGGCGCACCCCGAGGTGTTCGACGTGCTGCTCCAGGTGATGGATGACGGGCGCCTGACCGACGGCCAGGGCCGTACCGTCGACTTCCGCAACGTCATCCTGGTGCTCACGTCGAACCTGGGGTCGCCGATCCTCATCGATCCGACAGTCTCGCTCGAGCAGAAGCGCGAGGCGGTGCAGGCGCTGGTGCGGCAGTCGTTCAAGCCGGAGTTCGTGAACCGGCTCGACGACATCGTGATCTTCGAGGCGCTCACCCAGGACGACCTGGCCCAGATCGTCGAGCTCGCCGTCGACGCCCTGCAGCGGCGGCTGCACGAGCGTCGGCTCACCCTCGCCGTCACTCCGGACGCGCGCGGCTGGCTGGCGGAGCGCGGCTACGACCCGATCTTCGGGGCGCGGCCGCTGCGCCGGCTCATCCAGTCGGAGATCCAGGACCGCCTGGCGATGGGCATCCTCGCGGGCCGCGTGCACGACGGCGACGTGGTGCGGGTGGATGTCGCGACCGACGGCTCGTCGCTGGCGCTGACGAGCGAGGGCAAGCCGGCGCCGGAGATCGACGACATCGACGACGACGAGGTCATCGAGGCGATCCTCGAGGAGTAGCCGCCTCCGGTGGCGATCGGCGGACGGGCGGGGTCTTCGGACCCCGACCGTGCGCATACGATCGCGGGTATGCGCATCGTCGCGGCGCTCTGGCGCTCGTCCCACCCCGGCCCCACGGTCGTCGTCACCGTGCTGGCGCTCGCCCTGGGCGTCTCGGTCGGGGTGGATGCCGCCCGCCTGGCCGTGCTCGTCGTCTCGGTGCTGCTCGGCCAGCTCTCGATCGGCATCTCGAACGACGCCATCGACGCGCCCCGCGACCGGGTCACGGGGCGCACCGACAAGCCGATCGCCCGCGGCGACGTCTCCGTGCGGGCCGCCTGGATCGCGGCATGGTCGACGCTCGTCGCGGCGCTCGTGCTCTCGGCGCTGCTCAGCTGGCAGCTCGCGCTCGCGCACGCGGTGTTCCTCGGCTCTGGCTGGGCCTACAACGCGTGGCTCAAGTCGACGGTGTTCTCCGCCCTGTGCTTCGTCGTCGGGTTCGGCGTGTTCCCGTCGCTCGCGCCGCTCGCACTCCCCGAACCGCAGGTCGCCGCGCCCTGGGCATGGGTGGCCGGCGCGACGCTGGGGCTTGCGGTGCACTTCTCGAACGTGCTGCCCGACCTCGACGACGACGAGCGCACGGGGGTGCGCGGCCTGCCGCACCGGCTCGGCCGCCGTGCGTCGGCGGGCGTGGCAGCGGTCGGCCTGATCATCGGCGCGACCGCCGTGCTCATCGGGTCGGCCGAGGGTGCCGCGCCGTCGCCGCTCTCCTGGCTGTTCTTCGCGGCCATCGTCGGCGTCGCGGCGTGGGGCCTGGTGGCCGCGCTCGCGCAGCCCCCGCGGCGCCTGGTGTTCCGCCTGGTGATGACCGCGTCGCTGCTGCTGGCCCTGCAGCTCGTGCTCGCCGGCAACCTCACCGGCTGAACTGGCGGGTCGTGCCCCAGATCAGCCGGCCGCCTCGGTGAGGGAGGGGAAGGTCCAGCGCCCGTCGAGGATCTCCGGGCGCGGGCGGTACAGGCGCACGAGGTAGTTCCAGCCCTCGGTGATGGGGATGCTGTTGGGGCGGTCAGGGTCACCGCCGAAGCGAACGGTCACGGTTCCATCCTCGTTGCGGGCGCCGGTGATGTTGTTGACCGTGTATGCGCCGCGGCTGTTGGGCTCGAAGAATCCGGCCGCGTTGTAGACCGAGATCGACCAGAACCCGTCGACCGGCACATCGCCGACGGTGAGTTCGTACTGTCCCTGCGGGAGCCGCGGATCGACGCCGATGTACGACGCCTCGGAGGAGGGGAGCCCGCCCCAGCCGGCGGCGGTGCCGATCAGGTGTCTGACGGGCTCGATCTCGCCCGCGCTGCCGAACATGTGGTCGAAGCTGTCGAGGTTGCGGGCCAGTGCGAGCAGCGCGGCGCGGGTCTCATCGAATGAGACGGCGTCGTACTCGGGGTATGCGAAGGGAGTCGCGGACTCGCTGACCAGCACGATCCGATCCTGGAGCCCGGCGACCGCCGCGATGTCCTCGGGATCCGCGGGGTCGACGAGCGTCCTGACCGCCACGACGACGTAGGGCGTGCCGAACCGGTCCGCCGCAAGCTCGTAGGTTCCCGCATCATGGAAGATCGCCCCGACGAGGTGATCCTCGTTCACGATCATCGCCGAGAGGTAGCGGTCGCCGTGGTCGGGAAGCGTGAGCGAGGCGCCTCCCGTGATGTCGACGACGGCGAAGCTGTACAGCGTGTCGCGGTTGAGACGGATCACCGTCTGATTCTCGACGTCGGCCGGCTGCCGATTGTGGACGAAGCGGTTGATGCCCCCGGCGTCGGCTTGCAGATCGTGGAACATCCGGTCGGTCTCGGCGCGGGCGAAGTTGTCTGCGTTCACTCGAATACTCACGAGCCGAATCATGCCACAGCGGCTGCGGCGCGTTGTCTCCGTGACCGGTCGCCCGCCCGCCACCCTCGGCGGCACGGGAGGATGATGGATGCATGCCCGCCACCCACCGTCCCGGTCTTCGGGTCGACGCGGGGATCACCATCCCCGAATCCGAGCTGTCGTGGCGGTTCTCGCGGTCTTCGGGGCCCGGCGGTCAGGGAGTGAACACCGCCGACTCGCGGGCGGAGCTCGTGTGGGATGCGGCGGGCTCCGCCGTGCTCTCCCCGCTTCAGCGCGAGCGACTGCTCGAGCGCCTGGACGGACGCCTCGTCGACGGAGTGCTCACGATCACGGCATCCGAGCATCGCGCGCAGCTGCGCAACCGGGATGCCGCCCGCGCCCGGCTGGCCGCCATCGTCGCCGACGCGCTGCGGCCGCCCTCGCCGTCGCGGAGACCGACGAAGCCGAGCCGTGGCGCCAAGGAACGGCGTCTGAAGGCGAAGAAGCAGCGCACCGACGTGAAGAGGATGCGCCGCCCGCCTCAGGACTGACCGCCGGCCGGGCGCTTCTTCGATTCGAGGCTGTCGCGCCACCGCCGCTGCTCGCGGGCGAAGAGGACCGCGAAGATGCCCCACACGCCGAGGTCGTCGGCGAACCCGAGCGGACCGAGCACGAGCTCCGGGATCAGATCGATCGGCACGAACGTGTAGATCACCGCCGCGATGCCCACGACCCCGGTCGATGGCGCGATGCGGTGCTCCCGGTTCTTGATCGCCTTGAGAAACTTCCACCACATGTCTCCAGTGTGCGGCACGCCGGGCCGAAAGCGCTCACTCCTTCGGAGAGCCGGCGCGCAGGAGCCCCGCGACCCCCTCGGCGGGGATCGCGGGGCTCGCGGTCGTCAGCTCGGCAGGAGACGAAGGCGCGCGCGGAACCGACGACGGGGCGGGGTCTCCCGCGCCACGCGGGCGCTCAGGATCGCGTGGCGCTGAGCGGCCTCACGACTCACCTGTTCGCTGTCCGGAAGGAGGCCGATCAGGAGCATCGGGTGCATGGCCGGCTCCTAACGGCGCGTCGCGGTGACGATGAGGTACTCCCATCGCATCACGCCGTCGACGAAGAACCGGTCCCCGAGTGCCGCCATGTCGGCGTCGAGGGCGGCCACCTTCTCGGCGTCGCCGGCGATGTAGCGGAAGACCGCGATCGTCGGGCCGTAGTTCGCCTTGAGGAAGTCGCGGAGCTCCGCGCCGTTCGCGAACCGGTCGACGACCAGTGCCTGCTGGTGCGCGACGAGGTCGTCGACGCGATCGCCGAACAGGCCGCGAACGTGTTCCACGCTGCCCCAGAGCGGCGCCGGCGAGGCGCCGGGAGGAGGCGGCGGCGCGTAGGGCTTCATCGTCGAGAAGAGCTGCCCGATGAAGCCGCTCGGCGTCCAGCTGAGCACGCCGATGGTTCCGCCGGGACGGCACACGCGCACGAGTTCGTCCGCGGCCAGCTCGTGGTGCGGAGCGAACATCACGCCGATGCTCGAGAGGACGACGTCGAACCCGGCGTCGCTGAACGGCAGGGCCTCGGCATCCGCGACCTGCCACGTCAGCTCGAGCCCCTCCGACTCGGCCGCCGCACGCCCGACATCGAGGAGCTCGGGGGTGAGGTCGGTCGCGATGACCTCCGCGCCGCGCCGGGCCGATGGGATCGCCGAGGTTCCGGTGCCGGCTGCCACGTCGAGGACGCGCTGTCCGGGCTGCACGTCGACCGCCTCGACGAGGATGCCGCCGAGCGGGTGGACGACCTGATCGACGACCGCGGGATAGCTGCCGCTCGCCCACATCGCCGCGTGCTTCGCCTTGAGCGCGCGGTCCTCCTCCGTCGCCGTCACGGTGAAGGTGGTGCTGGTAAAGGATGACATCTGGATTCCTCCTGGTTGGTGGTTGATGTCACCACGGTAGAAATCGCACACCCCTGCACGCATCGGCGCCGATACGCAAACCTCGGCCCGCGCCCGAGGGGCTCTGGCGGCTGACGCGTAGTCGCTACGCGCGGGACAGCAGCCGTGCCACGGCCGCCGTGCGCGCCGTCCGACCGCTCAGTCCCAGCTTCCCGTACGCGTTCTGCAGGTGCCGCTCCACGGTGCGCACCGAGAGGAAGAGCTCCGCCGCGATGGCGTCGTTGTCGTAGCCGGCCGCCGCCAGCCGCAGGATGTCGAGTTCGCGGGGCGAGACGAGGGCGGCGACGTCCTCGACGATCGCGGCGCCCTTCCGCTCGCGGTCGGGCTCGATGAACTGCGTGATCTCGCGCAGGAGCACCGGCCAGGCCGGTTCGTCGGCCAGCACGATGTGGTTGCTGCTGTCGAGTCCCACCAGTCGTGCCCCCCGGATGCCGGCCGCGAGGTCGCGGGCGTGGTGGAACTCGTTCATCTGGTCGCCCCGGCTGTGGACGACGAGGGTCGGCACGTCCAGTTCGGGCAGCCGCCAGGTCGAGTCCGAGATCTGACGCTGCGACCTCGAGAGCACCGCCGTCTCGGTGTCGCAGGCCATCTTCTGCAGATCGTCCAGCCAGCGCATCTGCTCTTCGGTGCCTCCCGGGATCATCATGCTGCTGAAGACGCGGCGGAACTCCGAGGTCGGGCGCGCCCACCCGACCCGGATCAGCGCCTCGAATGCCGCGAGCAGCTCCAGCTCCTCGGGCGAGCTGCCCGCGTGCGCGCCGGAGTAGCTGCCGTAGAAGATGAGGCGGGTGAGCCGGTCCGGATGCCGGGCGGCGTACTCGATCGCGACCGGACCGCCCTGTGCCATGGCCATGAGAGCGAACCGGCCGAGTCCGGCATCCTGAACGACGGCCTCGAGGTCGGCGACGCGGGCGTCCAGGCTGTGGTCGGTGACCGCCCGGTCGGAGAGCCCGTGCCCGCGCTCGTCGTAGCGGATGACGGTGGCGATCTTGCCGAGCTCGACGAGGTAGTGGCGCCACACCGGGCTCTCCCAGTCGAACTGG
>DASUQB010000132.1:0-5311 GCA_036280835.1 Microbacterium sp. | reverse complement strand
GCCGCTGAGCTATACCGCATTCGCGGCGGAGCTGGGTTCGCCCCGCGCCGTGCGGGCCGCGGCATCCATCTGCGCGCGCAACGCGCCCGCGCTGTTCGTGCCCTGTCACCGCGTGCTGCGCGGCGACGGTTCGCTCGGGGGATTCGCGTGGGGCACAGACGTGAAGCGGGCGCTGCTGGACCGCGAGGCGCGGTTCGCCGCCGCATAGGGTCGCCGAGGAGCGCGGCGAGCAGAGCGGGGCGCTCGTGCATGAGCGCGTGGCCGGCGTCCTCGATGACGGTGAGATCGACGGCGCAGTTCCGGTGGCCCCGACAACCGGGGCGCAGGGACTCACGTGCGCGGCAGCTCCACGGTCCCCGCAGCCGCGACGCGACCGCCGAGCTCGACCTCCCGGCCCGATGCGCGCACGCGCGTGCGGATGACGGAGCCGGCGCCCTGAAGGATCTCGAGATCCCGCTGGAGCGCGGCGGTGAGCCGCATCGCGGCCGCGCCGGTGGCCTCGTCCTCCCGGATGCCCAGGTCCGGTGCGAACATGCGCGCGCGCACGGACCCCGCCGGCTCGTCCCGCCACGCCCAGACGTACGCGGGACCGCGTCCGTAGCCGTCCGGATCGGCGGCCTCCACCTCTGACGCCGACGCCAGCCGGTCGAGGGCGAACTGCGGCGCCCATTCCGGCCGCGCCGTCACGAGCACGAGATCGTCGCCGATGCGAACACGCACCCTGCCCGCCGGCACCTGGATCCCCTCGATCGCGCTGCCGCTCCGATGCAGCCACGCCGCAAGCCCCACCGTGGGGTGGCCGGCGAACGGCAGCTCCTGCGCCGGCGTGAAGATCCGCGCGGTCGCCGTCCCCTCGACGACATCCTCGACGAAGACCGTCTCGCTGAACCCGAGCTCGGAGGCGATCTGCTGCTCGTGCCCGCGGGTCGCCGCCGTCGACCGCACGATGCCGAGCGGGTTGCCGTGCGCACCGCTCTCGTCGACGAAGACGTTGACGACATCGACACGGAGGCTCATGACAGCCGATTCTGGCAGCCTCCGCCTGAGCGGCGCGAGTGCACCGTCACCTGATCGGCGCCGGCGCGACCCTTTTCCGCCCGCTGACACCAAGGAGGGAATAGTGTCGACAGTGGCGGGTCTCGACCCGCCGCACGCGGCGACGAGAGAGCCCCCCGAAGGGCATCACTCGCGGTCACACGCTGTGCTGCGCCCATCGCGCCTCCCCCGAAGGAGAACAGATATGCACCAGAGGACCCCTCTGACCGACGAGGAACGCACCGTCCTCGGCCGCGTGAAGCAGCGCAATGATCGCCTGCGCCGAGCCGGTCGCACTCCGGCCGAGATCGCTCGGGCGCGGGACGCTCGCCACCCCGAAGGCAGGAAGCGCTGCAACGGGTGCGAGCGCGACCTCCCCTTCGACCGGTTCCCCTCGGCCGCGCGGGAGGCCGACGGCCTCGGCACGCGCTGCATCGACTGCCACCCCGCGCGGGACACGACCGGATAGCATCCCGCAAGAATGTCGCGGCCGAACGCGGACGGCCGTGGCGGAGACCCTGCGCGCCGCACGCGGCCGAGCCGGTCGCTGTGGCGCCTCCGCGACGACATCACCTGCGCTGGGGGATGCGGCCTCCCGAGAGATCGCGAAGCAGCGTCCGTGCCGCCTGGTATCCGGCCATGCCGTGCACGCCGGGGCCGGGAGCCGTGGAGGCGGAGCAGAGATACACGCCGGGAACGGGTGTCCTCCACGGGGCCCTCGATACAACGGGGCGGGCGAGCATGCTGCGCATCGTGAGGAAGCCCGATCCGATGTCACCGCCGATCAGGGTGGCGTCCTGCTGCTCCAGCTGGGCGGCCGACGTCGAACGCGTCGCCAGCACGGTGTCGCGGAATCCGGGTGCGTACTCTTCGATGCGCGCTGTGATCCGTTCGGTGGCGTCGAAGCCCGATCCGTGCGGAACGTGCGCATACGCCCACACCGTGTGGCGCCCGGCCGGCGCCCGGGAGGGGTCGAAGAGGCTGGGCTGGGAGAGGAGCACATAGGGATGTCGCGGCTCCCGCCCCATCGTGACGTCTCGCTCTGCGGCCCAAACTTCCTGAGCCGTTCCGCCCAGGTGCACGGTCCCCGCCCGCAGCAGACGGTCGTCGCGCCACGGCACCGGATCGGCGAGGGCGAAGTCGACCTTGCTCAGCCCGTTGCCGGGCCGCGCGCCCCCCGCCGTGTACCGACGCAGCGCCCGCGCGGCGGCGTCCGGCAGCCGGCCGCTCACGAGTCCGGCAAGCTGCGGCAGCGCCACATCGAGCACCACCGCGTCGTCGTCATCCAGCTCCTGAAGCGCCGTGATCCGCCGGCCGGTCTCGATCACGCCGCCGAGCGACCTCAGTTCCGCGGCCAGCGCGTCGGTGATCGCCTGCGTGCCGCCGAGGGGTATCGGCCAGCCCTCGCCGTGTGCCAGTGCTCCCAGCATCAGGCCGGTCGCCGCTTGCCCGGGCGAGGGCATGGGCCCGCTGGCGTGGGCGGACACGCCCGCGATCAGGGCCGGGGCGCTCGTGTCGCGGAATGTGCGGGGGCCCGCGGCCGTGCCGTGCAGAAGCGTCCGAAGTCCGAAGCGTGCGGTGATGACCGGATGACGCGGAGGCAGCATCGGCGTGAGCACCGACTCGAGCAGCCGCCGGCGGTCGCCGACAAGAGGCCCGAACAGCCGCTTCCATGCGCGACCGTCGCGACCGAGATCGTCGGCAGTTCGCTCCAGGGACCTCCAGGCCAGGACCGCTCTGCCGGGCATCGCCTGCGCGTACGAGACGTCGGGCACGGCGAAGTCCACTCGCCCGTCGAGGCCGAAGTCCCGGAAGAAGGGCGACGCAAGGGCCATCGGGTGCACAGCCGAGCCCCAGTCGTGCAGGAACCCCGGCAGGGTCAGGGCCATGGAGCGAGCCCCGCCGCCGACTGTGGACTGGGCCTCGACGACCCTGACGGTGACGCCGGCCCGCGCCAGGGTCACCGCGGCGGCGAGACCATTCGGCCCGCTGCCGACGACGGTGACCCGCGGCACCGCTACGCGCCGGACTCGGCGGTGCGCCCGACGGCCCGGCGGACGCGGGCCGACGCCATCCTCGCCCGCATCGCCCGCAGTACCTCGCCCGCCCACGCCCACGCTCGCTGCCACGATGCATCGCGCACGAACACGAGATCCAGCGCGATCATCGCGATGGAGAACGGCCACAGGCCGAGGAACAGTCCGATGCCGAAGTGCATCCCCATGATGATCAGCAGCGCCGCATAGCGGGTCGGGCGCCACAGCAGCAGCACCGGGAACAGCAGCTGCGCCCAGATGGAGATCCATGATCCCACCAGCACGAATGGGGTGATCTGCCAGGCGAGGTCGCTGAGCGCCGGGAAGACGCGGAAGACGTCGAGGTTGAAGGCGTAATACAGCGCGCTCCCCTCGAGCCACTCCTCACCCATGAGCTTGTAGACGCCGGAGTTCACGTACACCAGCAGCACCTGGTACCCGCAGAGCAGGACCGCAGTGTTGTGCGCCGCATTGCGCACCCAGCCGGGGATGCCGTCGGTGAGGAAGCGCGGGTAGATCGATGAGACGCCGCGCCGCCGACACCACCACGCGTCGAGCGACCAGTGGCGGGAGAGGTTCGCGAAGACGCAGAAGAGGAGCGCAAGACGGATGATGACGTCACCGCCGTTGGTGAGGAAGACGCTGTTGCTCGAGAGCGCGATCCAGAACAGCAGGAGCAGCGGGGTGACGACCCGCGTGGCGAGACCGGCGATGAAGAGCATCGCGAGGGCGATCAGGATGCCGTAGCTGAAGTCGAAGGCCGCGGCGTCGCTCTTCGGGAAGAACGCACGGAGGAACTCGGGGTATCCCCGGCGATCGACCGCCGGATCGACCCACCCGGAGCCCGCGCCCCAGAGGTAGTGCCTGTCGGCTGCGCTCGCAATGAGGAACCATAGGATCGCGAGGCCGAACAGGATGCGGAGGCCGGACATGCTGTAGGTGGCGCGCTCGGCATCCGTCATCCATCCGACCAGCCGCATACCGGCTGACGGAGGCTGCTCGCGACGCGTTCGCCTGGTGTCGGTCATGAGGCGCTCGCGTAACGGGCGATGACATCTTCGAACGTGGCCAGGGCGTCGGGCCGGATCACATCGTCGGCGTGGCGCCACCCGAAGCGCGCGGTCGTGGCTTCGTACTGCGGGGTGTCGTCGAAGCGTCGGTCGAAGTCGTTGGGCCGTTCGCGATAGACCTCCCAGCGGACGCGTTCGATCTGGTGGTCGAATGTCGCCGTGGCGAAGTACGTGGCGTACTCCTTCAGCATGTAGTCGTAGCGGAGCAGGTCGAGGATGTCGCCGCGGTTGTCGCCGAGAGATTCGAGGCGATCGATGAGCTGCTCGGCCGGTATGCCGCGGTACCCGTCATCGAACCGCTCGATGAACGTGTCTCGCACGATGGCCTTCTGCTCGTTCGTCAAGTCGCCGAACCTCGTCAGGTACGCCGCGAGGGCGTTCCAGGAGAGTTTCTGGATGCGCGAGGGAAGAGCGTTTCCGGCGACAGCGCCGAACTCCAGGGCGGTGACGTTGATCCACTCGCTCTTCACGAGCCCGCCGTCGCCGTCTCGCCATTGCGCCTGGATCCGCAGCTGAGGATTCGATTTTGCGATGTTCGGAGCGAAGACGTTCCACTTCTGTGCGAAATACGGACTCGCCGCCCTCGTGACCCCACCGAGGGCCGTCTTGACCTGGCTCGGGGGCAGGACGAAGAGGAGGGTGACGATCACGTAGGCCGTCACCAGCACGAGGGAGATCACCGTCGCGGCGACCCGGCCGCCCGTGTTCCGGACCATCTGGTGCTCACCTCTCGTGCTCGGGCCGTTGACCGGGCGCGTGTGGCCGCCCCGCCTCAGCGGTGCGGCCACACGATCACCGGGCGACTCAGACGCTCGCGCGGCTTCGTCGGGCAAGCATCAACACGGCTCCCGCGATCAGGAGCCCCGCACCCATCGGCACGAGCCACAGACCGTCGAACCCCGTCGCGGCGAGCGCCCCGCCGGTGGTGGTCGTGGTGGTCGTCGGCCACGGGATGGCATCCGCATCCGCGTCGGCGTCGGCATCTGCAGCGGCGTCCGCAGCGGCGTCGGCGTCGGCGTCGGCATCTGTGTCAGCATCAGCGAACACATCCACACTCACGTCAGCGTCGGCGTCTGCGTCTGCGGCAGCGTCGGCGTCCGCAGCGGCGTCGGCGTCCGCAGCGGCGTCTGCGTCTGCAGCGGCGTCTGCGTCTGCAGCGGCGTCGGCGTC
>DASUQB010000131.1:0-5120 GCA_036280835.1 Microbacterium sp. | reverse complement strand
CGCTTCCGTCGCTGGAGAGGAAACCCTCCGCGAGGTCGCCGGCGGCGGCTCGCCGACCGGTGCTCCGCGCGAAGTCGCTTTCGCAAAGCGGTGAAGTGCCTACACCGAGGATTCTATCCCTTCGCGTACGCGGGACCGCGCGGCCTCGGGGCTCGCCGACGGCGGCCACCCGGGAAGAGGCGGCTACGGCCGATAGCGCCGCCGGCTCTGGATCAGCGCGTGGTTGAGCATCGTGGGGTCGTCGTCCTCGGGGGCGACGACGACGACTTTGTTCCAGGCGCCGAGATGGGCGACGCGCTCGTTGTAGATCTGGGTCCGGAAGCGGTCGGCGTACACCACAGGCAGCGGGTCGCCGATCCCGTACATGCGGCGCCCTCCGTCGCTGCCGCGGATGACCGCTACGAGCTCGCGCGTGTCTTCGAAGTCGTCGGCGGCCACGAATTCGACGAGCGGATGCTGCGGCGCACCGCCGCTGAGGAACGCGACGACGTACTTGCGGTCCCGGCCCCAGGCGTTCTCGCGGACCGTCTCACCGAGACCGATCTGCACCGCGCCCTCGGCGCGCGTCGTGCCCATGAAGACGCGGTAGGGCGAGTAGGCGTCGCGCCGTTTCGGCCACCGATACGACTCGCCCTCACGCTCTCGCAGGAGGCGCCAATCGTCGGGCAGGTCCGGCAATACCACGCGGGCGGGGGCGCCGGACTCCTCGGAGGGACCGTCGGCGCCGGCATGCCTGATGATCGGCGTGGCGAAGCCCGCCTCGGACAGCTGGGCCAGCCTCGCACTCAAGCGGGACGGCGGACTTGCGGCAGGCGCAACGACCGGCGGCATCTCGCTGTTCATCGTCGGACTGCGCAGTTTGCCGCTGCTGACTGATCGACTAGGCCATACCTTCTGCAGGGATCCACTGGAAGATCTGCTGGATGCCCGCGATCTCGAGCGTGCGCTGAAGCGCTCGGTCACCGGCCACGAGGCTGAATTGCGCTCCGGCGTTGTCGGCCCGCCGGCGGGCGAGCAGCAGGGTACGGAGGCCGCTTGAGTCGATGAACTCCAGCTCGCGCAGGTCGAGTACTACGCGAGCCGAGTCGGTATCGAACGCGCGATCGAGTTCCTGCTCGAGTGCTGGAGCGGTCGCGATGTCAAGCTCACCGCTCGGGATTACGACGGCCGCCGCGCCTCTCTGCTCCGTGCGGACGGAGAAATCCTTCGCGAACGGGGGATGGCTCATGGGCTCGGAGACGCTCTTCTCGGTGACCGCCCTGCAGATGCGTCGGCGGGTTGAGTGGAGAAGGAAAGCATCAGGCGGCTGCGCTTGCGCACTGCAACGGTATCTCCTCACGGACCATGCTGATCACCGCGATGTCGTCGGGCTGTGTCGTGGCGAGAAACCGATCGACGGCTTCGAGGACCTTGCCGGCGATCTCCGTGGCCCCGGGTTCGAGCGTGCGCAGTTCTTCGATCAGCCGCTCTTCCCCGAATCGTGCGGAGTGACCAGGGGCGTCGGTCACGCCGTCGGTGTAGAGCAGCAGTTGATCACCGGGCATGAGCGGCACGCGCGTCGTGATGAACTCCGCCTCCTCTATGACTCCGAGCAGGGGACTGCTCCGGCCCACGGGGCGCACATCGCCGCCCCGCCGGAGCAGTGGGAGCGGGTGTCCGGCCGAGCAGATGAGCGCCTCGTCGGAGACGATCGCGACGACGGCCGCCGTGCAGGGATCCAGTAACTCGGGTCCGCGCTCGCAGAGTCGGCGATTGACGAGGCCCAGAGATGCCGCCGGATCTCCCGTCGACTCGATCATCGTCGCGGCGGTGTGGCGCACCAGGGCGGTGAGCGCCGCAGCGGGAGCGCCCTTGCCCACGACGTCACCGATGAGCACC
Source organism: Microbacterium sp. (assembly GCA_036280835.1). Classification (GTDB taxonomy): domain Bacteria; phylum Actinomycetota; class Actinomycetes; order Actinomycetales; family Microbacteriaceae; genus Microbacterium. Next base: position 3,242 of record DASUQB010000131.1, on the reverse strand, counting down.
GCCCAGCCGCCGTCGAAGGCCACGAAGTCGTAGAAGTCGCCACCGACGATGTTCTGCGCGCCCGCCGCCCGGTAGACGCCGGAGATCCGCCAGCCCGGGATCTCTGGAATCGACTCCGGGAGCAGACTGGCCTGGAGCGTCTGGGCGATCCGGGCGCGCTCCTCGTTGAGGTGGGTGTTCTTGATGGCGATGCCGACCTGCCGTCCGAGGTCGCACGCGAGATCGAGATCGCGCTGACCGAAGCGGCGCGCCGTCGATGAGACATAGCTGAGCGCGCCGAGCACTTCGGAGCCCGCGACGAGCGGGACGATCATCGTCGACTTCAGGCCGATCGCACGCAACACGTCCAGGTGCTCCTCGTTCTGAGCGCTCTGCTCGAGCAGCTCGTCGGAGATCGCCTCGACGAGCTGCGGACGGCCGGTGCGGATCACCTCGGCAATGCCTCCGGGCGCGTCGAGCTCGACGGTCCACTCCGTGCGCAGCCGCCAACCCAGCCGGACCTTCTCGGGATCCAGGTGTGCAACAGCCACCGTTCGGACTCGTCCCTTCTCGAGCAGATCGACTCCCGCCCAGTCCGCGAACCCGGGTACTGCCGCCTCCGCAACGGCCTGCAGCATCGTCGCGACGTCGCCCGGCTCCGTTCCGCGGCGAGCCGCCTCGGCGAGCAGTCGCTGGGCGAGCTCCGCGCGCTTGGTCTCGGTCAGATCCTCGATGAGATTGACGGCCATCAGCGGCCGGCCGCCCTCGGGCCCGATCGCCCGTGCGGAGTTCAGAAGCCAGCGCTCCTCGCCCGTGGACTTGACGATGTTGCGCACGAGCACCGGCGGGGGGTCCGGTTCACCGCGCAGGACCCGTGTGCCCGGCAGATCCTCGAGTGGGACGACGCCCCCGTCCTCCGTATAGACCTCGAAGCGATCCATCAACTCCTGCGACGTGGCGGACATGACGGCGCCGACGTCGGGCAACCGCAACAAGTCCGCCGCGGCCTGATTCGCATAGATCAGAGCTCCCCGCGCGTCACGCACCATGATCGCGACCTCGATCGTGCTGAAGATCGCCTCGAGGTCGCGGTCCGCGCCGACGAGCTGCCGCCGATAGACGGCCATAAGCCACGCGAACGCCGCGCTCAGGCAGACGACTGTCAAAGGGACCCAGTACGTCCAGGTACCGAGGTTGTCGTTCCAAACGAACGACACCGCCGCCGCCGAGACCGCGACGATGCCCACCGCGCGGGTCACGGTGGGGGAGCTCGTGAGCCCGCACAGCAGCGTGGCCGACGTCATCAAACCGATGAGCACCGCCGTCTCGCCCACGATCACGTCAGCTACAGCGACGCCGGCGATGATCAGCAGCGCAACGGCCGGCGGCCACCGCTGCTCGCGGCCCGGCGCGGGTCTCCCTTGCTCGGGCACCCCGCGATTCTCGCCTGATCCGGTCGCCCGTGTCCAGCATGCACGCGCAGGCTTCGCAGCCCCGCCGAGCGCCCGTGCGCCAGCCCGGGGATGACGTGAGAGCCGGGTGGCCGCGCGGTCCGTAGCCGCTGCGACCCGAAGTCCTTCTAGGAGGCAGTCACCATGCGTCGTGCCGTCCTCGCCCTCGTAGCATCAATCGCGGTCTCGGCGATCGCCGCCTCTCCCGCCGCCGCGAAGTCCAGGTGGGGAGCACCGCCGGCGGGATCCGCGGTGGACGTGGCCGTCAAGGCGTCGGGAGGCGGAACGCCCGACGGCAATCCGTACGACTACGACCTGCTGGTCCAGGCCGTGACCGCGACAGGGCTCGCCCCGGTGCTCGACAACGAGTCGCAGCGCTTCACCGGGTTCGCACCGAACGATCGCGCGTTCATGCGGCTCGTCGCGGACCTCACCGGCAAAGCACCCGCGAGCGAGCAGGCGGCCTTGAACACCGCCGTCTCGGCGCTTGGGCTACCTGCGATCAAGAACGTCCTCCTCTACCACGTCGTTGCCGGTCGCAAGCTCGGCCCGCTGCAGGTCCTCCTGTCGCGCAGCCTCACGATGGCCAACGGCGGGACCATCGAGCCGCGAGGCGTCACGCTCCGCGACGAGAGCCCGGCGCCGCGCGACCCGCGGCTCGTGCTGTTCTCACTGAACATCCAGGCCACTAACGGCGTGATCCACACGATCGATCGGGTGCTCGTGCCGGCCGCCGGCTGATTATCACGACAGTCGGCCCGCCGGGCGCGGCGGCGGCGTGTTCTTCGACCAGCACGTCGCCGCCGGCCCAGCACCTAACCCCGGTCGCTGACGACGCGACCGGCCCCGCGAAGATCTGTCCAGGGGCAGGCTCGTGGCCCGCTCACACGCTGCCGGCTCCGCCGGCACCGTCGAAGTGCCGGTGGAATGCGGGCGGCGGGCCGGCGGGCGCCGGCCGCGTGGCTTGGGGGGCGGCTTCCTTGAGCGGGTCGAGTCGCACGCCCGGCGGTAGCGCGACCTTCACGACCTCCCAGCGATCCGCGTCTCTGCGGGCGAACCAGCGGTCGCCGGAGCCCTGCGCGTTGAGCTCGCTCGCGCGGCGCTCGGCCTCCTCGCGGGTCATGGCTAGCCCCCGCCGTTGCCCCAGGGACTGTTGCCCCATGGAGCGAGGCGCTTGGCCTCTTTCCCGCGCCCTTCCTAGGCGCAAACCACGGGGCAAATTGTGAGCGCAAGTCAGGGCAACTGAGCGCAACTCAGATCGCCTGAGAGCGCCGAGTACGCCTCAGACGTACTCGTCGGTGCGGGTTGTGTCCCGGCGGCCGCGGGTTCGAGTCCCGTCGCTCACCCTCAGAAGTCCCCGCAAATGACGATCTTCTTCGGCGCGGTAGACCAGGCGCGGGGCAGACGCGGGGAAAATTCGGGCCTGCCAAAGCCCCTCACGAGCCGAGTGACGGTCACGCCGACCGCGCTGTTGAGCCACCTTTCGATCGGTGGCCTCCGGGATGCGTGGGGCCGTATCCCGGAGGCCGCAGACTTACGCAAGAGTGCCTGGATGCCTCGAGTTGCAAGCACGCAATCGCCGGTCGCTGATCATCGAAGAGGAACGGCGCGCACACCTACCAGCAGGGATCCCGAACCGATGCTGATCGCGCGTGCCGGCGTCGGCGCGTGGGGGATAGGGTTGCGCGGTGCCCGACTTCCGACTCGAGGAGAGGGTCTGCCTCGTCACGGGCGCGGCTCGCGGGATCGGGCGGGCGATCGCGATCGCGCTGGCAGGCGCAGGCGCCGACGTAGCGCTCGGGCTGCGAGATG
>DASUQB010000130.1:0-2890 GCA_036280835.1 Microbacterium sp. | reverse complement strand
CTCACCGGCACGATCTTCACCGGCGGCGTCGTGCTCGCCGTGATGATCCTGCCGATCATCACCGCGGTCACCCGCGAGGTGTTCTCCCAGGCCCCCCGCTTCCACATCGAGGCGGCGCAGGCGCTGGGGGCCACCCGCTGGGAGGTCATCCGCATGGCCGTCCTGCCCTACGGGCGCAGCGGCTACATCGCCGGCTCGATGCTCGGCCTCGGCCGCGCGCTCGGCGAGACGATCGCGGTCCTCATCGTCATCCGCGCGGCCACCACGCCCTCGGGCTTCAGCCTGTTCGACGGCGGCTACACGTTCGCCTCGCTGATCGCGTCCGCGGCCTCGGAGTTCAGCCAGCCGCTGCCCACCGGCGCCTACATCGCGGCCGGCCTGGTCCTGTTCGTCCTGACCTTCGTGGTCAACGCGATCGCCCGCGTGGTCGCCGGCGGGAAGGTGAACGGCTGATGAGCACCGCGACCGGTCTCAGCTCCCCGGAGCGTCCCGCCACCACGCCGACCTTCCAGGCCCCGAGCACCGGCCGGAAGATCAAGAACAACCTCGCGACGTTCCTCGTCGGGCTCGCGTTCGTCATCGCCCTGGTGCCGCTGGTGTGGGTGCTCGCGACGGTCGTCGTCCGCGGCATCGGCGCGATCCTGTCCTCCGACTGGTGGGGCAAGTCGCTGTCGGGTGTGCTGCCGGAGTCGTACGCCGGCGGCGTCTACCACGCGATCTACGGCACGCTGATCCAGGCGGCGCTGGCGGCCGTCATCGCCGTCCCGATCGGCATCCTGGCCGCGATCTACCTCGTCGAGTACGGACGCGGGCGCCTGGCGAGGACCACCAGCTTCATGGTCGACATCCTCGCCGGCGTGCCCTCGATCGTCGCCGCGCTGTTCATCTTCGCGGCGTTCATCTCGATCCTCGGCGCCGAGCAGAGCGCCTTCATGGTGTCGCTGGCGCTGGTGCTGCTCATGCTCCCGGTGGTCATCCGCAACACCGAGGAGATGCTGCGGCTGGTGCCCGACGAGCTCCGCGAGGCGGCCTACGCCCTCGGCATCCCGAAGTGGAAGACGATCCTGCGGATCGTCCTGCCCACCGCCCTGTCGGGCACCGTGACCGGCGTGATGCTCGCGCTGGCCCGCGTCATGGGCGAGACCGCGCCGGTGCTGGTGCTCGTCGGCTACTCGCAGTCCATCAACTTCGACCCGTTCTCCGGGAACATGGCCTCGCTGCCGCTGTTGATGTTCTCGGAGCTGTCGAACCCGGAGCCGTCCGGCCAGTTCCGCATCTGGGGCGCCGCGCTGACGCTCATCCTCATCATCATGATCCTGCAGCTCGGGGCGAGCGTCGTGTCGCGCTTCTCCGCCATCTCGAAGTAGAGGAACACCGTGGCCAAGCGACTGGACCTGAAGGCCGTCGACATCTTCTACGGCGACTTCCACGCCGTGCAGGACGTCAACCTCTCGGTGTCGCCGCGCAGCGTCACCTCGTTCATCGGCCCGTCGGGCTGTGGCAAGTCGACCGTGCTCCGGACGCTGAACCGGATGCACGAGGAGATCCCCGGCGCCCGCGTCGACGGCGAGGTGCTGCTCGACGGCGAGGACATCTACGCCCGCAGCGCCGACGCCGTCGCCGTGCGCCGCACGATCGGCATGGTCTTCCAGCGCCCGAACCCGTTCCCGACGATGTCGATCCGCGACAACGTCGTGGCCGGCCTGAAGCTCCAGGGCGTGCGCGACAAGAAGAAGCTCGACGAGGTCGCCGAGGCCTCGCTGCGCGGCGCGAACCTCTGGAAGGAGGTCAAGGACCGCCTCGACAAGCCCGGCGGTGGCCTCTCCGGGGGTCAGCAGCAGCGGCTGTGCATCGCCCGCGCGATCGCGGTCCAGCCCGACGTGCTGCTGATGGACGAGCCGTGCTCCGCGCTCGACCCGATCTCGACGCTGGCGATCGAGGACCTCATCGGGGACCTCAAGAAGGAGTACACGATCGTCATCGTCACCCACAACATGCAGCAGGCGGCGCGGGTGAGCGACCAGACGGCCTTCTTCAACCTCGAGGCCACCGGCAAGCCCGGCAAGCTGGTCGAGATCGACGACACCGAGAAGATCTTCTCGAACCCCCACGAGCAGGCCACCGAGGACTACATCTCCGGCCGCTTCGGCTGACGGGCCCGCCACGCACAGAGCCCCTCCCGCACGGTGCGGGAGGGGCTCTCGTGTGTGCGCGGCCGGTCGGTCAGGCCTCGGGCGTGTTGGGCATCTTGCCGGTGACCATGAAGACCACGCGGCGGGCGACGGCGACGGCGTGGTCGGCGAAGCGCTCGTAGAAGCGGCCGAGGAGGGTCACGTCGATGGCGGGCGCGACGCCGCTCGGCCAGTCCTTGCTCAGCAGCAGGGTGAACAGGTGACGGTGCAGGTCGTCCATGGCGTCGTCGTCGGACTCCATGGTGAAGGCGAGCTCGACGTCGCGCGTGAGGATGACCTTGCGGGCGTCCTGGGCCAGGTCGAGCGCCACGCGGCCCATCTCGGCGAAGTAGGGGGCGACGTCCTCGGGCAGCACCTTGGCCGGGTGGCGACGGCGTGCCGCCTTGGCGACGTGCAGGGCGAGGTCACCCATCCGCTCGAGGTCGCCCGCGGAGTGGATCGCCGCGATGACCGAGCGCAGGTCGCCGGCCACCGGCGCCTGGAGGGCGAGCAGGCCGAACGCCTGCTCCTCGGCCTGGCTGCGCAGGGCGTCGATCTTCGTGTCGGAGGAGATGACCTCCTCGGCCAGGTCGAGGTCGCCCTCGAGCAGGGCGGTCGTCGCCTTCTTCATGGCCTCGCCGGCCATCTGGGACATCTCGGCGAGCTCTTCGGAGAGGGCGGCGAGCTTCTCGTTGTAGGCCGTGCGCATGTCGCGCAAC
>DASUQB010000129.1:0-4205 GCA_036280835.1 Microbacterium sp. | reverse complement strand
CGAGCGCAGCGCATCATCGGCCGTCTTCGCCCCGGCGCCGCCGGCCGATCCGACGAGCGGGAGCTGGACGCCGCCGGCGGTCGCGTGCCCGAGCTGCCCTTTCGCTGACCGACGGGCCGCGATGGGCTCCGGATGGGTGCTCGAGTCCATGGTGTCAGGGCACGTCTCGAACGACCATGGGAGCTGCAACCCACGACAAAGAAGGAACCCATGATCACCATCATCTGGATCGCCATGGCCGTCACCGTCCTCGGCTCGATCGAGCTGCTCGCGCGTGCTGCGACGAGCAAGCGGTCAGCAGTGGAGGCAGACGAACGGAACCTCCAAGCGAGGCGCCGATGACCCGCGCTGCCACCGCATGACCCCAGTAACGAACGGCGTGATCGAGCGACTTCTGTTCGTCGCCGATTTCGCCGTGTCCGAGGTTGACGACCTGCCCGTCGCGGCACGAGCTGTGTTCGATGCAGCTGCTCGGATTCACGTCGTCACCCCGTCTCTCCCCGGACGACTCGCATGGCTCGCCGACGATGTCGACCGCGACCGCCATCGCGCCGAGGACCGGCTCGACGCGGTAATGGCGCACATCGACGCCATCGGCGGTCATGCGACGGGCGCGCCGGGCCGCGGCAGCCTCGCGGCCGTGATCGCTGACGCCGTCTCGAGCTTCGATCCCGATCACATTCTTGTTGGACTTCGGAGCTTCGAGCACGCCACATGGCAGGAGCATGGGCTCATCGAGCGACTCGAGGCGCGCTACGAGCTGCCCGTCACTACATATGCCGTGGACCCAGCAGGACACTCGCTGACCGCCAACGGATCGCTGCTGCTCGCGTACGACGGGTCCAATCCCTCTCGCTGCGCGATCGAGCGAGCGGCTGCGCTGTTTCCAGGCCGCGATGCCCTCGTGGTCTCCGTCGGTACGGTGACTGCTCTTGGTAGCGAAGCGTGGGCGGGAGCACTCGACAGCATGGCCGACTTCGTCCAAATCGATCGGGCTGCCGCCGACGGAGTCAGTGCGATCGCCGATGAAGGCGTCCGCGTCGCGAGGGCGGTGGGCCTCTGCGCCGAGTCGCTCGCAGTCGCGTCGGTCGGTTCCGTCTCGGAGACGCTCCTCCGCGAAGCCGACCGGGTCGACGCCGCATCCATCGTCTTGGGCTCGCGCGGACTGACAGGTCTTCGCTCGGTCCTGCTTGGCAGCGTGTCACGGGCGGTTCTGCAGAAGAGCAATCGGCCGACCCTGATCGTTCCCGCGGCCCACGACCGCTGAGCGCCGGCCCGCTTCCGAGGATGACGGTCTGGACGGTCGGACATTCCACCCATTCGTTGGATGTGTTCGTCGAGTTGCTGACTGTCCATGAGATCGCGCTGCTGGTCGACGTCCGAACGGCGGCGGGCTCGCGCCGTCACCCCCACTTCGGAGCTGACGCGCTCGCTACAAGCCTCCCTGATCGCGGCGTCGCGTACCGGAGGTGCCAAGCGCTGGGAGGATGGCGCCGGCCTGTTGCCGACTCGCCCACCGGCGGCTGGCGGAACGAGTCGTTCCGCGGCTACGCCGACCACGCAATGAGCGAGGAGTTCGCCAGGGCGCTGGCTGAGCTCCGTGGAATGGCTTCGGAGCAGCGCACCGTCATGATGTGTGCCGAGGCGCTTTGGTGGCGCTGCCACCGCCGCCTGATCGCCGACCGCCTGGTCGTCAGCGGGGACACCGTGTGTCACATCGGATCCGACGGTCACGCATGCGCCCACCGCCTGTCGGCGTTCGCCACGGTCGACGCCGCCGGCGGCGTTACGTACCCGGCGACGTGACCGGGTCAGTCGGCGTGAGCGGTCAGCGGATCGCCCCGACCGTTGCGTCCTGCGGCGCGGAGGACCGAGACGACCCGCGTGCGCTGCGACCCTCAGGGCGCTGAGCTTGGCTCCCGGCCCAAGGTGACCCGCTGCAGCACGGTCTCGATGCGGGAGAGCAACTCGCCATAGGAGTCGCAGAACGCGCTGACCCCGGCACGCTCGAGCTCGCGTGTGATCGCGTCGAGGTCCACGCCGGCTTCGTTCGCCTCGCGCAGGGTCTCTTCCGCTGGTCCGGCGCCAGTGGTGAGCTCCGCCCCGACCGTCCCGTGGTCGGCGAAGGCGCGGAGCGTGGCCTCGGGCATCGTGTTGATCACCCCGGGCGCGATCAGCTTCTCGACGTAGAGCACGTCCGAATAGGCCGGATCCTTGGTGCCGGTACTGGCCCACAGCGGACGCTGGGGATGTGCGCCGGCGCGCTCGAGAGCGAGCCAGCGCCGGTCAGTGAAGCGAGCGCGGTAACGCGCATATGCCCTCTGGGCGTTCGCGATCGCCACTCGGCCACGCAGCCCTGAGCCCGCAGGGAGGACGGCGTCAGCCTTGGCGTCGATCCTCGAGACGAAGAACGAGGCCACCGATGCAATGGCACCAACCGGCTCCCCCGCCTGGACGCGGCGTTCGAGGCCGACGAGGTAGGCGTCGATGACCTGCTCGTAGCGGTCGACGGAGAACAGCAGCGTCACGTTGACGTTGACGCCACGTGCCGTGAGCTCCTCGATCGCGGGCACTCCCGCCTCGGTGGCCGGAACCTTGATCATGGCGTTGGGCCGCGCGATGCGGGCCCACAGCTCGAGCGCCTGCTCGACCGTGGCAGCGGTGTCATCGGCGACGTCGGGGGTGCACTCGAAGGACACGAAGCCGTCGCGGCCGCTGCTCGCCTCGTAGGCGGGCCGCAGCAGATCGGCGGCGCGACGGATGTCCTCGAGGGCGACCGCGAAGAACAGCTCTCGGAGGTCGCGGACGCCGGCCGCGGCGAGGGCGGCGAGCTGGTCGTCGTAGAGATCGGAGTCCGCGATCGCCTTCGCGAAGATGGTCGGGTTCGAGGTCGCACCTGTGACCGCCGAATCGGCGATCAGCTCCGCGAACCGGCCGCTGGACAGCAGATCGCGCGAGAGCGTGTCGAGCCAGATCGACACGCCGGCGTCATGGAGTTGCCGGAGGCGGGTCATGACTTGTTGGCGCGGCCCGCGACCGGTTCCTTACCGATCCTGCGCCAGGTCGCAGGGATCTGTGAGAGATGCAGCGAGAGCTCGCGGCCGGAGATCTTGGTCCAGGGCGGATCCTCCGGTGGCCCGGCCGCGGTGCTGGTTCCTCTGCTGTCGGCACTCGGGTCGTGGTGCAGCCATCTCGCGGTGTGCTCCGTGACCAGCAGCGCCCGCAACACGGGCGCGAACGGGCTCGGCTCGATCGGCGCGCCCGCGGCCGCTGCGATCGCCTCCGCGGCCGCATCCGCCTGCTGGCACGCGATCCCGCCCTGCTTGATAGGGAAGTCCGTGGCGTCGCCGGCCGCGTAAACGCCCGGTGCGTCCCGAACGCGGCCGTGAGGATCCACCGGCAGGAATCCGGCGCCGTCGTGCGGCAGCCCATCGATTCTCGGCCCCGTCAGTGTCGGAAGCGTCACCACGCGGTCGACGTGCAGGGGCTCGTTGCCCGGACGCAACTCGATCACGTTGGCCTTCGGCACATCGGCGCGCGTGTTGGTCATGAGCGCGATCCCGGCCGCGTCGAGCAGGTCTCTGACGTCGCGCGCGATGTCGGTGCCGAACACCTCGAGTGGCTCGGCTTCGGGTGTGACGAGCGTCACTTCGACATGGGCGCACATGTCGTCGGCCCGCTCGGCCGTCATGAGGGCCAGCTCATACAGCGGCAGCGGCCACGAGACGTCAGGGTGCACGACGAACGCCACCCGCTTCACGTAGCCGGCTTCGACGTCCTGGATGAGCCCATGCATCCGCTCGTCCGCACCTGGTCCCCCGTAGGCCAGCGCACGCGGATACGGGAACTGCTGGATGCCGCCGACAGCGATCAGGAGCGCGTCGTACGCGAGCGTCTCACCGTCCGCGGTGCGCACCTCGCCCGCCGCTGGGTCGACCGAGGCGATGGTTCCTGGACGCAGAACGGCTCCGGCATCGCCCACCAGGGCAGCCAACGGATAGCGGGTGCTGCCGGACCGAGCGAAGGGAGCCAGCACGGACATGGGCAGATGCACGCACTCCTCGTCCGGGGTGATCATCGTCGCCTCGACGCGGGCGCCGGCCAGCTGCTGCAAGACGAGTGCCGCCTCGATCGCCGCGGGTCCGCTGCCGCCGATCATGACCTTGAATCGCTGCTGATGGTCGAGCATGAGCGCCTCCTTCGTG
>DASUQB010000128.1:0-2327 GCA_036280835.1 Microbacterium sp. | reverse complement strand
AGCATGAAGTTCGCGAACGCGACGGGCCGGGTCGGATCGAGGCGGCGTGTCTCCTCGACGAGCGGCTCGAAGTACGGCCTTGCCTCGGGCGAGACGGTGTCGGGCTCGTTGGCGATGCTCCAGATCACCACGCAGGGGTGGTTCTTGTCGCGTGCGATCAGCTCTCGGATCGCCTGCCGGTGGGTCTCCTGCGTGCGTGTGCTCACCGTCTCCTCGCCGTAGGTGGAGAGGCCCTCAGTCGCGCCGAGGATCGGTGTGCCGGTGTTGAGGTTGAGCCCCACGGCCGCCGTCTCGTCGATGACGACGACCCCGTGCCGGTCGGCGTAGTCGAGGAAGGCCTCGTCGTAGGGGTAGTGCGACGTCCGGAAGGAGTTCGCACCCAGCCAGTCGAGCAGCTCGAAGTCGTGGACCATGACCGCGGCGTCGTAGCCACGCCCGTGGACCGCGAAGTCCTCGTGCTTGCCGAATCCGGTGAAGTGGAAGGGCTCCCCGTTGATCAGGAAGCGGTGCCCGTCCACGGCGACCGTGCGCACGCCGAAGGGCTGCGGGTAGAGGTCGACGATCTCACCGCCGCTGCCCATCACCTCCACGTCGAGCGTGTAGAGGTAGCCGGCTCCCGGTCGCCAGAGCTCCACGCCGTCGATCCGGAGCGTGCTCTCGGCGCCGTCGGCCCGCGCGACCTCGGCGCCGTGGGCGTCGCGTACGGTCACCTGCACTCGATGCTCGTCGCCGCCCTCGACGGCCACGCGGTAGGAGACGACGCCGGTGGCGCCGTCGATCTCCGCGGTTGTGACCGTGATGTCGCCGATGTGCGTGGGAGGCGTGGCGTGCAGCCACACGGAACGGTGCAGACCCGCGTAGTTGAAGAAGTCGTGGAAGTACCCCTGCGTGCGGCGGCCGTCGTCGAGCTCGACCACGGAGCCCGGCGGGATCGACGTCCAGTTCAGCTCGTTGTTGACCACGACGGTCACGCGCACCTCCTCGCCCGCCCGCACGTGGTCGCTGACGTCGGCCTCGAATGGCGTGTAGCCGCCCTCGTGCTCGGCGACCTGCGTGTCGCCCACCCACACCGTCGCGCGGTGCGTGGCGGCGTCGAAGCGAAGACCGACGCGCTGTCCCTCCCAGCCGCGCGGCACACGGACCGTGCGCTGATACCAGACGTCACCTACGTGGTGGCGTGCCTCCTGCGTCGGGATGATGTCGTTGAAGCTGGCCGGGACGGGCATCTCCGCGTCGCCCGGCAGCGCGCTCGTCCACCAGCGCTCGTCCCGGCCGGCGCCGCGAGCGTCGAGCGCAAAGCGCCATAGCCCGTCGAGCGAGGTGCGTTCCCGGGTGGCGGACTGGCGCGGACTGAGCATGCGTCCTCAACTCTCGTCTAGGGCTGCCGTATTCGAGCGCGGCTCGCCGTCACCACGAGATCGACGCTCGCGTCGATGCCCAGCGCGACCGTGTCGACGATCAGGTGGTACAGCGCTCGGTCGTCGGGGTCGACCCCGAACGCCCGCCGCACGTAGGCCCTGCGGGTGCGATCGTGCTTGCGGACCCTGCGGTCGGCCTCAACCGCGTCGACGCCCTCGCGCTCTGCCACGCGGTCGACGCGCCCCGCGTGGTCGCCGACCAGGAGCACGTGGAGCGCCGCCGGCGCGTCGGCGAGCACCACGACACCGCCACGGCCGAGGACCACGCCGCCGTCGGTCGAAGTCCTCGCGAGGAACTCGGCGAGCTCGGCGCGGATATGGCCCTCGTTGAGGTCCATGCGCTCGACCGGCTCACCCGCGAGCATCGTCGAGGCCCGCGCAAGGCTGCCGACGAGCCTGCCTGGTCGCTCGGACTCCTCGCTGGCCGCCGCGAGCGATGCGGGCAGCGCGCGATCGAGGAACGGCACACCCAGCGCATCAGCGACGCGCGGCGCGACGAGGTCACCTCCCGCGCCATGTTCGGCCGCCACCGTGACGATCGGGCGGCGAGCCGGAGGGGCAGCGGAGACATCCATCCCTGCCAGCGTGCCCGCACCGAGGTCGGACAAACGACGGCTGCTGCCGGGGGGTGCCCATGGGGCCTGCACGGACCGAGATTGGTCACTCGCACCCATGAACGACGTGGCGCGATGTCACCACGATGCACGCGTGCTCATACGGATGAATTCAATGCGCGGCGTCGATGTCGCGGTGATAGGCGGTGGGGCTGTTGGTGTGTGCTCTGCTCTGGAACTGGCGCGGCAGGGGGCCTCGGTTGCGCTACTCGAGCGGGGCGCGGACCTGGCGTGGGGGTGCTCTGCAGGCAACGCTGGGATCGTCGGGCCGAGCCACGTGCTGCCGCTCGCAAGC
>DASUQB010000127.1:0-2384 GCA_036280835.1 Microbacterium sp. | reverse complement strand
CTGGGACCAGGCATCGAGTTCAACATCGCCCAGATGCTGCGCACCTACCCCGACGTCGACGAGGAGTTCGTGCGGATCTGGCGCGACAGCATGGATCGCTACGGGCTGGAGCCCAGCGCGATCGGCACGAACCTCGACATGGGGCGCCGCAAGGAGCGGGACATGACGCCGGACGAGGAGCACGACTTCCTCGCGCGTCAGCTGAAGACCGCGCACACCCTCGGCTTCAAGAAGATCGTGATCCGCTCGCACGGCAAGGAACTGCTGCGCAGCCTCCTTCCGCTCGCCGAGAAGTACGACCAGAAGCTCGGCTACGAGATCCACGCGCCGTCCGGTCCGAACGACCCGCAGGTGCTGCAGATGCGCGAGATGTACGACGAGCTTCAGTCCGACCGTCTCGGCTTCACAGCCGACTTCTCGTCCACGATGCACTCGCTCTCGCCCACGCTGCTGCGCACGCTCAGCCAGATGGGCATGGACGAGAAGTACTTCCCGGTCATGGACGAGATCTGGCACGAGCCGACCCCCATGTACGTGCGCAACCAGAAGTTCGAGGACTTCCTGATCTCCGAGGGTGTCGACCCCCTGCGCTTCGGCCCGTTCACCCGCCTCGCGTTCAACATGCACGGGCTGGTGCCGCCGGAGGAGTGGCTCGACATCATGCCGCAGATGTTCCACGTGCACGCCAAGTTCTACGACATCAACGAGAACGGGGAGGAGCCCGCGATGGACATCCCCCGCATCGTCCGTCAGTTCGTCGAAGGCGGATACCAGGGGTATCTCTCCAGCGAATGGGAGGGTCACGCGTTCTCCGACCTCGGCGAATCCGACCCGATCGACCTCGTGAAGAAGCAGCACGCGCTCATGCGCCGTGCCATCGAAGAATCCGTCGCGGCCGGCGCAGCATCCGGAACAGTCAGGTAGGGACAGGCCATGGCCACTCATAACTCGCTCTTCTCCGACCAGGACGTCCGCCGTCGCGACGACGCGATCGCCGTCGCGGTGCAGCTTCCCTGGTACCGCAGCCTCTGGCTGTCTGCCGTCGACGACGTCGCGGCATCCGTCAACGGCGTGCCGGTGCCGAAGGAGGACCTGCGGTTCGAGCTCAACGGAAAGAGCTACCTCATCGAGGAACTCCCCGAGCAGTGGGACACCCTCTGGTTCGTCGCCGACAAGCCGGAGGTCGTGATCCCCCTGGACCACGCCCCCCAGGCCGGCGAGAAGCTCACGGTCGAGGTCGTGCTGACGATGCGCCTGCTGTACATGCAGATCATGCCCGGTGTCGACGGCGGCCCCGGACGTTACGTGACCAACCGTGTGCCCGTCGAGCGCGAGGTCGTGCTGGCATGACCCTGCGGTCATCTGGGGGCGCGCAGCACCCCCTGCGGGTCGCGATGATCGGCTACGGCTTCATGGGCGCCGCGCACTCGGTCGGCTGGCGCCAGGCGCCGCGCGTCTTCGCGCTTGCCGAGCCGGTCGAGATGGCCGTCGTGGTCGGCCGCAACGCGGATGCCGTAGCCCAGGCGGCGGCGCAGTGGGGCTGGGCGGAGTCCGCCACCGACTGGCGCGACGTCATCGCCCGCGACGACATCGACATCGTCGACATCGTCACACCGGGCGACTCGCACCACGAGACCGCGATCGCCGCCCTCGAGGCGGGCAAGCACGTGCTCTGCGAGAAGCCGCTGGCCAACACCGTCGCCGAGGCCGAGGCGATGGCGGATGCCGCCGGCCGTGCCGCCGCGCGCGGAGTGCGGTCGATGGTGGGCTTCACCTACCGCCGCGTGCCCGCCGTCACGTTCCTCCGCGACCTGGTCGCCGAGGGCGTCGTCGGCACGGTGCAGCAGGTGCGCGCCGCCTACCGCCAGGACTGGCTGGTCGACCCGGCCATGCCGCTCGCGTGGCGCCTGCAGAAGGAGCACGCGGGATCGGGGGCGCTCGGAGACATCGGCGCCCACATCATCGACATGACGCAGTTCGTGACCGGGCTCGACCTCGCGTCGGTGTCGGGCACGATCGACACGATCGTGAAGGAGCGACCGCTGCCCGATGCGCAGACACGGTCCCTGAGCCTGTCGAAGGGCGAGGCGCCGCCCGCCGCCGCGACCGGCGAGGTGACCGTCGACGACATCGCGATCTTCACCGGCCGCCTCGCGAACGGGGCGCTCGTCTCATTCGAGGCCACGCGCTTCGCCACCGGCCGCAAGAACGCCCTGACGATCGAGGTCTCGGGCGACAAGGGTGCCCTCGCCTTCGACCTCGAGGACCTCAACAGCCTGCAGTTCTACGACCGAACAGCGCCCGAGGACCGCCAGGGCTTCACGAAGATCCTCGTCACCGAGGCGCAGCATCCCTATGTCGGGGCATGGTGGCCCGCCGGCCAC
>DASUQB010000126.1:0-7776 GCA_036280835.1 Microbacterium sp. | reverse complement strand
GCCCGGGCCATGTCGTCCTCGGTGACCGTGACGACCTCGTCCACCAGCTCGCTGATGATCGCGAAGGGCAGGTCCCCCGGGCGGGCGACGGCGATGCCGTCGGCGATCGTCGGGCGGGTCTGCACCTGCAGTGGGGTGCGCGCGGCGAGCGAGGACGGGTACGCCGCCGAGTTCTCGGCCTGCACCCCGATGACGCGCACGACCCGTCCCGCTTCGGCCGCCTTGGCCTTGACGGCCGCGGCGACCCCCGCGATCAGCCCGCCGCCGCCGATGCCCATGACGATGGTGTCGAGGTCGGGGCACTCCTCGTAGAGCTCGAGGCCGAGCGTGCCCTGACCGGTGATGATGTCGAGGTGGTCGAAGGGGTGGATGAGCACCGCCCCCGTGCGCTCGGCGAACTCGGCGGCGAGGCGCAGCGGCGTCTCGACGGTGGCGCCCTCGAGCACCACCTCGGCCCCGTATCCGCGCGTGGCCAGGAGCTTGGGCACGGGCACGCCGAGCGGCATGAAGATCGTCGCCGGGATGCCGAGCTGCTGGGCCGCGAGGGCGACGCCCTGCGCGTGGTTGCCCGCGGAGGCGGCCACGACGCCGCGCGCTCGCTCGGCCGGGGTGAGACGGGAGAGCCGGTGGAACGCCCCGCGGATCTTGAAGGAGCCGGTGCGCTGGAGGTTCTCGAGCTTGAGGAAGACGGGCACGCCGAGCAGGTCGGTCAGGTGCTGCGACCTGTCGAGCGGGGTGTGGCTGATCACGCCCTCGAGGCCGGCCGCGGCCTCCTCGAAGTCGCGGAGGGACGGGATCATCGGGTTGCTCCTCGGGGCGTGCGGGGAACGGTGCTCCAGATCAGGTCCTCCGACGGGGGCCTCGCCCCCGTGCGCCACGAGCCGGTGGTGAGCGACACCGCGACGACGTTGACGAAGGCAGCCAGGGGCACCGCGAACAGGGCACCCGGGATGCCGGCGATCATCGCGCCGCCGGCCACGACCAGCACGACGGCGAGGGGGTGCACCTTCACCGCGGAGCCCATCAGCAGCGGCTGAAGCACGTGACCCTCGATCTGCTGCACGCCCAGCACGACGACGAGCATCCAGAGGGCGATCCACGGTCCGTTGTAGATCAGGGCGAGGAAGACGGCGACGGTGCCGGTCACGACCGCTCCGACGATCGGCACGAAGGCGCCGAGGAACACCAGCACGGCGATCGGGATGGCGAGCGGCACGCTCAGCAGGAACGCCCCGAGGCCGATGCCGACCGCGTCGATCGAGGCCACGAGCAGCTGCGTGCGCGCGAAGTTGACGACGGTGACCCAGCCGTTGCGCGCGGAGCCGTCGACGGCCGGGCGGGCGTCGCGCGGGAACAGCCGCACCGTCCACCGCCAGATCGCGGGGCCGTCGGCGAGGATGCAGAGCAGGATGAAAATCGCCAGGAGGGCGCCGACGAGCACGTGGCCGAGCGTCGAGCCGACGGCGAGCGCGCCGGACCAGAGCAGCTGGGCCTGCTCCTGCACGAGCGCGACGCCCTGGTCGAGCAGGTCGTCGATCTGCGCGGACGAAAGATGGAGCGGCCCGTCGATGAGGTACTGCCGGAACTGCTCGACGGCCTCGACCGTGCGGTCCTGCACCGAGCCCCACTGCCGCGACACCTGCCAGACCACGAGCCACACGAGACCGCCGATGACGGCGAGGGCGCCGATGAGGGCGATCACGATCGCGAGCCATCGGGGAACGCGGTGTCGCAGCATCCACGAGAAGGCCGGCCAGAGCAGCGCCGCCACGAGAATGGCCACCAGGAGCGGGATGACGAGGAGCTTCAGCTGGATGACGATCCAGACGCCCACCCCGATCGCCGCGGCGACGACGAGGAACCGCCACGAGTACGCCGTGGCGACGCGAAGGCCGCGCGGAATGCCGGGGGCGATGTCGGTGGTGACCGTGCGATTGCGCAGGCTGTCGAGGAAGCTGCCACGTGGCTTGTCGTCGGTCACCCGCCTCAGTCTATGCGGGCTCGCGCCAGCAAGCGGGGGTGTGGGGCGGAGCCCCGCGCGAGCGTGCGTGTCGGCCCCCGAGGCTAGGCTGGCGCGGGTGAAGGACACCCTCAGCGCCGCCGAGGCTCGCCGCGTCGCACTGGCCGCGCAGGGCTTCGGCCGGCCGCGCCCGGACGCGGTCGGCACGCGCCAGCTCAACCTCACCGCGGCGCGGATGGGCATCACCCAGATCGACTCCGTCAACGTCTTCGCGCGCTCGCACTACATGCCCTCCTTCGCGCGGCTGGGGTCCTACGACACGTCCACCCTCGACCGGCTGCTGTTCGGTCGCCGTGGCCCCTATGTCGAGTACATCGCGCACGTCGCGACGTTCATCCCCATCGAGGACTGGGCCCTCTGGCGTTTCCGGATGGACGCCATGCGCGCCAAGTACGGCACGGATCCCGACGGCTGGTTCGTGCGCAACGCCGCGACGGTCGAGTGGGTGCGGGCCGAGCTCGCCGCGCGCGGCCCGCTTCGGCCGGCCGAGATCGAGGCCGACGCGCAGCGCGGTCGACGGGGGCCCTGGTGGGACTGGGACGTGGTCAAGCACGCGCTCGAGTACATGTGGATGTTCGGCGAGGTCTCGATTGCGGGACGCCGGGGGTTCGAGCGCCGCTACGCGCTCGCCGAGCAGGTCATCCCGGCCGATGTGCTGGCGCGTTCCGTGCCGCGCGAGGACGCGATTCGCGAGCTCGTGCGCCGGGCGGCGCGGTCCTACGGCGTGGCCTCGGCCGCCGATCTGGCCGACTACTACCGCATCCGCGACCGGCGCGCGGTGATGTCCGCGGTCCACGACCTGGTCGACGAAGGCGCGCTGCGGCCGGTGCGGGTCGCCGGCTGGGACCAGGGAGCCCGCCCGCTGCCGGCGTGGATGCACACGGATGCCGCGGTGCCGCGCGCGGTGGATGCCGCGGCCATCCTCACCCCGTTCGACCCGGTCGTGTGGTTCCGGGATCGCGCCGAGCGCATGTTCGACTTCCACTACCGCATCGAGATCTACACGCCCGCCTCGCGACGCGTGTTCGGGTACTACTCGCTGCCGGTGCTCGTCGGGGACGACGTCGTGGGAAGGGTCGACCTGAAGGCCGACCGCGCGACGTCCACCCTCATGGTGCAGTCCGCGTGGTGGGAGCAGGGGGCGCCGGAGGGAGCCGCGGAGCGGCTTGCCGGGGAACTGCGCACCGCCGCGGCCTGGCAGGGGCTCGAGAGCGTGTCGATCTCCGCCTGGGGCGATGCCGTCGCCGACCTCGCGCACGTCATGCCCGAAGCGCGCCGTCACGACCGGGTGCTCGCCGAGTCCGCCGCCGCGCGCGACGAGGATGCCGACGTCTCAGTCCTCGAGCCGGCGCCGTGAAGCGGCGGGGACTCCTGATCGCGCTCGCGCTCGTCGCCGTCCTGGCGATCGCGGCAGCGGTGGGGTGGGCGCTCAGCCGTCCGCCGAGCGCCGAGGAGGCGGCGGCGGACTACATGCGGGCGCTGAGCGACGGCGACTACGAGACCATCGCGGCCATGATCCACCCCTCCCTTGACGCCGCCGGAGCAGCCGTGGCCGATGCCTTCGCGGGTGCTGCCTACGGCACCGCGCCCGAGGTCGAGGAGATCACCCCGTCGGAAGGCGCCGCGGGCGTGCGCGCGAGCCTGGAGCTGGGCGGTGAGCGGCACACGGTCTTCTTCGGAATGGAGCTCCGGAACGGGCGGTGGGCCGTCACGTCGGACTACCTGGCACTCCTCGACGTGTCGACGACGGTCGGGGACTCGGTCTGGGTGGGCGACGCCCTCGTGCCCGCCGGCGAGGTGTCGCTGCTGCCCGCCGTCTACCCCGTCTCCCCCGCCCCCCGCGAGATCCTCACCGGCGGCACCGAGGTCGCCGTCAGCAACGACGAGCCGGTCTCCGTCGCGGTGGACGCGGCCCTCGCCGACGACGCCGGCGCCCGCGCCCAGGAGCAGCTGGATGCCTATCTCGACGACTGCACGACGGCCGCGACGGCCGTGCCCGAGGCCTGCGGCATCCGGATCCCCTGGGCCGCCGATCTCGCGACGCTCGAGGGGGTCGCGTACCGCATCGAGCAGCGCCCGACCGTGGCCCTCTCATCTGAGGAGATGTCGTTCGCCGCGACGGGCGGCGTGCTCGTCGCCACCGCTGTGGGCACGACGCGCGCCGGTGCGACGGGCGAGTACACCTATCGCGCGGACGATTGGGCGCTGCACGGCACGATCCGCTTCACCGGGGACGAGCTGGTGCTGGCGGTGCGCTAGAGCCCCGACGGGCGGGGCGACCGGATCAGAACTGCACGCGTGGCGGCTCCGAGATGGCGGCGCCGTCGACGACCTCGAAGAACTCGCGCTCGGAGAAGCCCAGATTGCGGGCGAACAGGTTGTTCGGGAAGATCTTGATCTTCGTGTTCAGCTCGCGCACGCCTCCGTTGTAGAACCGGCGGGACGCCTGGATCTTGTCTTCGGTGTCGACGATCGAGTGCTGCAGCTGCAGGAAGTTCTGACTCGCCTGGAGCTGCGGATAGGCTTCGGCGACCGCGAACAGGCTCTTCAGCGCCTGCTGGATGTGACCTTCCGCGACCCCCGCCTCGGCCGGTCCGGTCGCGCTCAGCGTCTCGGCGCGCGCCCGAGTGACGTTCTCGAACACCGCCTTCTCGTGGGCGGCGTAGCCCTTGACCGTCTCTATCAGCTGCGGGATGAGGTCGGCTCTGCGCTTCAGCTGCACGGTGATGTCGCTCCACGCCTCGTCGACCCGCACATTCAACTGCACGAGCGAGTTGTACGTCGCCCACAGATAGATGCCGGCGATCACGACCAGCGCGACGACGATCAGAACCGGAATGAGCCATTCCCACATAGCGGCGGACTCCCTTCGAAGAGACGACCCTCATCCTAGCCGCGGCGCTCCCGCGTCCATCGGGATGCGCGGGTGCTTCCCAGCCGTCTGGGCCGAATCAGGCGCCGAGCACCCGCTCGAGGTAGCGGTTCTGGAACATGCGGTCGGGGTCGAGGCGGTCCCGCAGGGCGACGAAGTCGTCGAAGCGCGGATACCGGTCACGGAGGGCTGCGGCATCCAGCGTGTGCATCTTGCCCCAGTGCGGCCTGCCGCCGTGAGCGAGCATGATCCGCTCGACCGCCTCGAAGTACTCGGTCGGGCTCTCCCGCCAGTACCGGTGCACCGCGATGTACGCCGAGGCTCGGCCGTGGGCGGTCGAGAGCCAGAGGTCGTCCGCGGCGGCGAAGCGCACCTCGACGGGGAACGAGATCTTCCAGCCGCGGGCGGCGATGAGGGCGCGCATCTCCTTGAACGCGCCGACGACGCTCTCGGCGGGGAGGGCGTATTCCATCTCGCGGAATCGCACGGTGCGGTTCTGCGTGAAGACCCGTGTCGACGCGTCGGTGTACTCCCGGTCGCCCGTGAGCTTCACCGCGAGCCGGCTGAACGGCGGCACGATCGCGGGAGCGATCCGGCCCGCGCCGCACGCGACGCGGTAGGCGCCGTTGGAGAGCACCGTCTCGTCGATCCACCTGCCCAGTCGCGGGAGCGGCAGGCGCACAGCGCTCTCGGGCAGCCGCGTGTTCGTCTTGGTCAGCGCCACGTCGGTGTGCGGAAACCAGTAGAACTCGAAGTGATCGGCGCCGTCTGCCCGGGCGGCCAGGCTCGCCAGCACGTCCTCCAGGGGCTCGGGACGCTCCACGGCGTGCAGCACGAAGGCGGGCACGCACTGCAGCGTGACGTCGACCAGGATGCCGAGAGCGCCGAGGCCCAGGGAGACGGCCGGCAGCAGATCGGTGTTCTGCGTCTCATCCACCGTGAGCAGCTCGGCATCCGCCGTCACGAGGGTCGCCGCGACCACCTGCGTGCTGATGCCGCCGAATCGGGCGCCCGTGCCGTGGGTGCCGGTGGAGATGGCGCCGGAGATCGACTGACGGTCGATGTCGCCGAGGTTCGGCATCGCCAGCCCGTAGGGCGCGAGCAGCGACGGGATGCGGTGCAGCCGCGTGCCGGCCAGCAGCCGCACGCGCGAGCGCTCCCTGTCGACCTCGACGAGGCCCGTGAGGTCGGTGAGGTCGAGAAGCACGCCGGGAGCCACCGCGATCGGGGTGAAGCTGTGGCCGGCGCCGACGGCCTTCAGGCGCATGCCCTGCGCCCCGGCCGCCCGCACGGCCCGCTGCACGGCGTCGACCGAGCGGGGGGTCTCCACCCGCTGCGGGCGCACCTTCGCGGTGCGTCCCCAGTTCTGCCAGGTACCGCCCGGTCGCGTCACAGGAAGGCCTTCCCTTCGCCTCGGTAGGTGGGCACCTCGCCGCGCACCGTGTCGCCCTCGACGAGCTGGAACGCACCGACGCGCTCCGATGCCTCGCCGCTCTTGGCGTGGCGGAGCCAGACCCGATCGCCGACGCGGAGGTGCCGGGCGGAGGGCCCCCGCAGGGGCGTCTGCACCTCGCCGGCGCCTTCCCGCGGCAGCGTCGTGAGCCCGGGCGGCCACACGGGCAGCGGCTGACGGGACGCCACCGGCGGTCCCGAGGCGATCCAGCCGCCGCCGAGCACCGTCGCGATATCGGGCAGCGGCTTTCGCACCACATCGAGGGCGAAGGCCGCGGCCGGCGCGAGGTCGAAGGCCCGGTACCCGTCGAAGAGGTGGCCGCCCAGCAGACCGCTTCCCGCGGTGACCTCCGTCACCGACCGGTCACCGGCCGTGTACTCCAGCGAGCCGGTGCCGCCGCCGTTGACGAATTCCAGCGGGGCGAGGGCGCCGACGCCCGCGACGATCGCCGAGCGGCGCTCGAGCAGCTCCTCGCGCGAGCGGCGCTGCATCCAGCGGATCGCGGCGTCACCCGCGCCCGTGTCATCTCCCTGACCGGCGATCTGCGCCTCGTACATCATGAGGCCGACGAGCCTGAAGCCGGGACGGTCGAGCACCCGGCGCACGAAGGCGCCGACCTCGCCGGGCGTGAACAGGGGCGAACGCCGCACGCCGATGTGCCCGAGGCCCGGGGCGCGCCACGACGCATCGGCATCGATCGCCACGCGCACCTCGGCCCGCCGCCCGGGGGCGGCGACCGCGTCGACGAGGTCGCGCTGGGCGAGGTCGTCGATCATCAGGGTGACGCGGGCGGCCGCTCGCTCGTCGGCCACGAGGCGCGCGAGCGCGGCCCGGTCGGAGGTGGGATAGCCCAGCACGATGTCGTCGTGCGTCTCGGCCAGCCAGAGCGCCTCGGCCAGGGTGAACGCGAGGATGCCGCGGTAGCCCGGCAGCCGCAGCGCGGCATCCAGCACCTCCCGCACGCGGATCGACTTGCTCGCCACGCGGATCGGCACGCCGCTCGAGCGCACCAGCAGGTCGAGCGCGTTGTACCGCAGGGCGTCGACGTCGATGACGGCCACGGGCGCCGGGAGGCCGTCGGTCGCGCGCGTGAGCCGCGGCCACCACTTCTCCGGATCGTCCCATCCGCGTGCGGGGGCGTGCGGAGCGGGGGCGGTCAGATCGAGCACGGAGCCCAGCCTAGGGCCGGGCCCGGGCCACGCCGCAATCGCAGCATCCGGGGAGCGCACGCGCTCCGCTGCGGCTCGTGCGGGGTGCGCGTCCGGCGTACCCCCGCCGGGATTCGAACCCGGACTGAAGCGATTTTAAGTCGCCTGCCTCTGCCGGTTGGGCTACGGGGGCCGGGCTAGCGGGCCGCGGCGGCCACCTTCTCGGGGACGTCCCTCTTCGGCGCCGCGGCGGGCGTCTCCGGGATCGCCGGCTGCGCCGGAC
>DASUQB010000125.1:0-4409 GCA_036280835.1 Microbacterium sp. | reverse complement strand
GGCGGTGAGGTCTTCGCAGGGCTCTCCAACTACGTCCGTGCCCTCACCGATCCGCAGTTCCTCGGGGGCCTCGGCCGAGTCGCGCTGTTCTTCGTCGTCCAGGTGCCGATCATGCTCGGCCTGGCGCTCTTCTTCGCCCTGGCGCTCGACAGCATGCGGGCCCGAGGATCGAGGGGCATCCGGCTGCTGATCTTCATGCCGTACGCGGTGCCCGCCGTCGTCGCGACCCTGATGTGGGGCTACCTCTACGGCGCGGACTTCGGGCCGATCGCGCAGATCGCCCGCTCCCTCGGATGGGGCACGCCGGACTTCCTCTCGCCGGAGAACATCCTCGGCTCGATGATGAACATCGTCACGTGGGAGTTCGTCGGCTACAACATGATCATCCTCTACGCGGCCCTGAGATCGATCCCCGCCGAGCTCTACGAGGCCGCCGAGATCGACGGCGCCGGTCAGTTCCGCCTGGCGTGGAGCGTCAAGATCCCCGCCATCCGGCCCGCGATCCTGCTCACGGTGATCTTCTCGGTGATCGGCTCGTTCCAGCTCTTCGCGGAGCCGAGCCTGCTGAATGCGATCGCCCCGGACGCGATCACCAACGCGTTCACCCCGAACTACTACGGCTACAACATCGCCTTCATCAATCAGGAGCTCAACTACGCGGCGGCGATCGCCTTCCTCCTGGGTCTCGTGATCGCGATCGTGTCGTACATCGTCCAGCTCGGCGAACAGCGGCGCGAGCGTCGCGAGAGGGGGATGTCATGACCTCCACCGAGACCCGCACACTCGTCACCGGCGCGGCCGGCCCCGGGAGGCGCCGCACCGCCCGCCACTACGTGCCCGACAAGCGTCGCAGCCTGCTGCTGACGGTGGTGCTCTGGCTGCTGGTGCTCTACTTCGTGCTGCCGCTGTGGTGGCTGCTCGTGTCGTCGACCAAGGACAACTCGGCGCTGTTCGCGACGTTCGGCCTGTGGTTCGCGCCGGAGTTCTCGCTCTGGGAGAACCTCCAGACGCTGTTCACGATCCGCGGCGGCATCTTCGTGCGGTGGATGCTGAACACCCTGGTGTACTCCGTCGTCTCGGCCGCGGGCGCCACCCTGCTGGCCACGATGGCCGGGTACGCGTTCGCGAAGTACGACTTCCCCGGCAAGAAGGTGCTGTTCAGCGCGACCCTCGGCGCAGTCATGATCCCGCTCACGGCGCTCGCCCTGCCCACCTATCTGCTGTTCTCGCAGGCGGGGCTCACCGACACCCCGTGGGCCGTCATCATCCCGTCCCTGGTGAGCCCGTTCGGGGTCTACCTCATGCGCGTGTACGCGGCCGACGCGATCCCCGACACCCTCATCGAGGCGGCGAGGGTCGACGGCGCGGGCGAGTTCCGCACGTTCTGGCAGGTCGGGCTCCGCCTGCTCGGTCCCGGCCTGGTGACGGTCTTCCTGTTCTCGCTCGTCGCCACGTGGAACAACTACTTCCTTCCGCTGATCATGCTGAACACCTCGGAGCTCTACCCGATCACGGTCGGCCTCGCGCAGCTGCAGGCGGCGGCATCCGCGGGCGGGGGCACGCAGGCTCTGTTCTCCACCGTGATCACCGGCTCGTTCGTGTCGATCCTGCCGCTGATCGTCGCGTTCCTCTTCCTGCAGCGGTACTGGCAGTCCGGGCTCGCGACAGGGGGCGTCAAGGGCTGAGCGAGGCGCCGGGAACGAAGCAGCGGGTCCCGCCGCGATGCGACGGGACCCGCTGTTCACGTCGGGATCAGACGGCGGACGCCTCGCGCCGGGGAAGCACCCAGCCGGCCCGCGGGAAGTGGCACGTGTAGCCGTTCGGATACTTGATCAGGTAGTCCTGGTGCTCGGGCTCCGCCTCCCAGAACGGGCCCTCGGGCTCGATCGTGGTGACGGCCTTCGCAGGCCAGAGGCCCGAGGCATCCACGTCGGCGATGGTGTCGCGCGCGACCCGCTCCTGCTCGGGGCTGAGTGGGAAGATCGCCGAGCGGTAGCTCGAGCCGATGTCGTTGCCCTGGCGGTTCAGGGTCGACGGGTCGTGGATCTGGAAGAAGAACGCCAGGATGTCGCGGTACGACGTCCTGGTGGGGTCGAAGACGATCTCCACCGCCTCGGCGTGGCCCGGGTGGTTGCGGTAGGTGGCGTGGTCGTTGCGGCCGCCCGTGTACCCGACGCGCGTGTCGAGCACCCCCGGCTGCCGGCGGATCAGGTCCTCCATGCCCCAGAAGCAGCCGCCGGCCAGCACGGCCGTCTCGGTGCCGGGCCTGCGGGTGATCGTTCCGTCGTCGGTCATGATGCGCTCTCCTCGTTCTGCGTGGTGTCGGTGCTCGTGGTGTCGGTGCTCGTTGTGTCGGTGCTCGTTGTGTGCGGGAACAGCCTGCGGTACTCCCCGTAGCCCTGCTGCTCCAGCTCGGCCGCCGGCACGAAGCGCAGCGACGCGGAGTTCATGCAGTAGCGCAGGCCACCGGCATCCGCCGGGCCGTCGTCGAAGACGTGCCCGAGATGGCTGTCGGCACCGCTCGAGCGTACCTCCGTGCGCTTCATCCAGAGGGTGCGATCGACCTTCTCCGTCACGGCATCCGGCTCGAGAGGGCGGGTGAAGCTCGGCCAGCCCGAACGGCTGTCGTACTTGTCCGTCGACGAGAACAGCGGCTGACCCGATACGACGTCGACGTAGAGCCCGGGCTCGTGGTGGTTCCAGTACTGGTTGCGGAACGCCGGCTCCGTGGCGTCCTCCTGGGTGACCCGGTACTGGTTGGGGGTGAGGGCGGCGAGCGCCTCGGGAGTCCTGCGGTACTCGTGTGACACGGTTTCCTCCTTGTAGGGCGCGGCTGGCTGCAGCGCCACTGAAGAGAACGGAT
Organism: Microbacterium sp.; assembly: GCA_036280835.1. GTDB lineage: Bacteria > Actinomycetota > Actinomycetes > Actinomycetales > Microbacteriaceae > Microbacterium. The sequence continues at coordinate 1,546 of DASUQB010000125.1, read as the reverse complement.
GCCGGGGGCCGGCTGTTCCTGGCTGGCTGGGAGCGCGCCGTGAGTTCCGCCGCACCCCGGCCTGATCTAGCATGAACGGCATGAGCGAGGCCGACCACCCGGTGCGCCGCGCCACGCCGGCGGATGCGCCGGCGGCTGCGCGGCTGCTGCACGATTTCAACGCCGAATTCGAGGTGCCGACGCCCGGGGTCGACATCCTGAGCGCCCGCCTGCGGACACTGATCTCGGGCGATGTGACCTGGGTGCTGCTCGCCGGAGACCCCGCGGTGGGCATCGCCGTCGTCACCCTCCGGCCCAACGTCTGGTACGAGGGGCTGGTCGCGCTGCTCGACGAACTCTACGTCGAGCCGGGGCTGCGCGGAGGAGGCATCGGCGGCGCGCTGATCGAGCGGCTGCTGGCCGATGCGATCGCGGCGGGAATCAGCGCCGTGGAGATCAACGTCGACGAGGGCGACGTCGACGCCCAGCGGTTCTACGAGCGCCACGGCTTCCGCAGCACCGAGCCGGGCTCGGACGAGCGAGCCTTCTACTACAGCCGCGAACTGCTCACCACGTCCGTTTCCGCGATCTTGAGCACGCCGCCCTCTTCGACCAGCCGATAGGCCGTCACCTCCTGCACCACGCTCCCGTCGCGGTAGTAGTAGGTGAGCGTGGCCTGAGCCTGATCGGGCGCCGGCACGGTGACGTCCGCGATCTGCACATCGGCGATCGCGCCCCAGAAAGCCTCGTAGCCCCCGCGTCCTCCTGCGTGGTTCTCCTGGTAGTCGGCCGTCATCAGCGGCCACGCGCTGTCCAGATCCTCGGGCAGCATCGCGTAGTAGCCCGACAGCGTGCCGGCCACCCGCTCCTCGGCCGTCGGAGGGCGAAGCTCCGGCTCCGGCTCCGGCTCCGCTTCGGAGGGCGTGGCGCTCGGCGCGGGCGCCGCGCCGGCATCCTCCTCCTCCCCGTCGTCCGTGTCCTCCGTCGCGGAGGGGGCGTTCGTCGGCGCCTCGCTGACGGCGGGAGCGTCCGCCCCTTCGATGTTCGGTCGGAGGGTGTTGAAGAGCAGCGCCGCGCCGACGATGAGAGCGCCGAGCAGGAGGAGAGCTCCGGCCAGCGCCACCCCACGCCGGCCTCGGCGACCGGAGTCCGCCGAAGACGGCGCGCTCTTCGGCGGCGGGACCGTCGGAGGTGTCGCAGCGGTGGCCTCCCTGGGCGCGACCGCACGCGCCATCGGCTCGGTTTCCGCCGTCGGCGCCTCGAAGCGGGTGGGCTGATCGACGCGCACCGTCTCGGCCGTCGGCCTCGCGCCGGACCGGACGGCGGGCGTGGACTCCGCGGCCGGAGCGGCGGCCGGCGCAGGTGGCCCTCCGATGACGTCCTCCACCGGAATCGTCCTCGGGGTGGGCGGGGCCGCCGACGCCGTGGCGGCAGCGGCACCCAGCACGGCGATCGTCCCGGGGGTGGGCGGGGCCTGCGGGATCTGCTCGCTCGCGGCATCCTCCAGCGGCTCGGTGGGGCTGCTGTACCCCGGCCACTCGAGGGGGCCGACCGCGGCGGGTACGGC
>DASUQB010000124.1:0-3691 GCA_036280835.1 Microbacterium sp. | reverse complement strand
GACCTCGTTGTAGTCCGTGTAGCCCTCGCCCTTCATCGGCTTGTGCGGCGGGCGCCGCGGGTCGAAGTAGGCGTCGCCCTCCTCGGTCTTTGAGGAGCCGCCGACGCTGTCGATCGTCTCGTAGTCACGGCCGACCTTGATCGACTTGGCCGCCTGCATGCCCATCAGTGCGCGCTGGACGTGCTCGGCCAGCAGCTGGGTCTCCCGCAGGTATGCGTCCTGCTCGCGAGTCGGCGGCTTGTTCTCGCCGGCCACGCCCAGCTTCTCCATCTCCGTCGTCACGACGCGCCGGTTGGTGGCGAGGTTGTCGAGCATCCGGCTCTCGACCGCCTCCTTGAACTGGTTCCGCTTCTCGGTCCAGCCCGGGAGGTTGAGCACGCTGTGATCCCGCTTCAGGCACTGCTCGAACAGGTCCTTGTTGGCCATCGCCACCTCGCCCTGGCGCGTGCCGAACGAGTTCCACAGGAGCCTCACGGCCTCCTGGTTGGGCATCAGGCGGCGGATGGCGTCGAGCTTCGTGGTGTCGTCGGCGCGCTCGAGATCGAAGTCGATGCCGAGGTCGCGCAGCCGCTGTCGCTCGCCTTCCTCGTGCTTGGCAGCGAGGTCGGAGTCCTCGACACGGGCCAGGACGGCGCGCGAGACCGCGAAATTGCCGGCTCCCCGCTGCAGGCGGGCGAACGCCGCTGCGCGGACCGGCGGCGGGAGTGCGGCGAGCGACCCGAGATCCGGTCCCGCCCCGCCGGGCACGGACAGGGGAGCCGGCGCGAAGGCCGGACCTATCGCGGCGGCGGGCGCCGGCGACGCCGGCTCGTGACTCGGCTCCAGCCCTTCACGATCCATCCGGGCGCGAAGCTACCAGTGGCCCCTCGCGTTGTCATAGGGCTGCATGTCGGAGACGTGACGTAGCTGAGGTCGGGGCTGCCGTCGTGGCTGGCAGGTTGGCCTCGGCGGCACGCAGGCACCCGCGTTCCTTCGCGCGAGGTTTTCGCGGTGATCGCGAGCCGGTGCCCGGATCCGTACCTTCCCGCCTGCGGTCCCGTGATCCCCTCGGATGCGCTGAAACGGATGCCGCTCTAGCGTCACGGCACAGCAACTCAGGGTCCCTCGGGGGGCGATCGTCATGCCGCACAAGCGCAATCTCGCGGCCCGGGCGGGCAGGTGGAGTGCCCGCCACCGCAAGACCGCGATCCTCGGATGGCTGGCCTTGGTGCTCGCGGCGGTCGCCGCCGGCGGTGCCACCGGTCTCGATTACCAGCGCGAAGAGGATCTCGGCAGTGGCGAGAGCGGCCGCGCCGACCAGGTCATCGCGGCCGGCTTCGTCGACCACGCCTCGGAGCAGGTCCTGGTGCAGAGTCAGGGCTCCGTGCGAGTCAAGGACCCGCGCTTCCGGGACACGGTGGACGACGTCGAGCGTGCGCTGACTCGCTTCGAGTACGTCGAGAACGTCAGCTCGCCCCGTTCGACCGATGCCGGCCTGATCTCGCGCGACGGCCGTTCGGCGCTCGTGCGCTTCGATCTCATGGGCGACTCCAAGGTCGCCCGTGACCGCGTCGGGCCGGTGCTCGATGCTATGGCGGCCGTGCAGGCAGCGCATCCCGGCTTCCGGGTCGAGCAGCTCGGCGCCGCCAGTGCGAGCAAGGCGGTGGGACAGGCATTCGAAGACGATGCCCGCCGAGCCGAGATCTTCTCCCTGCCGATCACGTTGCTGATCCTCGTGGCGGCGTTCGGGACGCTGGTCGCTGCTGGCTTGCCGCTGCTGCTCGGGCTGACGGCGGCGTTTGCGACGGTCGGGATCCTCGGACCGGTGAGCCACATGCTGCCGGTGGCCGAAGCGATCAGCTCGATCGTCCTGCTCGTCGGGCTCGCCGTCGGGGTCGATTACTCGATGTTCTACATCCGCCGCCAACGTGACGAGCGCGCCGCAGGGCGCAGCAACGAAGAGGCGCTGGAGATTGCCGCCGCGACCTCGGGTCGAGCCGTGCTGATCTCCGGCTTGACCGTGATGGTCGCCATGTCGGGCATGTGGGTGGTCGGCCATCCGGTCTTTCAGTCGTTCGCGCTCGGCACGATCCTCGTGGTCGCGGTCGCCGTGCTGGGTTCGGTGACCGTCGTGCCCGCCACGATCGCGACGCTGGGCGACCGCATAGACAAGGGCCGGCTGCCCCTGCTCGGACGCCGCGCCCGTTCGCCGGAGTCAGGGTTCTGGGCGAGGATCGTCGGGCGCGTGCTCGAACGGCCGTGGCTCTTCTGTATCGCCGCGACGGCGCTGCTGGTGGCGCTCGCCCTGCCCACCCTGCGCCTCCATACCGCAGACGCAGGTGTCCAGTCGCTGCCGCGCGAGTTGCCGATCATGCAGACCTACGAGCGGATCGAGCACGCCTTCCCCGGGGGCCCGCAGCCCGCGGTCGTCGCGCTGCAGATCCCCAAGGGCAAGGCGCTCAACGTCGCGCTCGCGCTGCCACGGGTGCAGCGTACGGCGCTGGCAACCGGCCTGCTGAAGCCGCCGCTGACCTTCACGCTCAACCCCGATCGAACGGTGGCCGTGCTGACGATGGCGGTCGCCGGCAAGGGCACCGACACGACGTCCAATCGCGCGTTGAGCGCTCTCCGTGACCGCGTGCTGCCGCAGTCGCTCGGCAACGTCGAGGGCGTCCGCACCCACGTCACCGGGACCACCGCGATCTCCTATGACTTCAACGCCCTGATGCGCTCGCGCGCGCCGTGGGTGTTCGCGTTCGTGCTGTCGCTGGCGTTCCTGTTGCTGCTGCTGACCTTCCGCTCGCTGGTGATCCCGGTCACGGCGATCGTGCTCAACCTGCTGTCGGTCGGCGCCGCGTACGGCGTGCTCGTGTGGATCTTCCAGGAGGGTCACCTCGAGTCGCTGCTCGGCTTCACCTCCGTCGGAGGCATCACCTCGTGGCTGCCGCTGTTCTTGTTCGTGATCCTGTTCGGGCTCTCGATGGATTACCACGTGTTCATCCTCAGTCGCATTCGCGAAGGTCACGACAACGGCATGAGCACGGCCGACGCGGTGGGGCACGGAGTCCGCTCGACCGCATCGGTCGTGACCAGCGCGGCCATCGTCATGGTCGCCGTGTTCGGCATCTTCGCGACACTGCGGATGCTCGAGTTCAAGCAGATGGGCGTAGGGCTCGCGCTCGCGGTGCTGATCGACGCGACGATCATCCGCGCCGTCCTGCTGCCGGCGACCATGAAGCTGCTCGGCGACCGCAACTGGTACCTCCCGCGGTGGCTCGAGTGGCTGCCGGAGGCGAGTCCCAGCACGGTCGGCGAGGCGACCCCTGCGGCGGCCCAGGCCCCGGCGCCCGCGTCCGGGACGCTCCTTCCGCGCTCCTCGCCGCTTCCGGCGATCGGACCTCCGGCGCGGCCCCGTTCGCAGTCAGATCGCGAGCGCGACCGTGAGCGGCGCGGGGTCGAGCGCGAGGTCGCGAGCATGCGCGAGGAGCTGCAGGCGCTCGACCGCGACATCGCCGGCACCCGCTCGCGGGCGCGCTGGGTCGCCGAGCATCCCGGGCTCGACCTGCACCGCGGGCCGAAGCTGCCGCCGCCGCACGGCGATCCGGTCGTCGTTCGCGACGGAACACGGGTGCTGATCCGGCCGGTCGAGCCCGGCGACGCGCTGCTGCTCGAACGCGGATTCGCGCAGCTCGGCGCGCTCTCGCGCTACCGC
>DASUQB010000123.1:0-5038 GCA_036280835.1 Microbacterium sp. | reverse complement strand
CGCAGCGGGAGATGGCCCAGGATGCCGTGAACCGCTGGTACTGGCCGAGCCTGATGATGTTCGGGCCGCCGGATGACGAATCCCCGAACTCGGCGCAGTCCATGGCCTGGAACATCAAGCGGTTCGGCAACGACGATCTGCGCAACCGTTTCGTCGCGATGCTGGTTCCTCAGGCCGAAGCGCTCGGCATCACCCTTCCCGACCCCGAGCTGCGGCTCGACGACGAGGGGAACGTCGCCGCCATGGGCCCGATCGACTGGTCGGAGTTCGAGGCCGTGCTGAAGGGCAACGGCCCCTGCAACACGCAGCGGATCCAGCACCGGCGCCAGGCGCACGAGGACGGCGCGTGGGTGCGCGAGGCGGCGGCCGCCTACGCCGAGCGGATGTCGCGGACCGAGGTGGCGGCATGAGCATCGACCCCTCGACAGGCTCGGGGACCGGTGCGGTCGCTGAGCGAAACCCACCGGTCGCACAGCCCACCCCACCGGTCGCTGAGCCCGTCGAAGCGTCGTGGGCTCTCTGGGAGGTCTTCGTGCGGGCGAACCGCGGGCTGAGCCATGTGCACGTCGGCTCGCTGCAGGCGCCGGATGCCGAGATGGCCGTGCGCAACGCGCGCGACGTCTACACGCGCCGCAACGAGGGCGTCTCGATCTGGGTCGTGCCCGCCGAGGCCATCACGACGAGCGACCCGGATGCCCGCGACGCCTTCTTCGAGAGCCCGTCCGGCAAGAACTACCGGCACGCGACCTACTACACCGCGTCGGAGGGGGTGCCGCACCTGTGACGACCCTTCGACAGGCTCAGGGACCGGGAGCTGCGGCCCAGGGACCGGCATCCCACATCAGCGTCGACGCCGTCCAGCTCGACGCGGAGCTCGTCGGCGATGAGGCCGCTGTCGCCTCGCCCGATGTCGCCGCCTACGCCCTCGGGCTGGGTGACGACGCCCTGATCCTCGCCCAGCAGCTCGGGTGGTGGATCTCGCGCGCCCCCGAGCTCGAGGAGGACATCGCCCTCGCCAACATCGCGCTCGATCTGCTCGGTCACGCCCGGTCGCTGCTGCGCTACGCCGGCACGGCCGACGGCCGCACCGAGGACGACCTCGCCTACTGGCGCGGCGAGGCGGAGTTCCGCAGCCGCTGGCTGTTCGAGCAGCCGAACGGCGACTTCGCGCACACGATCGTGCGGCAGCTGCTGGCGTCCGCCTATTTCCGCGCGCTCTACGCCGGGCTCGCGGCATCCGCCGACCCGACCCTGGCCGCGATCGCCGCCAAGGCGGAGAAGGAGGTGGCCTACCACCTCGACCACGCCGAGCAGTGGATGCGGCGCCTTGCCCTCGGCACCGATGAGTCGCGCCGCCGCACGATGGCCGCCCTCGCCGACCTGTGGCCCTACGTCGGCGAGCTCTTCGCCGACGACGCGGCGTCCCGGTCGCTGCCCGGCATCGCCGCGCTTCCCTCATCCCTTCGCAACGAGGTCGACGCGGAGCTCGCCGGCATCCTCGCCGCCTGCGACCTCGAAGCCCCGACCGTGCCCTTCTCCTCCGGCGGCGGACGCGAGGGCCGGCACTCCAGCTACCTCGGGTTCCTGCTCGCCGAGATGCAGGTGCTCGCCCGGCAGCATCCGGGGGCGACATGGTGACCGCGACCCGCACCCGCGCCTGGGACATCGCCGCGGCGGTGGTCGACCCGGAGATCCCCGTGCTCACGATCGAGGACCTCGGCGTGCTGCGCACGGTCGACGAACGAGGCGACAGCGTGCGCGTGGAGCTCACGCCGACCTACAGCGGATGCCCCGCCCTCGACGCGATGACCGACGACGTGCGCGCTGCCCTGACGAGCGCCGGCTACACGGACGTGCAGGTGCGCACGGTGCTCTCGCCCGCGTGGACGACGGACTGGATGACGGATGCCGGCCGGCAGAAGCTCGCCGAGTTCGGCATCGCGCCGCCCAACGGCCGCGCCCCGGCCCGCGGGACGCGCGTGTCGCTGTCGCTCAGCGTGAAGTGCCCGCAGTGCGGTTCGCTCGACACCCGCGAGGTCTCGCGCTACGGATCGACCTCGTGCAAGGCGCTCTACGAGTGCCGCGCGTGCCTCGAGCCCTTCGACTTCTTCAAGGTGCTGTGAGCACGCTCACGCGCCGGCGGGCGCGCTTCCACGAACTCGAGGTCACGGCCGTGCGTCCGCTGACCGCCGACAGCGTCGAGGTGACGTTCGCGGTGCCACCGGAGCTGGCGGCGGACTACGCGTACCTTCCCGGGCAGTATGTCGCGCTGCGCGCCACGATCGACGGGCATGAGCTGCGGCGGAGCTACTCGATCTGCCGCCCTCCCTCGCCCGGGGCCATCTCGGTCGGGATCAAGCGCGACCTCGGCGGCGTCTTCTCGGCGTGGGCGAACAGCCAGCTGAAGCCGGGCGACCGCATCGACGTGATGAGCCCGGAGGGGACCTTCACGACGGGCCTGCCGGACCTCGACCACGCCCACCTCGCCGGCATCGCCGCCGGCTCGGGGATCACGCCGATGATGGCGCTGGCGGCGCACGTGCTGGCGGCATCCGAGACCTCGCGCTTCACCCTGATCTACACCAACCGCGCGACGCAGGACGTGATGTTCCTCGAAGAGCTCGCCGCCCTCAAGGATCGCCACCCCTCGCGGCTCGCCCTGCACCACGTGCTCTCGCGCGAGCAGCGCGCGGCGCCCCTGCTCTCCGGGCGCATCGACGCCGAGAAGCTCGACCGCATCTTCGACGTGCTGCTGCCGCCCGCGAGCGTCACCGAGTGGTTCCTCTGCGGGCCGTTCGAGCTGGTCGCCCTCTGCCGGGACACCCTGGAGCGCCGCGGCGTAGCGGCATCCGACATCCGCTTCGAGCTCTTCACGACGGATGCCGACGGCCCGCGCATCGATCGCGGCCGCCCCGTGCAGACCCGCCCGGGCGACGAGACGGTCGAGATCGAGTTCACGCTCGACGGCCTCTCGTCGCGCGTCGAGTCGCCGGTCGTGGCGAACGAGGCGATCCTGGATGCCGCGCTGCGGGTGCGCGCCGACGTGCCGTTCGCGTGCGCCGGCGGGGTGTGCGGCACGTGCCGCGCGCGCCTCGTGGAGGGCGACGTGCGGATGACGCAGAACTACGCGCTCGAGCCCGACGAACTCGAGCGCGGATACATCCTGACCTGCCAGTCGCACCCGCAGACACCCCGGGTGGTCGTCGACTACGACGTGTGACCGATACGAGAGACGCACCAGAAGGAGCCACGATGATCCGCCTGACGATCGAGGACGATGTCGCCGAAGTGGTGCTCGACGCCCCGGAACGGCTCAACGCGCTCGGGCCGAGCGACCTGGCCGAACTGGAGACGGCGTACGCGGATGCCGAGGGCCACGGCGTGCGGGCGCTGCTGCTGCGCGGCGAGGGGCGGGCGTTCTGCGCCGGCCGCGACATCTCGGGCGTCGATCCTCGGACCGACGACGTCATGGGGTACCTCGGGGACCTCGTCGGGCCCCTGCTGCGGCGGATGAGCGCCTTCCCGGCCCCGACCTTCGCCGTCGCGCACGGCGCGTGCCTGGGCGTGGGGCTCGGCCTGCTGATCGCGACCGACGTCGTCTACGTCTCCGACACCGCCAAGATCGGCTCCCCGTTCGCGAACCTCGGGGCCACCCTCGACTCGGGCGGGCACGCCCTCTTCTACGAACGGCTGGGCGCGCACAAGACGCTCGACCTGATCTATACGGCCCGGCTGATGTCGGGCGCGGAGGCGGTGCAGGCGGGGCTGTTCTCCCGTTCGCTCCCCGCCGACGAGGTCCTGGCAGTGACGAGGGATGCCGCGCGCACCGCCGCGCGCGGTGCGACACAGGCGTTCCTGGCATCCAAGGCGCTCGTTCACGCCCTGCGCGACGAGCGCGTCGGGCTCTGGGATTCGCTCGACGCCGAGAACCGCGCGCAGGCCGCCCTCTGCGACACCGAGGACTACCGCGAGGGCTTCGCGGCGTTCCAGGAGAAGCGGCGCCCGGCGTTCACCGGGCTGAGTTAGAGCCCGCCGGCGCGGGCGGCCCGGCCGGTCCGGGCGTCACACCGCCGCCGGATCCGACCGCTCGTCGGCGCCCTGCACGAGCTCGACGAGCGCCGCGGCCATGGGCGCGGGCTCCCAGCTGTGATCGGCACCCGGGATGCTCCGCTGCGCAGCCTCCGGCACCGCGTCGGCGATCGCCTGCGAGGCCGCGGTCATCAGGGGCATCGTCTCCGCCCCGACGATCGTCATGACCGGGATGTCCAGCCCGCCGAGCAGATCGCGCAGCGGGGCGGACTCCGCCCACGCCAGGGACTCGGCATCCACCCGATTCGACGGTGCGGCGGCGACCATCGCCGGCCAGAACGGTGCCCGCTTCGCACCCTCCAGCCACTCCGGGGGCATGTCCTTCATGTAGTACTCGAGCGCGCCGGCGTTGTCGCCGGCATCGAGGCGGCGGGCGATCTCGTCGGCCCACGGGCCGGCATCCTTCGACTCGCCCTCGATCGGCGCCTCCCACAGCGCAAGCGCCGTGACCGGCAGCCCGCGGGTGGCCGCGGCCAGGGCGATCGTGCAGCCGGACGAGTGGCCGCACAGCGCGGCGCTGCCGCCGACGCGGTCGATGAGCGCCGCGAGGGCGCCGAGCTCCCGGTCGAGGCTCGGTGTGCCGCCCGCTTCGCTTTCACCGCGGCCGAGGCGGTCGTAGACGAGCGTGGTGATGCCCGCGGCCGACGCGAGCTCGGCCGTCTGCACCGTCTGGGGCTCGCGGCCGACGGGTCCGGCTCCCGCGACGAAGATCAGCGCGGGCCCCTCGCCTCGCACGTCGAAGGCGACGCGGTCGCCGGACGGGGTGGTCAGAAATTCGGTCATGGATGGACCTCCTTCCGCGCCACGCTATCCGCGCCCCGCGACATCCACACCCTCTTGACAGCACCCCGCGCGCCCCGGTGTTCCGCCGATCGACGACCGGCGCAACGCCGAGAGTGCACGCTCCGCCCGAGAGTGCACGTTCCGTCGGCCCGGAACGTGCACTCTC
>DASUQB010000122.1:0-19181 GCA_036280835.1 Microbacterium sp. | reverse complement strand
TCACGGTCGGCGGAGCGATCCGCGCCGTGCGAGCGAAGCTGGGTCGCGGACGGCGAACCCCCTGGCTCGCCGCCGCAGGCGTCGCGGGTGTCATCGTCGTCGCCGGGGCGCTGTGGCCGACCGGCGATGGACCGGATCCCTCGGCACGAGCCGTCGAGGCGCGCGAGATCGAGCAGCCGGCGGACCCGTCGACGTCCCCGACACCGGTTTCGACCCCCTCGCCGTCGGTCGCGACGGGGGAGGGCGGCCAGGCGCCGCCGGGGCTCGCCCTCGAGGCGGAGGCGGGCCTCCTGCTCGATCGATGGGCGGCCTGCGTGGCGAGCGACGACGCGTCGTGCCGGGACGGGGTGCTGGAGCAGCCCGCACGGGAGCCCGCCGATGGAGCGATCGGCCTCACGGCGGACGCCCGCACTGTGACCATGCTCGACGACTACGGCGGAGCCGCCGTGCTGCGCGTGGAGGCCGTCGCGGGGGACGTGCCGCCGCAGCTCATCGTGCTCGTCCAGACAGACGACGGAGGCTCCTGAGAGCTAGATACCCAGGTCGGGCGCGAAGTTCGCCTCTTCCAGGCGTGCCTTGACGGCGCCGAGGAAGCGTGCGGCGTCCGCACCGTCGATGATCCTGTGGTCGTACGACAGGGCGAGGTAGACGTAGGAGCGCACCGAGATCGCGTCCTTGCCGTCGACCGAAACCACACCGGGCTTCTTGACGACGGCCCCGAGACCGAGGATCGCCGACTGCGGCAGGAAGACGATCGGGGTGTCGAACAGGGCTCCGCGCGACCCGGTGTTGGTCAGCGTGAACGTTCCGCCCGCGAGCTCGTCCGGCTTGAGCTTGTTGTCGCGGGTTCGCGCGGCGAGATCGGCGATGTCTCGCGCGAACTGTGCGAGGTTCTTGCCCGCGGCATCCTTCACGACCGGCGTCAGCAGGCCCCGCTCGGTGTCGACGGCGATCGAGATGTTCTCGCTCGCGGGGTAGACGATGTCGGTGCCGTCGACCGTCGCGTTGACGATCGGGAAGGCCTGCAGCGCCTCGACGGCCGCGACGGCGAAGAAGGGCAGGAACGACAGCTTGTCGCCCGTCTTCGCCTGGAAGTCGCCCTTCACCTGGTCGCGGAACGACGAGAGCCTGGTCACGTCGACCTCGACCACGGTCGTCAGCTGCGCGGTCGCCTGCATCGATGCCACCGCGCGCTCGGCGATCACCTTGCGCAGGCGCGACATCGGCTGGGTCGTGCCGCGGAGCGGCGAGACCTCGAGCTTCGGCGACGCGGCCGGTGCGGCGGATGCCGCCGGCTGGGCTGCCGGAGCGGCGGCCGCCTTGGCGGCCTTCAGGACGTCCTCCTTGCGGATGCGTCCGCCCACGCCCGTGCCCTTCACGCTCGCGAGGTCGACACCCTGCTGCGCGGCGAGCCGGCGGACGAGGGGGGTGACGTAGCTGCGGTCGTCTGCGGAGTCGTCGACGAATGTCGGCGCGGGAGGCTCGGGGCGCTCGGTCGGCTGCGCCGCGGGCGCCGCCTGCTGCGGAGCCGCCTGTGCGGGGGCTTCCTGCGCGGGGGCGGGCTGCTCGGCCGGCTTCGGCTCCTCGGCGGCGGGGGGCTGCTCCTGTGCGGGTGCCTGCGGGGCCGGAGCCTCCTGTGCGGGGGCTTCCTGCGCGGGCGCTTCCTGCGCGGGCGCCGCCGGAGCCTGTGACTCGGCGGGTGCGCCGCTTCCCACCTTGGCGAGCACGGCGCCTACGGAGACGGTCTCGTCCTCGTTCACGAGGATCTCCTGCAGGACGCCGGCGACGGGGGAGGGGATCTCGGTGTCGACCTTGTCGGTCGAGATCTCGAGCAGGCCCTCATCGACCTCGACCGTGTCGCCGACCTGCTTCAGCCAGCGTGTCACGGTGCCCTCGGTGACGCTCTCGCCGAGCTCCGGAAGCACGATCGACGTGCTGTCACCGCTCGCGGCGGGTGCCGGCTCGGGCGCGGGCGCGGACTGCGGCGTCTCGGACGCGGGGACGTCCGCCTCGACCGGCTTCTCCACGGAGGATGCCTCGGGCTCCGTCACCGGCTCGGCGGGAGCCGCCTCGGCGGGAGCCTCGGCTTCGGCCGGCGCGGCCTCGGCGGGCGCGGCCTCAGAACCGGCGCCGCTGCCGTCGCCGATCTTGGCGAGGATGCCGCCGACCTCGACGGTCTCGTCCTCCTGGACCAGGATCTCCTCGAGCACGCCGCTCACGGGTGACGGGATCTCTGTGTCCACCTTGTCGGTCGAGATCTCGAGCAGGCCCTCGTCCGCCTCGACGGTGTCTCCCACCTGCTTCAGCCAGCGGGTGACCGTTCCCTCGGTCACGCTCTCGCCGAGAGCGGGGAGGACCACGGATGTGCTCATGACGGTGTCTCCTTCAAGATGTCGATGACTTCTCTAGCTTAGTGATGCCCTCGCGCGGCGATGGTCGGCGACTCGTGACGCCTTGATCCGCGCGAGGGCGAGATGGCCTACAGCGCGTGCAGCGGCTTGCCGGCGAGGGCGAGGAACGCCTCGCCCAGCGCCTCGCTCTGCGTGGGATGAGGGTGGATCAAGGGCGCGATGTCTTCGGGGTGCGCCTCCCAGCCGACCGCGAGCTGACCCTCGGCGATGAGTTCTCCGACGCGATCGCCGAGCAGGTGCACCCCGAGGATGGGGCCGTCCTTGCGCCGCACCACTTTGACCAGTCCCGCCGTGCCGATGATCTCGCTCTTGCCGTTGCCGGCCAGGTTGTACTCGTACGCCACCACGCCGTCCGCGCCGTGGGCGTCGACCGCCTGCGCTTCGCTGAGGCCGACCGAGGCGACCTCGGGGCTGGAGTAGGTCACCTTCGGAATGTTCGTGTCGGGCACGACGACGGGGCTCAGTCCCGCGATCTGCTCGGCCACGAAGATGCCCTGCTGGAACCCTCGGTGCGCAAGCTGCAGTCCGGGGGTGATGTCGCCGACCGCCCAGACCCCCTCGGCGGAGGTGCGGAGCTTCTCGTCGACCGTGACGAATCCTCGGTCCAGCGCCACTCCGCCCTCCTCGAACCCCAGCCCGCTCGTGACCGGTCCGCGGCCGACGGCGACGAGCAGGTAGTCGGCCTCGTGGGACGTGCCGTCCTCGAGGGTGACCGTGACACCGTCATCCGTCTGCGTCACGCCCTGGAAGCGGACGCCGAGGCTGTACGCGATCCCGCGCCTGCGGAAGGCGCGCTCGAGTCCCTTGCTCATCGCGATGTCCTCGTTGGGGACGAGGTGCGGGAGCGCCTCGATGATGGTCACTTCGGCACCGAAGGATCGCCAGACGCTCGCGAACTCGACGCCGATCACGCCGCCGCCGAGGATGATCACGCGGCCGGGAACCTCGTCGAGTGCCAGAGCCTCCTGGCTGGTGAGAACGCGTCCGCCGATCTCGAGCCCTGGCAGGGTGCGGCTGTACGAACCGGTCGCCAGGATGACGTCGCCACCGGTGTAGGTGTCTTCCCCGACGCGCACGGTGCGTCCGGCCCCGAGCCGGCCCTCACCGGGAACCACGGTGATCCCGCGCGCCTTCAGCAGGCCCTCGAGGCCCTTGAACTTCTTCGCGACGATGCCTTCCCGGTAGGCGCGCACGCCTTCGACGTCGATTCCGTCCAGCTGCGCCCTGACTCCGTAGGCCGCCGCGTCGCGGACGTTCTCGGCCACCTCCGCGGCGTGCAGCAGGGCCTTCGTCGGGATGCAGCCCCGGTGCAGGCAGGTGCCCCCGACCTTGTCCTTCTCGATCAGTGCGACGGACTTCCCGAGTTCGGCCGCGCGGATCGCGGCGGCGTAGCCGCCGCTGCCCCCGCCGAGCACCACGATGTCGAATGTGTGGTCGCTCATCGCGACTCCTCTCCCTGCTCGGCGGGCGAGCTCGCGATGAACTCGATGAGCGAGCGCACCGTCGCGCCCGTCGGACCCTTGTCCGTGAAACCGTACCCGCCGCCCTTGTTCATCCCGACACCCGCGATGTCGAGGTGCACCCACGGGATGCGCGGAGCGTCGTCGTCCTCCGAGACGCGGCCGACGAAGTGGCGGAGGAAGAGGCCGGCGAAGAGCGAGCCCCCGGCCGGGTCGCCGATCTTCGCGTTGACGAGGTCGGCGATGGGGGAGTCGAGGTCATCCGCCATGTGGGCCGGAAGGGGGAGGTGCCAGGCCAGTTCACCTGTGCGGGTCGCGGCATCCAGATACTCCTTCACGGCGGCGCCCTCGCCCATGACGCCGGCGTGCCGGGTGCCGAGGGCCACGGTGATCGCGCCGGTCAGGGTGGCGACGTCGATGATGACGTCGGGGTGCTCGCGGCTGGCCGCGACGAGGCCGTCGCCGAGCACGAGCCGCCCCTCGGCGTCCGTGTTCAGCACCTCGACGGTCGTGCCGTCCAGCATCCGCAGCACGTCGCCGGGGCGCGTCGCGCGCCCCGAGGGCATGTTGTCGGCGATGCAGAGCCATGCGGTGACGTGCACCGGCAGTTCCCGCGCCGCCGCCGCCCGGAGCACCGCGAGCGCCGTCGCGGCGCCGCACATGTCGTACTTCATCCCGACCATCGACGCGGCGGGCTTCAGGGACAGGCCTCCGGTGTCGAATGTGATGCCCTTCCCGACCAGCGCCACGTGGCGGACGGCACCGGAAGGGGCGTAGTCCAGGCGCACGAGGCGCGGGGGACGGTCCGATCCCTGGCCGACGCCGAGGATGCCGCCGAACCCGGCCTCCGCCAGGGCGGCCTCGTCGAAGACCCGCACCTCGACGGGGAGATCAGCGACGGCCTCGGTCGCACGACGGGCGAAGTCATCCGGTCCCAGCCACTCGGCCGGGATGGCGACGAGGTCCTTGACCAGCGCCACCGCATCCGCATCGATCTGAGCCGCCGTGACCGCCGCGGCCGGGACATCGGCGTGCAGCACGACCCGGGAGGCCCGCTTCTTGGGGCCGCCGCTCTTGTAACCCTCGAAGGTGTAGCCACCGAGGCCCGCGCCCTCCGCGGCCGCGCGCAGCGCTGCGTCGTCGGCGTCGCCGACGACACCCACGGCGACCGTCTCGAAGCCGGTGAGGGTGCGGATGCCCGTGCCCACCGCGTCGCGGATCGCCGCGGCATCCGCCGTCTTGCCGGTGCCGACGACGGCGAGCGGCAGCGCGGTGATCTGCGGCAGATGCACACGGGCGAAGGCGCTCGGCGCGCCCGTGAACCCGACGGCGGTCAGCATTTCGCGCAGGCCCGGCCATTCATCGAGCGACGACGAGTCCTCGCCCTCCAGGGACGGCACCGCCAGGAGGATGGCGTCTGCGTCGGATTCTCGAATGGGTGCGCTGCTCTGAGCGAGATCGGGAAAAGGCATGCACACCATCCTAGGTTTCGCCATGTTCGCTGACAGCGGCGCCGCACCCCGTCCCGGTGGCGCCGACCGACTCGTAGCATGGAGGTATGCCCCCATTCGGAGACCTCTTTGAGCGCGTCGCGAACGGACCAGCCGTTCCGGCGGGGCTGCCCCTCGTCATCCTGCTCACGGGCTTCACCGACGCGGGAAGCGCGGTCGCCGGGCTCATCGACTACACGCGTGACGAGCTCGACGCGGAACCGATCGTGGTGTTCTCCAACGACGCGCTGCTGGACTACCGCGCCCGCCGGCCGATCGTCGCCTTCGATCAGGACCACCTGACCGACTACCAGCCGCCTCGCCTCGAGCTCTCGCTCATGCGCGACGCCCTGGGACAGCCCTTCCTCCTGCTCGCGGGATACGAGCCGGACTTCGCATGGGACGCCTTCGCGGAGACCGTGATGCGCTTCGCGACGGTGCTGGAGGTCGGGAGCGTCACGTGGGTGCATGCGATCTCGATGCCCGTGCCGCACACGCGCCCCATCGGCACGACCGTCAGCGGCACCCGGGAAGAGCTGACGGCGGCGCACTCGGTCTGGCGCCCGCACACGCAGGTTCCCGCCACGGCCGGCCACCTGCTCGAGTACCGCTTCGCCGAGTCGGGGGCCCGCATCGCGGGCTTCGTGCTGCTGATTCCGCACTACCTGGCCGATACGGAGTACCCGGGGGCGACGATCGCCGCCATGGATCGCGTGATGACCGCGACCGGCCTGGTGTTCACCGCCGATGACCTGCGCGAGGAGAACCGCGAATACGTCGCGAAGGTCGACGAGCAGGTCGAGGGCAACGAGGAGCTGAGCCGCATGGTGCGGGGCCTCGAAGAGCGCTACGACGCGTACATGGCCGGGATGACGGGCGGCATGGTCACCCCGCCCCTCCTCGACGACGGGGATCTGCCCAGTGCCGACGAGCTCGCCGCAGAGCTGGAGCGCTACCTGGCCACGCGCCCCTCGCCCGACGACGACAAGCGCGGTGGCGGCGCCCACCCGTCGCCGATGTCGGAATAGCGCGGCGCGCCCGGGCGTTTTCTCCTGTGCGCGTGCTGAGCACGCGTACACCACCATTGCGGTACGTATGTACAATGGTGTATCTGACCCGTTGTCAACGGGCCCGCGACTCCGGTCGATCGGGCTCCGGACTTGACAAGGGTCTTACTAGTGTCCGAAAACGACCGGCAGCGCGTGAAGTCCGCGAGCCGGTGAAAGGCGAAACGTGACTACTGTTACGAAGACCACGCGGACCCCCGCGGCGAAGGACACCGAGGCCGACGCCGCCGTCGAGGTGCCCGCGAAGAAGACCACCGCGGCGAAGGCGCCGGCGAAGAAGACCCCGGCGAAGGCTCCCGCGAAGGCGGCCGCCAAGGCCCCCGCGAAGTCGAAGGCCGCCGCGAGCACCGCGAAGCCCAAAGATGACGACGCCGTCGAGCTCGATGACGACGTCGACGCAGAGGTCGAGCTCGAAGACGTCGATCTCGATGTCGTCGAGGTCGAAGTGGAGGGCGAGGACGACGAGGCGCCCGCCGCCGCGCCCGCGAAGCGCGGACGCAAGGCCGCGGCCGTCGCCGAGCCCGAAGCCGAGGCCGAGCCGGCCGCCGAGGAGGAGGACGACGACGAGGAGTCGACGAAGCCCGCCTTCACGGAGCCGCTGCCCACCGGCGCGATCGTCATCTCGTCCTCCGACGAGGACGACGTGCCCGTCTACTCCTCGATGATCACCGGCGCCACCGCCGACCCGGTCAAGGACTACCTGAAGCAGATCGGCAAGGTTCCGCTGCTGAACGCGGCCGAAGAGGTCGAGCTCGCGATGCGCATCGAGGCGGGCCTGTTCGCCGAAGAGAAGCTGTCGCACATGACACCGGCCGAGAAGACCAACCAGCTGGGTCTCGACCTGCAGTGGGTCGCCCGCGACGGCCAGCGCGCCAAGTCGCACCTGCTCGGCGCGAACCTGCGCCTCGTCGTCTCGCTCGCCAAGCGCTACACCGGCCGCGGCATGCAGTTCCTGGACCTGATCCAGGAGGGCAACCTCGGTCTGATCCGCGCCGTCGAGAAGTTCGACTACACCAAGGGCTTCAAGTTCTCGACGTATGCCACGTGGTGGATCCGTCAGGCCATCACGCGCGCCATGGCCGACCAGGCCCGCACCATCCGCATCCCCGTGCACATGGTCGAGGTCATCAACAAGCTCGCGCGCGTGCAGCGCCAGATGCTCCAGGACCTGGGCCGCGAGCCCACGCCGGAGGAGCTCAGCCGCGAGCTCGACATGACCCCCGAGAAGGTCATCGAGGTGCAGAAGTACGGCCGCGAGCCGATCTCCCTGCACACCCCCCTCGGTGAAGACGGAGACAGCGAGTTCGGCGACCTCATCGAGGACACCGAGGCGGTCGTGCCGGCGGACGCCGTCGGATTCACGATGCTGCAGCGCCAGCTGGAGTCGCTCCTCGACTCGCTCTCCGAGCGCGAGGCGGGCGTCATCCGCATGCGCTTCGGTCTCGGCGACGGGCAGCCCAAGACACTCGACCAGATCGGGGACACCTTCGGCGTGACCCGCGAGCGGATCCGCCAGATCGAGTCGAAGACGATGGCGAAGCTTCGCCACCCGAGCCGGTCGCAGTCGCTGCGCGACTACCTCGAGTGAGCATGAGCTCGCCCGCCGCGAACCAAGGCAAGCAGCTCGAGGCCGAGGTGGATGGCGCGCGTTACGCGCGCATCCCCCTCCGCACCCGGGTGGTGATGCCCGGCGACGATCTCGACCGGATCATCACGGAGTACGGGGCTCCCTTCGTGGAGCCCGGCGACATCTTCTTCGTGACGGAGAAGATCGTCGCGATCACCCAGGGCCGGTCGTACCTGCTCGACGAGATCCAGCCGCGCCGGCTCGCCCTCTTCCTCTCGAAGTACGTCACGCGCACCCCGCACGGCATCGGCCTCGGCATGCCCGAGACCATGGAGATGGCGCTGCGCGAGTGCGGTGCGCCGCGCATCCTGTTCGCGGCGGCGGTCTCTGCCGTGACGAAGCTCTTCGGCCGCAAGGGCGACTTCTACCGCATCGCGGGAGACAAGGCGCGCGCGATCGACGGCCCCACCAGCGGCACGATCCCGCCCTACAACAAGGCCGTCGTGCTCGGACCCGACAAGCCGCGCGAGGTCGCCGCGCACCTGAAGTCGCTGCTCGGCGGAACCTCCGAAGTGGCCGTGGTCGACATCAACGATCTGGGCGGCAACATCCTGGGGTCGACGCTCGACAAGGCCGGCGAGAAGCGGCTCGTCGCCATCCTGGGTGACAACCCGCTCGGCCAGGGGCACCAGTCGACCCCGCTGGGGATCGTCCGGCCCGCCTGACGTCCGCTGCGCCTAGAAGCCGATGGCCTCGCGGTAGCGGGGCTTGTGACCGGTGCGGATGCCGGTGACGCTCGGCTTGTTCTCGTAGACGCCCGCGCCCCAGTTGCCCTCGACCAGCACGGGACCGTTCGGCGTGACCACGACATCCCACCCGACGTACTGCACCTGGGGGACAACGCGCGCCACCTGGTCGATGAAGGCGCGCACCTCATCCATCATCGGCAGCTGGAAGTCGGCGATGACGAACCCCGAGTCCGGGTGCTTCTCGTGGACGTGGCCGTGCGAGTCGTACCCCGGGCCCACGGCATGTCCGCCGTCGTCGAGCATCGTGTAGAAGCCGCCGAACGACATCTGGTCGGAGACCTCGCCGCGTCCGAACTTCTGCGCGATCGCGAGGATGTGGGTGCGCTCGCCATCGAAGAACGCCGTGATGCGCGTCGTGTTGACGGTGCCGGGGCAGACGGCCGAGAGGTCCGCGTGCTGGCGGATCACCTCTTCGACCAGCAGACGGCCCTGGGCGAGGAGGGTGCGGTGGAACTCCGCCCAGTCCTCGACGTCGGCCGCGTGATAGCGGAACACTCCGGAGCCGGCCTGGCCCATCGGCGTCTTGACGATGACGGTGCCCTGTCGCTCGACGAACGAGCGCAGCTCGTCGGCGTTGCCCTCCTCGATGACCATCCACTCGCGGCGGAGATACGGGTCGAAGGCGCGGTCGAACTCGATCTTGTCGTGGAAGATGTGGCGGTAGTCCGGATGGGCGTAGCGCTGGGAGATCTGGTTCGACACGGGGTGCGTCATGTAGGTCGCACGCTCGTCGCGATCGAGGATCGCGAAGTCGTAGTCGATGTAGTCCTGGAACCCCACGTTGTGGCGGGCGGCCGACCAGAGCATGTCGGCGACGACGACGGGCACGGCCTTGCCGTGCTGCGCCGAGGCCTCCTTCGCGCGCTCGATGACCGAGCCGGCGTCGATGCGTCGCGCCCGCTCGATGAGGTAGCGGAAGCGGGGGGCGAGGCCGAGGCCTTTCGAGGGCATGCGTGCTCCGAGGTAGGGGTGGGGGACCCGGATAGTCTAGTTGCGTGAGCACTGGCAACCCTGGGCGCCCGGCGCCCACGGGGCCGCCGAAGCGCAGCGCTCCCGTCGCCCGCGTCTCCCGATCGGCCCTCGACGGCAACCTCCGGGCGGTGCTGGCGGGCCGCGGAGAGGGCGTTGTCGACGTACGGGCGGATGCCTGGGGGCACGGCGCGGCGTTCGTCGCCGCCGCCGCCCTGCGGGCCGGAGCGCGGTCCCTCCTCGTCGACGAGGCCGCCGCCGAAGCCCTCGGCGGAGTGGTCGACCCGACGCGCCTCCAGACCGCCGGAACCACGCTGGACGCGGAGGAGGTGTTCGGGCTGGCCGGGACCGGCACGCCGGTGCTGAGCCTTTGTGGCTGGGTCCTGAGCGTGAAGGTGCTTCGCGCCGGCGAGGGCGTGTCGTACGGCTACACCCACCGCGCGCCCCACGACACGACGGTCGCCCTCGTCACAGGCGGCTACGCTCAGGGCATCGTGCGGGCGCTGGGCAATCGGGTGGATGTCGCGATCGCGGGCCTCCGCCATCCGATCGTCGGGCGTGTCGCCATGGACGTGTGCGTCGTGGATGTCGGCGCCGCCGACGTCGCGCGGGGTGACGAGGTCGCGTTCTTCGGCGCCGGCGGCCCGGCGATCGGGGAATGGGCGGCCGCGACCGGGATGTCCGCCGGCGAGCTGGTCGCCGCGGTGGGTCTGCGCGTCGAACGGGAGTACGGGAGATGACGACCGCCCGGCTCGGGATCGACCTCGATGCCTTCGCTGCGAACATCGCGATCGTCCGCGCGCGCGTCGCGCCCGCACGGCTGATGCTCGTCGTCAAGGACGACGCCTACGGGCACGGCATCGAGACCATCGTCGCGCGCGCCCTCGCCGAGGGGGTCGACTGGTTCGGGGCGTTCGACGTGCGCTCAGGCATCGCCGTCCGTCGCGTGAGCGGACCGGGCCCCCGGATCTTCTCGTGGCTGACGGTCGGCCCGCTCGAGATCGCGGAGGCGCTCGACGCCGACATCGACATGGGTGTCGGCGACGACGTGGTCCTCGACGACGTCGCCGCGGTCGCCGCCGCCCGGGGACAGGTGGCCCGGGTGCACCTGAAGATCGACACGGGTCTGCATCGCAACGGCATCCGCCCCGAGGACTGGCCCGCCGCCCTCGGCCGTGCGCGCGCCTATGAGGACTCCGGGTCGATCCGGGTGGTCGGCGTCTGGAGCCACATCGCCGAGGCGAGCGATGGGGAGGACGACGACGCACGAGTCGCCTTCGATTCCGCCGTCGCAGAGGCTGAGCTCGCGGGGTTCGGGATCGAGGTGCGCCACCTCGCCGCCAGTGCGGCATCCTTCGCCCGCGCGGAGTTCCGGTACGACCTGGTCCGCGTGGGGGCATTCTGCTACGGGGTCCGCTCGGCCGGGGGCCCGGCCGAGCGCGATCTCGCCATCCGGCCGATCGCCGAACTGAGCGCACCGGTGCTGCGCGTCGAGGGCGACGACGCGGTCATCGCCATCGGATCGCTGGATGGGCTGCCGTCGATCCTCGCGGGGCGCGTGACGGTCACGACGCCCGCCGGGTCGCGCAGCCTTCGGGCCATCGGCGCGGCGGAGGGCCGGGTCGCATCGTGGCCGGGCGCACGAGCGGGCGACAGGGTCGTCGTGTTCGGACCCGAGGGCCCGTCGGCGACGGACCTCGCCGAGACGATCGAAACGGTCGGCGAGGAGATCCTGGTGAGGGTCTCGCCGACCGTTCCGAGAGAAGTCGTCTGAGGCTTACAGAACCTCGGCGAGACGTGCGGTCTCGTCGTGCCACGAAGTGGCGACGCTGCGGAGCTTGTCCTCGTACTTGCGGCCGTGGTGGGCGCAGAAGAGCAGCTCGCTGCCGTTGACCTCGGCGGCGATGTAGGCCTGCGCGCCGCAGGAGTCGCAGCGGTCGGCCGCTGTGAGGCGGTGCGACATGACAGCGCCCGGCTCGGCAGGTGTCGATAGCGTGTTCATCTCGGTGCCTCCTTGTGCGTATCGCGGTCTGGTGCGGGGGTCGTTCAATGTAACCACGCGGATGTTTCGGCAAGGCCGCGATCGCCTGACATTTCGCTGTGCGCGTACCGACGTATCAGGCGGCCGAGTGTCGAGCCGGGAGCCCGAGTCGCCGCGGCTAGGCTTGCAGATTGTGACCACCGAGTACTCCGCGCACCATCTCCAGGTTCTGGAGGGGCTGGAGGCGGTCCGCAAGCGCCCCGGAATGTACATCGGCTCGACCGATTCCCGCGGTCTCATGCACTGCGTGTGGGAGATCATCGACAACGCCGTCGACGAGGCCCTCGCGGGCAACGGATCCCGCATCGACATCACCCTGCACCCCGACGGCAGCGTCGAGGTGCACGACACCGGGCGCGGCATCCCCGTCGACATCGAGCCGCGCACCGGGCTGTCGGGCGTCGAGGTGGTCTTCACCAAGCTCCACGCCGGCGGAAAATTCGGCGGCGGCTCCTACGCGGCATCCGGAGGCCTGCACGGCGTCGGGGCGTCGGTCGTCAACGCGCTGTCCGAGCGCCTCGACGTCGAGGTCGACCGCGGCGGCAAGACGTGGGCGATGTCCTTCCACCGCGGTGAGCCGGGCGTCTTCGCCGACAAGGGGGAGAAGTCCCCCGACTCGCCGTTCACCCCGTTCGAGGAGCGCAGCGAGCTGCGGGTGGTGGGCAAGGCGCCCCGCGGAGTGACGGGCACCCGCATCCGGTACTGGGCCGACCGCCAGATCTTCACGAAGGATGCCGTCTTCCAATTCGAGGAGCTCTCGACGAGGGCGCGCCAGACGGCCTTCCTCGTTCCGGGCCTCGAGATCGTCGTGCGCGATGCGCGTGCTCAACAGGGCTCCGAGACGGGGGATGTCGTCGAGACCTCCTTCCGCTTCGACGGCGGCATCTCGGAGTTCGCCGAGTTCCTCGCGACCGACTCGCCCATCACCGACACGTGGCGGCTGACCGGCACCGGCACCTTCACCGAGACGGTTCCGGTGCTTCAGCCCACCGGCGCGATGGTGCCGACCGAGCTCGAGCGCGAGTGCCACGTCGACATCGCCGTGCGGTGGGGGACCGGCTACGAGACGGTGACGCGGTCGTTCGTCAACATCATCTCCACGCCGAAGGGCGGCACGCACCAGCAGGGCTTCGAGCAGGAGCTCCTCAAGATGCTGCGCGACCAGGTGCAGCAGAACGCCCGCCGGCTGAAGGTGGGCAGCGACAAGCTCGAGAAGGACGACGTGATGGCCGGCATGACGGCCGTGCTGACCGTCCGGCTGCCCGAGCCGCAGTTCGAAGGCCAGACGAAGGAGATCCTCGGTACGCCCGCGGTGCGTCAGATCGTGACACAGGTCGTGCGCAAGGAGCTCGGGGCCCGGTTCGCCTCGCCCAAGCGGGACGACAAGAACCAGACGGCGCTGCTGCTCGACAAGGTCGTCGCCGAAATGAAGGCGCGCATCTCGGCCCGCGCGCACAAGGAGACGCAGCGCCGGAAGAACGCGCTCGAGTCGTCGTCGCTGCCGGTGAAGCTCGCGGACTGCCGGTCCTCCGACGTCGCCCAGTCCGAGCTGTTCATCGTGGAGGGCGACTCCGCGCTCGGGACGGCCAAGCTGGCGCGCAACAGCGAGTTCCAGGCGCTGCTGCCCATCCGGGGCAAGATCCTGAACGTGCAGAAGGCCTCGGTCAGCGACATGCTGAGCAACGCCGAGTGCGCGTCGATCATCCAGGTGATCGGCGCCGGCTCCGGCCGTTCGTTCGACCTCGGGTCCGCCCGCTACGGCAAGGTGATCCTGATGAGCGACGCCGACGTCGACGGCGCCCACATCCGCACCCTGCTGCTGACCCTCTTCTTCCGCTACATGCGCCCCCTCGTCGAGGCGGGGCGCGTATTCGCGGCCGTGCCGCCCCTGCACCGCGTGATCGTCATGAATCCCGGCACGAAGCCGAACGAGACGATCTACACCTACAGCGAGCCCGAGTTGCACGCGCTGCTGGCGAAGATCACGAAGTCCGGCCGCCGGTGGCACGAGCCCGTGCAGCGGTACAAGGGCCTCGGTGAGATGGACGCCGACCAGCTGGCCACGACGACGATGGACCGCGGCGGGCGGATGCTGCGCCGCGTGCGGCTGCAGGACGCCGAGGCGGCGGGCGCGGTCTTCGAGCTGCTGATGGGCAACGAGGTCGCGCCGCGCCGCGAGTTCATCGTCGAGTCCTCGCACCGGCTCTCACGCGAGTCGATCGACGCCTAGGGCGCAGCCGGCATGGCGGTGGGGCAGAGCAGGCGCGCACGAGCCGCTCGGCGGCGCAAGCGCCGGATGGATGCCGCCGACAACGACCTCACGCCCGCCCAGTGGGCGGCCATCGTGCAGGCCTGGGGCGGCGGATGCGCGTACTGCGGCGCGGCCGACGCCGCGTTGCAGCGCGATTGCGTGCTCGCTCTCTCCCGCGGCGGGCGGTACACGATCGAGAACATCGTGCCCGCGTGCCGCTCGTGCAACGCCAGCAAGAGCAATGACGAGGTGACGCGATGGCTTCGCCGCAAGAAGCTCGACGAGCGCGCCTTCCTGCTCCGCCACCGCGACGTCCTGACCCTCCTGGCGCCGCGCCCGGAGCCGGAGCCGAGCGCTCGCTAGGCCAGTGCGCGGCCGATCGAGCCGATCACCGCATCCAGCGGCTGGC
This sequence comes from Microbacterium sp., assembly GCA_036280835.1. Lineage (GTDB taxonomy): Bacteria > Actinomycetota > Actinomycetes > Actinomycetales > Microbacteriaceae > Microbacterium. The sequence continues at coordinate 4,707 of DASUQB010000122.1, read as the reverse complement.
CCGAGGCATCCCGCTTCGCCGTGGCGTCGGGCAGCTGACGGGCGGCGCCGTCGGTGCCGACGGCACGAGCGGGAGCGGGGCCGACCCACGCCAGAGTGAGCATGTCCTCGCCCCGGAGGAAGGCGTGGGCACGCACTCCTCCCGTGGCGCGGCCCTTGGCCGGGAACTCCTCGAACCGCGAGACCTTGACGCGACCCGGATCCGTCCCCGGCAGCACCCCCTGGGCGCCCGAGATGGTGACGGCCACGGCATCCACGCCGTTCACCGCTCCGAAGTGCACGACGCTCGCCTTCGGCGACACATTCACGCCTGCCATGCCGCCGGCCGCGGCGCCCTGCGGCCGCACGGATGCCGCGGCGAACCGCAGCAGCTGGGCATCGCTCGTGACGAAGACGAGTTCGGTGCCGTCGGGGGCGGATGCCGCGCCCACCACGGCGTCGCCGGACTTCAGCCCGATGATCTCGAGCTCGGGGCGAGGGGGCAGCGTCGAGGGCACGATCCGCTTCACCACGCCCTGCCTGGTACCCATCGCGAGCGGCGTCTCGTCGTCGAACCGCACCAGGGCGAGCACGCGCTCGCTCTTGTCGGTGATGCCGAGGTAGTCCTGCAGGCGCACGCCCGCGCCGAGCTGCACGGATGCCGGGGGCACCGAGGGCAGATCCACCGGGCTGAACCGCAGGATGCGGCCCGCCGTGGTCACCGCGCCGAGCTCGCCCCGCGTCGTCGACTCCACCGTGGCGAGGATCGCGTCGTGCTTGCTGCGGCGGCTCGGGGTCGTGAGCGCCTGCCCGTCCGAGAGGTCGACGCGCACGGCACGGCCGGTGGTGGAGAGCACCACGACGGTAGGAGCGTCGGCGATCTGCAGGTCGGGTGCCGGCTCGCCGCGCGTCGGGCGCGGGGCCGCCGGCCTCGCGTTCATCAGCATCGTGCGCCGGGGGGTGCCATGCGCGTCGGCGGCGGCCTCCAGCTCCCTCGCCACCTGGGCGTTGATCAGCACGCTGCTGCCGAGCAGCTCCTTCAGCTGCGCGATCTCGGCCATGAGAGCGTCGCGCTCGGCCTCCAGCTCGATCCGCGAGAACTTCGTGAGGCGGCGCAGGCGCAGCTCGAGGATGTACTCCGCCTGCACCTCGCTCAGATCGAAGACGTCGCGCAGGCGGGCGCGTGCCTGTTCGCTGTCGTCGGAGGTGCGGATCACCTGGATGACCTCGTCGATGTCGAGGATCGCGACGAGCAGCCCCTCCACGAGGTGCAGGCGCTCCTCCCGCCGCGCCAGGCGGAAGCGGCTGCGGCGCGTGACGACCTCGATGCGGTGGTCGAGGTAGACCCGCAGCAGCTCCTTGAGCCCGAGCGTGAGAGGCTGCCCGTCGACGAGCGCCACGTTGTTGATGTTGAACGAGTCCTCGAGCGGCGTGAGCCGGTAGAGCTGTTCGAGCACCGCCTGCGGGTCGAAGCCGGTCTTGATGCCGATCACGAGGCGCATGCCGTGGTTGCGGTCGGTCAGGTCGTTGACATCGGCGATGCCGGTGAGGCGCTTGGCCTGCACGGCATCCTTCAGCTTCTCGATGACGCGCTCCGGACCCACCTGGTACGGCAGCTCCGTGATCACGAGGCCCGTGCGGCGGGGGCCGAGCGGCTCCACCGACACCTTGCCGCGCACCTTGAAGGCGCCGCGGCCCTTCGTGTAGGCATCCTTCACGCCGTCGAGGCCCATCACGATGCCGCCGGAGGGGAAGTCGGGGCCCGGCACGAACTCCATCAGGTCCTCGACGGTCGCGTCGGGGTTCTCGAGCAGGTGGATGGCGGCCGCCACGACCTCGATGAGGTTGTGCGGCGCCATGTTCGTCGCCATGCCGACGGCGATGCCGCTCGCGCCGTTCACGAGCAGGTTCGGGTACGCGGCGGGCAGCACCGCGGGCTGGCGGAACTGACCGTCGTAGTTCGGGATGAAGTCGACGACGTCCTCGTCGAGGTTCTCGGTCAGCGCGAGCGCCGCGGCGGCGAGGCGCGCCTCGGTGTATCGCGCGGCCGCCGGCCCGTCATCGAGCGAGCCGAAGTTGCCGTGCCCGTCCACGAGCGGCACGCGCAGGGAGAACGGCTGGGCGAGGCGCACGAGCGCGTCGTAGATGGGGGCGTCCCCGTGCGGGTGGAGCTTTCCCATCACTTCGCCGACGACGCGGGCGCTCTTGACATGCCCGCGGTCCGGGCGAAGGCCCATGTCGGCCATCTGATAGAGGATGCGGCGCTGTACCGGCTTCAGCCCGTCCCGGGCATCGGGGAGCGCGCGGGAGTAGATGACCGAGTAGGCGTACTCCAGGAATGAGCCCTGCATCTCGGCGGAGACATCGACGTCCTCGATGCGCTCGGCGATCTCTTCGGCGGGGGGCGTGGTGCGGGGCATGCGTGCCTTCGGTCAAGCGGGTGGACCCTCGACCAGGGGAGGGCCTTGAACGACAGCGAGGGCAAGGCCGCACGCTGTGCGAGACTTGCCCCGATGTCCCTGATGATACCCGCCGGGCCCGCTCACGCCCGGAGCCTCACCGGTGTGCTGCCCGATGTCGTCGCCGCCCTGACGGGCGGTGAATCGGCGCTCAGGCCCGCGTCATCCGCCGTCGTGTTCGTCGTCGACGGACTCGGAGCCCTCCAGCTGCGGGCCAACGCCGGCCACGCACGCTTCCTCGCTCCGCTGATGGGCAGGAAGGACGTCGCGCGCAGCGTCTTTCCCTCGACCACGGCCGCGGCCCTCACATCCCTCCTGACGGGGGAGTGGCCGGGACGCCACGGCCTGGTCGGGTACAGCGTGCTCGACGCCTCCCGCGGCGTGGTCGTCAACCAGCTCAGCGGGTGGGAGAAGGAGGGCATCGATCCGGAGACGTGGCAGCGGGTGCCGACCGTCTTCGAGCGGCATCCATCCGTCCGATCCTTCGCGGTCGGTCTTCCCGCCTACGAGGGCAGCGGCTTCACGAGGGCGATCCTCCGCGGCGCGGACTACATCTCGGCGGGCACGCCGGCGGAGCGCGTGTCGACGGCGCTCGACCTGGCGGCTCGACCGGGAGCACTGGTCTACTGCTACATGCCCGAGCTCGACAAGGCCGGCCACAAGCACGGCGTCGCATCGGAGGAGTGGGTTGCGGCCCTCGAGGCCGTCGATGCGGCCATCGGGGCAGCCCGCCTCTCGCCCGGCGTGGGGGCGGTCGTGACGGCCGACCACGGGATGATCGACGTGGCGCGGCACCGGCACGTGCTGCTCTCCGACGGCGATGAACGACTGAACGGCGTGGCGCACCTCGGCGGCGAGCCGCGCCTGCTGCACGTCTACCTGGAAGAGGGCGAAGACGTCGACGCGGCGGCGGTGCGCTGGGAGGCGGCCTCGGGGGCGACGGCGGATGTCGCGACCCGACGCGCCGCCGTGGCTGGCGGGGTCTTCGGTCCAGCGGTCGACGATGAGGTGCTGCCGAGGATCGGCGATCTCCTGGTCGCGGCGCGCGGGGCGTGGGCCTTCTACGACGATCGCCTCAAGGACAAGCGGGCGCAGCTCATGGTCGGCCAGCACGGCTCCACGACCCCCGAGGAGACCGTCGTGCCGCTCGTCCGATTGGGCGCGTTCGCCTGAGGCCCCGCCGATTCGGCTGCTTCTCGACGCTGCTGATTTCGACGGTGCTACTGCTCGTCTGTGCGGGCGCCGAAGACGATCTCGTCCCAGGAGGGCATCGAGCTGCGGCCCTTCCGGCGGCCCGACGCGTCAGCGCGAGAGGGCTCCGGCTCGCGCGGGCTCTCTTCTGGGCGGGAGAAGTCCTCGTACCCGGGCTCGAGGGCGTCGAAGAGCGCCACGGGGGAGTGCGCGCGTTCGGTCTCCTGCTCGGTGCCCGGCAGCGGCTCGCGCTGCCCCCGGCGCCGGCGGAGGGCCTCCAGCAGGTCGGCCGTCTCCGAGCTCGTCACCGACGTGTCCGGTGCGCGCTTGATCGCGGCGTTCTGCACGGCGACCGCGACGGGCTCCGAGACGTCGGCCGTCTCCGCATTCGAGCTCTGGTCCGGTTCCGGAAGACGCCGCGGACCGAAGGCGCCGCTGTCGAAGCGCGAGTCGTCCTTGAGCGTCGAGTGGTCGAGGGCGCGAAGGCGCGGGATCAGTCCTTCGGGCAGTGACCCCTGCCGGGAGAGCTGGATGGCATCCGCGTTGAGCGGCGACAGCGTGCTGCGGCGCGGGTCGAAGCCCCAGCGGGCGTCGTGGTCGATGTCGGATGCGGCGAACTCGACCTTCACGATCCAGCCCGTCTGCTCCTTCCAGCTGGTCCACCGCTCGCTCGTGGCTCCGGCCTCCGCGAGCTTGGCGCGGATCGCCGTGCCGAAGGTGGGAAGCGCCTCGTGCTCGAGATCGCCTCCCATCAGCACGGGGACCGCGAGTGCCTGGCCGACGATGTGCTCGCGCTCCGCCATGACGGGACCCTCGTAGCGTGCGATGTCCTCGACACGCGCGCCCAGCAGCTCGGCGACCTCAGCCGCCGAGAGCCCTGCGCGGATGTGCGCCTGGATCTCACGCGGACTCGGTCGCGGTGCGCGGGGCTCGGCGTTGCGTTCCTGACGGGCCTTGCGAAGCTCCGCGCGAAGCACGTCGTCGATGGCCAGCGCGAATCGCTCTCCCGACTCGGTCGCCAAGACGATCGTCTCGTCCTCGGTTCCGATGATTGTGAGCTGTTCCATGCCTGACGCCTC
>DASUQB010000121.1:0-2623 GCA_036280835.1 Microbacterium sp. | reverse complement strand
GTCGAGAAGTTCTCGACGGGGAGTGCGAAGAACGCCCGGTACGCCAGCGAATGGCCGTCGACGACGAGGAGGGTAGGCTTTGCGGAGTCCGTCACCGTAACAGCCTAGCTAGGGGTGGGGACACCGATTCCCACGCCGCAGCGTCCCCCTGGAGTGCCCCGATGACCGACGCCTCATCCGCACGCGAAGCCGCGCTCGAGGCCCCGCCGGCGGACGTCAACGGGATGGAGTGGGCCGTTCGCCGGGGCATGGGCGCGCTCGCCGACAAGATGGGCATGGAGTTCGTGGAGTTCACGCTCGAGCGCTGCGTCGCGACGATGCCCGTCGAGGGCAACACCCAGCCGGTCGGGCTCATGCACGGGGGCGCCTACGTCGTGCTCGCCGAGTCGCTCGGCTCCATGGCCGCGAACCTGCACGCCGGCCCCGGCCGGCTCGCGGTCGGCGTCGACATCAACGCGACCCACACGCGCTCGGCCCGATCGGGGCTCGTGACGGGCGTCTGCACGCCCATTCACCTCGGGCGCAGCATGACGGTGCACGAGATCGCCGTCAGCGACGAGCAGGGCCGTCGGCTGTCGACGATCCGCATCACGAACATGATCAAGGACCTGCCGCGCGAGTAGCGCCGTGGCGGTGCCCGCAACCCGCTGAAGGCCGGTCAGGCCTTCTTCGGCGCGAGCTGCTCGATGATCGCCTTCGCGACATCCTGCATCGTCAGACGACGGTCCATCGACGCCTTCTGGATCCAGCGGAACGCCTCGGGCTCGGTGAGGCCCATCTTCTCGTTGAGCAGGCCCTTGGCCCGGTCGACGAGCTTGCGGGTCTCGAAGCGCTCGACCATGTCGGCGACCTCGGCCTCGAGCGTGATGATCTGCTGGTAGCGGCTCAGGGCGATCTCGATCGCGGGCAGCAGGTCGTTCGGAGTGAAGGGCTTGACGACGTAGGCGAGGGCGCCCGCCTCGCTGGCGCGCTCGACGAGCTCCTTCTGGCTGAAGGCGGTGAGCAGGACGACCGGTGCGATGTGGTTCTTGCTCAGCTTCTCGGCGGCGCTGATGCCGTCGAGCTGCGGCATCTTGACATCCATGATGACGAGGTCGGGGCGCAGCTCGGTGGCGAGCTGGACGGCGGTCTCGCCGTCTCCCGCCTCTCCCACGACGTCGAAGCCGTTGTCGCGGAGGATCTCCACGATGTCGAGGCGGATGAGCGACTCGTCTTCTGCGACCACCACGCGCCGGGGTGCGGATGCCGTCGGGGTCTCGCTCTGCTCTTGCTCAGTCACCTTTGAATCCTACGGTATGGTCAATCTCGAACGTGCGGGCCGGTGTGGCGGAACGGCAGACGCGGAGCACTCAAAATGCTTTGTCCGAAAGGGCGTGTGGGTTCGAGTCCCACCACCGGCACGAAAAAACCCCCGGCTTCACCGGGGGTTTTCTCTTGCCATGCGCTACTGGTCGAGCTTATAGACGGGCGCCTTGCCGTGCACGGCATCGCCGATCTTGTGGATGCGGATGTCGTTGGTCGAGCCGATGATTCCGGGAGGGGACCCCGAGATGACGACGACCTTGTCACCGACCTTGGCGAGGTCGTTGGAGAGGAAGTAGTCATCCACCTGGATGAACATGCGGTCGGTGTGCGCCACGTGCTCCACGAGGTGCGACTGGATGCCCCATGTCAGCGCCATGCGGCGGCGGATCGCCGGCTCGGGCGTGAACCCGATCATCGGGATGTTCGGGCGCAGGCGCGACATCCGCCGGGCGGTGTCGCCCGACTCCGTGAAGATGCAGAGGTACTTAGCCTCGACGAACTCGGCGACCTCCATCGCGGCGAGGGTGATCGCGCCGCCCTGGGTGCGGGGCTTGGTCGTCAGCTTCGCGATGCGCTCGAGCCCGTGGTCCTCGGTCGAGGCGACGATGCGGGCCATGGTCTCGACGACCACGACGGGGTACTCCCCCACGCTCGTCTCGCCGGAGAGCATGACCGCGTCGGCGCCGTCGAGCACGGCGTTGGCGACGTCGCTCGTCTCGGCGCGCGTCGGGACGGGGCTGTTGATCATCGACTCGAGCATCTGCGTCGCGACGATGACCGGCTTCGCCATGCGGCGGCACAGCTCGACGGCGCGCTTCTGCACGATCGGCACGGCCTCGAGGGGCAGCTCGACGCCGAGGTCGCCGCGGGCGACCATGATGCCGTCGAAGGCGTCGATGATCTCCTCGAGGTTGTCCACGGCCTGAGGCTTCTCGATCTTGGCGATGACGGGGACGTGACGCCCCTCCTCGGCCATGATGACGTGCACGCGCTGCACGTCCTTCGCGCTGCGCACGAACGACAGGGCGATCAGGTCGGCCCCGATGCGCAGGCCCCAGCGGAGGTCGGCCTCGTCCTTCTCGGACAGCGCGGGCACGTTGACAGCGACCCCGGGCAGGTTGATGCCCTTGTTGTTGGAGACGGGCCCGGCGACGATGACCTTGGTCGTGACGACCTGGCCCTCGACCTCGACGACCTCGACGCGCACCTTGCCGTCGTCGATCAGCAGGAAGTCGCCGGGGTTGACGTCGGCCGGCAGTCCCTTGAAGGTCGTCGAGACGATCTCCTTGGTGCCCAGGATGTCTTCCGTGGTGATCTT
>DASUQB010000120.1:0-10622 GCA_036280835.1 Microbacterium sp. | reverse complement strand
GCAGGAGCGCTTCAGCGTCAACGTGGGCGCCGCCCGCTTCACCGAGCGGTACGCGCTCGACCGTGCAGCGCCGAACGAGGTGCTGCGGGCGGCGCTCACCGCGATCGCCGCCGACCTTGCGCGGCTCGACGGCCGGGGCGTACCGGACGCGGTCGTCGCGATGGGCGGCGCCGTGACCAACCTCGCCGCCGTCAAGCACGGGCTGGCCACCTACGACCGCGACGTCGTCCACGGCACCGTGCTCGACCGCGACGAGATCGACCGCCAGATCGAGCTGTATCGCGCGCGCCCGGCGGTGCGCCGGCGGCAGATCACCGGGCTCCAGCCGTCGCGCGCGGACGTGATCCTCGCCGGGGCCTGCATCGTCCGGACCGTGCTGGCGATGCTCCGCTGCGACGCCCTGACGGTGTGCGACCGCGGACTGCGCCACGGCGTGCTCGCCGAGCGCTTCCGGCTGGGCCCACCGCGACCGGCGGCGGTCAGTAGCCGAGCGGGTGCGGAGCTTCGGGGATCCGGTCGAGCTCGCGGCGGAGGTGAGCCGCAGGCTCCCGTGCCGCGGAGATAGCCGCCCCGAGGTCCAGCGCGCCCGCCACCGGGCAGCCCAGGCAGGTCAGGATCACGATCGGCAGGGCGCCGGGCGGGGCCGGGACGAGCACCGCCGCGGCCAGCAGCGCGGCGCACGCGACGATGACGAGGAGGAAGGAGATGCCCGCGCGGAGCACGGGCCGGGCGCTCATGGTCACCCGTCCCGGACTACCCGATCGGACGCGGGTCATGCCCTCCAGCGGGCGGGCATGCCGCGCCGCCGGCGACCTAGGAGGGGGAGGGGTCGCCGGGGGCGCAGCGGGGGCGGCAGCGGCTCAACCGGCGGCGCGCGCCTCGGCGCGGGCACGGGCCTCGTTGGCGGCGCGGCGGCGGCCTCCGTAGGCGACGAGGCCGTAGATCGCGATGATGTCGAGCGCCATGATCGTCAGGCCGAGCACATGCGACGACGGCAGCCAGAGCATCTGCAGGACCGCGTTGGCGCTCGCACAGGCGACGCCGAACCAGCGGCCCCAGGAGACGCCGCGCCAGATCGCGAGGGCGGCGAAGAACTGGATCACGCCGAGCGCGACCACGAACCAGCCGAACGTGTTGAGGTCGCCGAACACGTACCGCGCGTTCTGGGTGAAGAAGTTCGCCGAGTCGATCGCGGCGATCCCGTAGAGCGTGTTCAGCACCGCGGCGATCATCAGCATGATGCCCGCGAAGGTGACGAGGCCCTGACCGTGGTCGTCCTCGTAGTCGTAGAGCATGCGCCCGCCGTGGGATCCCTCCATCGGCGTGTAGGGCGTGGACATCGGCGTGGACATGACGACGAACCTCCGTTCAGGTGGTCTTGATGTGCGACTCGGCATCGGCCAGCAGCGAGGCGGTGCCCTCCGCCGCGCCGCGGGGGACGATCAGCACCGGGCAGGTCGCCTGCTCCATGACCCGGCGCGAGACGCTGCCGAGCAGGACCGCGCGCTTCGGGCCGTACGCCCGGCTGCCCATGACGAGCATGTCGACGTGACGCGCCGCGGCGACCAGCGCGTCGGCCGGGTCCTGCACGAGCACGTCAAGGTCGGTCTCGAGGTCGGGAGCGGCGTCGGCGACGGCCTGCTGGAACGCCGCCACGGCGCCCAGTCGCTCGCGGGCGTGCACGTCCTCCGCCGGGTCGGCGTCGTGGTGCTGGCGGGCGAGCAGGCCCGGGGACTGATCCTCGGCGTGTGCGGGGTCGAGCGCGGTGATCGCGCGCAGGGCGACGCCTCGCGACCGCGCCAGGGTCGCGGCGACGTGGAGGGCGTCACGGCCCTCGGGCGTGGGCGCGAAGGCGACGCCGACCAGGCGCACGCCGCCCGCCGGCGCCTCGTAGCCCTGCGGGACGACGGCGACCGGGCACCGGCTCGCGTGCAGGACGCGCTCCGCCGTCGTGCCCACGAGCATCGAGCCGCTCGCGCTGCGTCGCGTGGCGCCGACGACGACGAGCTCGGGCTCGAGGTCGCGCATCGCCCGCTCCAGACCCTGGGCGGCCGTGTTGCCCTCGACCATGCGGACCTCGGCCGCGGTGTCGCGGCCTTCGAGGTCCTGGCGCAGTCGGTCGAGCGCGCCGTCGCCGTCGCCCGCGTGCTCGCCCTTGTGGACGACGACCAGCACCAGGGGCGCGCCGGTGACGCGGCTTGCGGCGACGCCGAACTCGACGGGAGCACGAGCGCCGGAGTCGGGATCGAACGCGGCGATGATGGGGGCGTGTGCGTGCATGCGGGGGTCTCCTCTAGGTCACGCGAGCAGCGCGGCAGCGCTCCCTACGAGCAGTCGATCCGGCCGAGGCTGTCGCGGTAGCCCGTCGCGAGCTGGTCCAGGGACGCCTTCAGCTCGGTCGCCGCGCCTTCGACCGACACCGTCCTGCCGACCGTGCCGGCGAGCGTCCTGATCTGATCGGCGAAGGCGTCGTTGGCCGCGTCGACTTCCTCGCGGCGATCGTCGGAGAGCTTCTCCCGGGACTTCCTGATCGTCCTCAGGTCGTTCCTGATCGCCTCCAGGCCGTCGCTGACCTGGCTGGTCGTCGCCGTGGTGAGGGTGAGCGATTTCAGCTGCTCGACCTCCTTCGCGATGTCGTCACGCGCCGAACAGACCGCCGCCTGCGCATCGTCCTCCTCGGAGTTGCCGCAGCCGGCGACGAGGAGGGCGGGCGTCAGGAGGACGACGATGAGAACGGTCGCGCGCATAGCTCAACGGTGATTCCGGCGGCATTCCGAGGCAATGGCGCGTGCACGCCCGGCACGGTGGTGCAGGCAAGAGCGATCGGCGGACGGCATCAGCGCGCCGGGCCGGGGGCGAGCACGTCGAGGTCCAGGGCCTCGCCGGGCAGCAGGATGCGCACGTCGGTGCCGATGCCCATGCGGGCGACCGCGTCCGCGAACGCGACCGCGGGCAGGCGGGAGCTCACCGCCCGCGGAGCCCCGATCGACCGCATCGTCCCCCAGTGGATGGGCACGGCCACGGCCGGCCGGATCAGGGCTGTGGCGCGGGCGGCGGAGTCCGGGTCCATGTGGCCGGGCGGCAGGCGCGGCCCCCAGCCCCCGACCGGGAGCAGCGCCACGTCCACGCGCCCCGCGAGCTCCGCCATCCCGTCGAACAGGTCGGTGTCCCCCGCGAAGTAGATCCGGGCCGGGCCCTCGAGCAGGAAGCCGAGCGCAGGCAGGGGCCGGCCGAGTGGATGACGCCGGCCGTCGTGGTGGGCGGCCACCGCTTCGATCCCGACCGGCCCGATGCTGTGGCGCTCGCCTGCGTCGAGCTCCACCACCGTCCCGCTCGCGGCGCGGCGGATGAGCCGCGCGCAGCCGCTCGGGACGATCACGGGGCAGGTCGCGCCGAGGCGCCGCAGAGATGGCGGGTGGAGGTGGTCCGCGTGCGCGTGCGAGATCAGGATCGCGCTGAGCGTCGCGAGCGCCTCGACGTCCGGCGCGGGGACCTGCCGGCGGATGTGCCCCACGCCGTCGACGAGCAGGGGATCGGTCAGCAGCCGCTCGCCGCCCATCTCGATCAGCACCGTCGAGTGGCCGACGAAGGTGAGCCGCCCGTGCACGGCTCAGGCCCCCGGGGCGCGCTCGGGTGGGCCGCGCCGGCCGAGGTTGCTGACGATCAGCGACACGACCGTGACGAGGTAGATCTGCCCCACCAGCGCCTCGAAGACAGTCAGAGTGTGCCCGAGGTTCGTCCGCGCCGTGAAGTCGCCGAAGCCTGCCGTGGTCAGTGTGCTGAAGCTGAAGTACACGCAGTGCGCGACAGTGGCCTCATTCCCGTCGCTGAAGAAGGGGGCGCCGCCGAGCCGGTCGATGGCGCCGTAGACGAACGCGAAGAGCAGGCCGAGCATCATGTAGAGCGACAGCACTCCCATGACGGCCTCCACACGGACCTCGCGATGCGCGCGCAGGTTGCGGATCACGCCGAGGCCGACGGCCGGAGGACCGAGCGTCACGAGCAGGGCGTTCATCACGCGCGCCTCGGCGTCGCCGACCAGGCCGGTCGCCGCGCGCATGACGCTGACCGTCACGCCGACCACCGCGAGGACGATGGCGATCACCAGAATGGGACGGGTCACGCGCGCGATGCGGAACGAGAGCAGCAGGCTCGCGCCGAGCAGCCCGCTGACCACCACCTGCTGGACCGAACCCGGCGGCACCGCGCCCTGGACGGCCACCGCGGCGACGACCGAGCAGAGCAGCAGCAGGAACCGCCGCGACTGCACGCTTTCGCCCTTCCTGGTCGAGGGCACCACGGATGTGCGGGTCGTGGCCGCCACGCCGCGATCGTCGCAGGGCCGACCCCCACGGCCCCAGGGCGCGAGCATGCGGGCGCGGGTGTGGCGTGCACCCTCGCGGCGAGCACCTACCGGGAGGACGCTAAGCGGCGTCCATCTCCAAGGAGGTTCTGCATGACCACCTCAGCGGCCGGCCCCGGATTCCCGGAGCCCGCCCTCGCCAGCTCCGAGTCCAGCGTGATGGACCGCGAGGTAGCTCCCTTCTGGTGGCTTTGGCTCGTAGTCGGCATCGCCTGGATCGTCGCGGCGCTCGTGGTGTTGCAGTTCGACTCCGCCTCGATCACGACGATCGGCGTCATCGTCGGCTGCATGTTCGCCTTCTCGGGCGTCCAGCAGATCGTGGTCGGGATGGTCACCGAGCGCCTGCGATGGGTGTGGGTGGGCGTCGGCGTCCTGTTCCTCGCCGCGTCCGTCGTCTGCTTCATCAACCCCGAGTCGACGTTCGTCGGTCTCGCCGACGTCCTCGGCTTCCTGTTCCTCGGCGTCGGGATCTGGTGGACGGTCGAGGCGTTCCTCGTGAAGGCGGAGACCCCGCTCTGGTGGGTCGGCCTGACGAGCGGGATCCTGATGATCGTGATGGCCTTCTGGACGAGCGGCCAGTTCTTCATCGAGAAGGCATACATCCTCCTCGTGTTCGCCGGCATCTGGGCCCTCATGCACGGTGTCACGGACATCGTGCGCGCGTTCCAGGTCCGCAGCCTGCGCGACGCCTGAGCGTCGGGAGCCGGCGGCGCCGCGCTCCGGGAGACCGGGGCGCGGCGCCCGCCGGCCCCTCGGTCAGGCGAGACTCCGGCGCACGTCGGACCAGTGGGCGGTCAGGGCGAAGATGACCAGCACGTCGAAGGCGATGATGAGGCCCGACCAGATGGGGAACGCGGCGAGGAAGCCGATCTGGATCAGGATGCTCACTCCGGCGACCGCCACCGCACCCCAGCGGGCCCAGCCCTTCTCGGCGAAGATGCCGATCCCCGCGGCGATGGCCAGTGCGCCCCACGCGAGGGTCACGACGCCCCAGACGCCGTAGTCGACGAGCAGCAGATCGTCGCCGTCGGGGACGAGGAAGTAGCCGTCGTCGAGAAGCGCGACGAGACCCTGCATGACGTTCACGGATCCCGCGATCACGAGCATGATCGCGCCGAACACCGCCCACCCCGCCCAGCGGTCGGAGCGGGCGGACGAGCCTGTACCCAACGGCTCTTGCAGCTGGCTCATGGCGTACTCGTCTCCGGGCCGTCAGGCGTTGAGGATCTTCGCCTTCTGGGCGGCGAACTCGTCATCGGTCAGCACACCCTGCTGCCTCAGCGCGGCCAGCTCCTTGAGCTGCTCGATCGGGTCGGCTGCGGGTGGGGCGGCGGGGGCCGGCGGCGCCTCGTACTGGGGCGGCGGCTCGTACGCGTTATACGACTCCTGCTGGGACCAGCGTTGCGCCTGGCGGCGTGACACGCGGTTGCTCACGGCGGTGGCGGTGCCGGCGACGGCTGCCGTCCGCACCACTCCTCGAAGCAGTCCTGGCATGGTTCGAGCTCCTTTGGTCTTTCAACGGGTGGAGGCTTCCACGGCCTCCAGCGAGGCCACGATCGATTGGACCGGGATCCGGCCGCTGGCGACCAGCTGGCCGCCGGACTTCCGCAGTGCGACCGCGACGGGAGCGGCCCAGCGGTTCTCCCAGATCAGGACCGCGGCGGACGTGCCCGGCTCCAGCGCCGTCGCCGCCTCCTCGAGATCCTCCTGGCCGATCAGCCCGGAGGACGCCCCCTCGAATTCGCCGAAGTCGCCGCCTTCGAGCTCGCCGAGCTCGATCGAGTCGACGGTCCCGTCGTCGCGCTTGACCATGAACGCCACGTCGAGGATCCGGATGATCCCGCGCTCGGCGAGGTCGACGATCAGCGGGGCGACGTCGCCCTTGGGCTGGCGGCCCGGCCACTCGAGCAGCACGAAGTCGATCGGTCCCATCTCTTCGATGTCGTTCAGGCTCATGGATCTCCCTTCGGATCGGGGGTCGGCACGGACGACCGGGGTTGCCCGTTCCGAGAAGCGTCCCGCCGGAGGCAGGCGCGGCGCATCATCCGATCGGGGTGAGGCGCCCCGGCCCGCGGCGCGATGGGATCCGGGCGATGAGCTCCGACAGTCGTCCCGTGGTGGTCGCGTACGACGGCTCGGCCGAGGCCAGGGCCGCGATCCGAGAGGCCGCGACGCTGTTCCCGGCCCGCCGTCTCGTGGTCGCGAGCGTGTGGGAGCCGGGCCTGGCGATGGCGATGGCGATGGCGCCGGCGATCGACCCGACCGGGATCGGCTATGTGGCCCCCGCTGGCGAGACGATCGCGGAGATCGATCGCGCGCAACGGGACCATGCCGCGGAGATGGCCGAGGCCGGGGTCGGGATCGCGCGCGAGCTCGGCGCGAGCGCGGAGGCCTACCCCGTTCCCGACGAGCGCGACGTGGCGGTGACCGTCGCCGATCTGGCCGACGAGCTCGACGCGTGCACGATCGTGGTCGGCTCGCGCGGTCTCGGAGCGGTCAAGTCGAAGCTGCTGGGCTCGACTTCGGCCGGGCTGCTGCAGCGCGCGGGAAGGCCGGTCCTCGTCGTGAGGACGGACCGGTAGCGCTCTCGTGGGGAGACGCGTCTCCCCGCGGCGACAAGGGTGCACGCCTCCCCGCCGACACGCACGCGCGCCCCATTGCCGAGCATGGCGCGTACGCGGAGACTCGCTCCGGAACGAGCCCTAAGGAGGCTTTGCATGAACAAGCTGGTGGCGATCGCTTATCAGGACACCGAGACCGCGCAGCGCGTGCGGGCGGTGCTCGTCGAGGCGACCAAGGAGCACCTGCTGCAGCTCGATGACGCCGTCGTCGTGGAGCGACAGCCAGATGGAAAGGTCAAGCTGCACCAGGCGATGAGCACGTCCGGCGCGGGCGCCGCGGGCGGCGCGTTGTGGGGCGGCCTCATCGGCCTCCTCTTCCTCGCCCCGCTGTTCGGCATGGCCATCGGCGCCGCGAGCGGCGCCCTGGCCGGGAAGTTCACGGACGTCGGCGTCAACGACGACTTCATGAAGAAGCTCGGCGGGAGCATCCCCGAGGGCGGCGCCGCCCTGATCGTCCTCGGCAGGAGCGACGCGCCGGACAAGGTGCTGGAGCGCGTGGGCAGCTACGGCGGCGAGGTCATCCAGACCTCTCTCGGCGCCGAGGAGGAAGAGCGGCTGCGTTCGGCGCTCGGGACGGGCACCGCCACGACGGCCTAGCGCGGTCACGAGCGGTCCTGTCGCCCGCACCCCCCTGGGCGGCAGGACCGTTTCGTGCGCTTCGAGGGGGCGCACCGGTGTAGGCACGGAGAGGCCTGCACCACTTACATCCCGTCATCCGCTGAGGTAGGTTCGTGCGATGCCGGTCCGCATCGCCCTCGGGGAGGACAACCTCATCGTGCGTGAGGGGGTCCGGCAGCTCCTCGAAGGCGATCCCGACATCGAGGTGATCGCCGCCGTGGGGGACGGCGACTCCCTGCGCGACGCCTGCGACCGCGAGCGGCCCGACGTCGTCATCACGGACATCCGCATGCCGCCGACGGAGACGGACGAGGGCATCCGGCTGGCGGAGGACCTGCGTGAGAGCCACCCAGAGATCGGCGTGGTCGTCCTCAGCCAGTTCGCCGATCCGATCTACGCGCTCGCCCTGTTCGACCACGGGTCCGACCGCCGCGCGTACCTGCTCAAGGAGCGGGTGCACAACCGGGCCGAGCTCACGGCTGCGGTGCGCGCCGTGGCCGACGGCGGATCCATGGTGGACTCGAAGATCGTCGACGGGCTCGTGCGCGCCAGGGCCGAGGCCGACCGTTCGCCGCTGAACGAGCTGACCGCGCGCGAACGCGAGGTGCTGAGCGAGATCGCGCAGGGCAAGAGCAACTCGGCGATCGCCGAGTCGCTGTTCCTGACCAAGCGCGCCGTGGAGAAGCACATCAACGCGATCTTCCTGAAGCTCGGCCTCGCGGACGCGGAAGACGTGAGCAAGCGGGTCACGGCCGCCTTGATGCTGCTGGCGGAGACGAGCCTGCGGCCGCAGGTCTAGCGCTGCCGGCGCCGCGGCGCCGCAGGAGGTGGGGTGGACCTCTCCACCGGTCGTGGGGCGCACCCCACCCGAGGACACCGACGGGCGCCGTCGCGACCGCCGTGCCGTCGCGAGATGGTCATGCCATGGGCTGGCCTCGTGAGACCCCACCGCCCGGCTCCGGACTGCACCAGTGCGCCTACTGCCACGACGACTACGTGGTGCCGGTGTGGGTGGAGGACCTCGAGGACGGGTGGGACCTGCTGCTGCGCTGCGGTCAGTGCGAGACCTATCGGGCGGTCGTCGTCAACGACGACACGGCTCACGCCTACGAGCGCGACCTCGAGCGGGGCGCCGCGCAGATCCGGGCGGCCGCGGAGGCGCTCGACACCGCGCGGATGAACCTGCAGGTCGCCGCGTTCATCGTCGCCCTCGAGCGTGACCTCATCGACGCCGGCGACTTCGCCGTTCGCTCATAGCCCGTAGTCACCGAACCCGTCGGCGAGCCGGCCGTAGGCCTCCTCGGCGGCGACCCGGAGGCGGGCGACGAGCTGCTCGCGGTCCTCCTCGGCGAGCAGGCCGTGCAGCGCGACGAGGAAGATCGACCGGTGCGTGTACCACAGCGTACGGGCGACGATGCCGGGCACGAGGTCGCCGTCGGCCGCGCCTGACGTCTCGGCGACGGCCGCGGTGACGGCCGCGGCCCCCGACTCCCACCCCGCGGTCAGGCGCTCCTGCAGCGTGGGGCTGTGGCGGATGATCTTGGCCGCCGTGAGGAGCTCCTCGTCGCCGCGGGCGACGAGGACGTCGATCACCATGGCGGTCAGCGCGCGGAAGACGTCGATCACGGGGGTGCCGGGCGGCCGCTCCCTGATGTCGGCGACGAGCTGCATGAGGCCCTGCTCGCGCCCGGCGAACGCGAGGTCCTCCTTCGTCGGGAAGTAGTTGAAGACCGTCTTCTCCGAGACGTCGGCGGCGGCGGCGATCTCCGCGACGGTGACGGCGTCGTAGCCGCGCTCGGCGAACAGCCGGCGGGCGGTGGCGGCGATGGCCTCACGGGCGGCGCGCTTCTTGCGTGCGCGGAGGCCTTCCTTCTGTGCGCCTGACATGAGTGTATCACTTTAGCGGCAGTAGACATTCAGTGACTGTAACGTTATGCTGCCGCCTCGTGAATGCCTCAAATCCACCCGCCATCGAGGTCGAAGACCTCGTCAAGTCCTACGGCGACGTCGAGGCCGTCCGCGGCGTCTCGTTCACCGTCCCGCCGGGCGAGGTCTTCGGCTTCCTCGGCCCCAACGGCGCCGGCAAGAGCACCACGATCAACGTGCTCTGCACCCTGGCCAGGCCCACGTCGGGGGCCGCGCGCGTCAGCGGCTTCGACGTCGTGACCCAGCGCGACGACGTGCGCCGCCACCTCGGCCTCGTCTTCCAGGACCCGACGCTGGACGTCCAGCTCACGGCCGAGCAGAACCTGCGGCTGCACGCCGAGCTGTACGGCATCGACGCCGCCGCCATCCCGGCCCGGATGGACCAGATGCTCGAGATGGTCGACCTGGCCGACCGGCGCGCCCAGCGCGTGATCACCTTCTCCGGCGGCATGAAGCGCCGCCTGGAGATCGCCCGCGGGCTGATGCACTCGCCGCGCGTGCTGTTCCTCGACGAGCCGACCATCGGCCTCGACCCGCAGACGCGCAGCTCGATCTGGCGCTACATCCGAGCGCTGCAAGAGAGGGAGGGGACCACGATCTTCATGACCACGCACTACATGGACGAAGCCGAGTTCTGCGACCGCATCGCGATCATGGACCGCGGCGAGATCGTCGTCCTCGACACGCCGGAGGCGCTGAAGGCCGGCGTCGGCGCCGACCGCGTCGTGCTGGGCACGGCCGACGACGACGCGGCGCTGGCCACGCTCCAGGACCGCTTCGGCATCGAGGCCTCGGTGGCCGAGGGCGCGGTGACGTTCCACGTCGAGAACGGCGAGGAGTTCGTCCCGCGGCTGTTCGGTGAACTGGACGTCGCGATCACGTCGGTTTCCGTTTCGCGGCCAACGCTCGACGACGTGTTCATGCGCTACACGGGCACGACGATCCGGGACGCGGAGACGGGCGGCGCGGCCGACCAGACCCGGACCCTGATGCGCGCGATGGCCGGAGCGAAGCGATGAGCGCCGCCGTCGCCGACGTCGTCGCCGTCCGGGTGCCGCTGCGCTCGTGGCGCTCGGAGATGCGGGCGGTGAAGA
>DASUQB010000119.1:0-13935 GCA_036280835.1 Microbacterium sp. | reverse complement strand
CTACCCGGGCCTGCACGCCGTGTGGGCCTACAGGGTGACCCACGTCCTCTGGCGACGGGGCGCGCGCTTCCTCGCGCGGGCCCTGTCGCAGGTGGCGCGGTGGCTCACCGGCATCGAGATCCACCCGGGCGCCGTCATCGGGCGCCGCTTCTTCATCGACCACGGCATGGGCGTCGTCATCGGCGAGACCACCGAGATCGGGGACGACGTGATGCTCTACCACGGCGTCACCCTCGGGGGTCGTCAGCGCGAGGGCGGCAAGCGGCACCCGACCCTCGGCGACGGAGTGGCCGTCGGGGCCGGAGCGAAGATCCTCGGCCCGATCACGATCGGCGCGGGATCGGCCATCGGCGCCAACGCCGTCGTCACGCGCGACGCGCCCCCGGACTCGGTGCTGGTCGGAGTTCCCGCCACGCCGCGCGCCCGGCGCGCCGGCGAGGACACCCGGGCGCTGCTGACCGCGCCCGAGTACCACATCTGACCCTGCCGACGGCGACGGGCGGCCGCTTCCGGCGTCCGGTCAGACCGCCGGCGCCCGGCGCTCCTCGACACGCCGCTTGATGAACACCATCGGCAGCAGCCAGGTGGCCAGCGCCGTGACGAGCCAGACGATCAGCGGGGCGAGGATCCAGGTCAGCACGACGGGTGAGCCGATGTCGAGCCCTTCGACGAACGTCTCCACGATGAGGAGCGAGACGAACGTCGAGATGATGCCGATGCCGCCGAGGAATGCCGGCGCATGCCGGTGCGTCACCTTCATGATGAACGGCGCGAGCACGCTCTGCAGCACCGCGAAGATGACGACCGCGAGCGCGAAGCCCCACCAGTCCGACCAGTCGATCGAGAATCCTGGTAGCACCCAGTCGGCGACGATCAGGCCGAGGGCCGCCGAGAGCAGGAAGATGAAGCCGCGCAGCAGGAGCATGATCACGAGCCGAGCGTAGCGCGCGGTCCCGCAGGCGGCTCAGTCCTCGGAGCCGAGTGCGGCGAGCCGGAACTCCTCGTCGGCGGCGATGCAGGACTCGACGATCGGCCCGAGGGCTCCGTCCATCACCTGGTCGAGGTTGTACGCCTTGTATCCCGTGCGGTGGTCCGCGATGCGGTTCTCGGGGAAGTTGTAGGTGCGGATGCGCTCCGAGCGGTCCATGCCGCGGATCTGCGACTTGCGGGCATCGGATGCCGCGGCATCCAGCTCTTCCTGCTGCTTGGCCAGGATGCGCGCGCGGAGCACCCGCATGCCTGCCTCGCGGTTCTGCAGCTGCGACTTCTCGTTCTGCATCGAGACGACGATGCCGGTCGGGAGGTGCGTGATGCGCACGGCCGAATCGGTCGTGTTGACCGACTGGCCGCCCGGGCCGGAGGACCGGAAGACGTCGATCTTCAGGTCGTTGGGGTTGATCTCGACCTCGTCCGGCTCATCGACCTCGGGGAACACCAGTACGCCGGTGGTCGACGTGTGGATGCGCCCCTGGGACTCGGTGGCCGGCACCCGCTGCACGCGATGCACGCCGCCCTCGTACTTGAGGTGGGCCCAGACCCCCTGCGCGGGATCGGTCGAGGAGCCCTTGATGGCGACCTGGACGTCCTTGTACCCGCCGAGGTCGGACTCCGTGCGCTCGAGGAGCTCCGTCTTCCACCCCTTGGAGGCGGCGTACTGCATGTACATGCGGAGCAGATCGGCCGCGAACAGGGCGCTCTCGGCGCCGCCCTCGCCGCCCTTGATCTCCATGATGACGTCGCGCGCGTCGTCGGGGTCGCGCGGGATCAGGAGGCGCCGGAGGCGCTCCTGCGCACTCGCGAGCGCCTCCTCGAGCGCGGGCACCTCTTCGGCGAAGGCCTCGTCGTCGCGCGCGAGCTCGCGCGCGGCATCCAGATCATCGGATGCCGCGTTCCACGCGTCGTACGCGGCCACGATCCTCGAGAGCTCCGCGTACCGCCGGTTCACGCGCTTGGCGCGACCGGCGTCGGCGTGCACGGCCGGATCGGAGAGCTCCTCCTGGACGGCCTTGTGCTCCTCGATGAGGGTCTTCACCGAATCGAACATGAATGCTCCGAACGACGCGGATCACGGTCCGACGAGCTCACCGGATGTTGTTCTCGTGCCCGTGGCTGTGCCCGCCGCCGGTGGGCGTCGGGATCGACTTCTGCATCTGCACGAGGAACTCGACGTTGGACTGCGTCTCCTTGAGCTTGCCGAGCACGACCTCGAGGGCCTGCTGGGTGTCCAGGCCCGCGAGGGCGCGGCGCAGCTTCCACGTGATCTTGACCTCGTCCGCCGAGAGCAGCATCTCCTCCCGCCGGGTGCTCGACGCGTTGACGTCGACCGCCGGGAAGATGCGCTTGTCGGCGAGCTGGCGCGACAGGCGCAGCTCGCTGTTGCCGGTGCCCTTGAACTCCTCGAAGATGACCTCGTCCATCTTGGAGCCGGTCTCCACCAGCGCGGTGGCGAGGATCGTGAGCGATCCGCCGTTCTCGATGTTGCGGGCGGCTCCGAAGAAGCGCTTCGGCGGGTACAGCGCCGACGCGTCCACACCACCGGTCAGTACGCGACCGGAGGTCGGTGCCGAGATGTTGTAGGCGCGGCCGAGGCGCGTGATCGAGTCGAGCAGCACGACGACGTCGCGGCCGAGCTCGACGAGGCGCTTGGCGCGCTCGATGGCGAGCTCCGCGACGGTCGTGTGGTCTTCGGCCGGGCGGTCGAAGGTCGAGGCGATGACCTCGCCGCGCACCGTGCGCTGCATGTCGGTGACCTCTTCGGGACGCTCGTCGACCAGGACGACCATGAGGTGGACCTCGGGGTTGTTCGTGGCGATGGCGTTCGCGATCTGCTGCAGGACGATCGTCTTGCCCGCCTTCGGGGGCGCGACGATGAGGCCGCGCTGGCCCTTGCCGATCGGCGCGACGAGGTCGATGATGCGCTGCGTCAGCTTCTCGGGGGCCGTCTCGAGGCGCAGGCGCTCCTGCGGGTACAGCGGCGTGAGCTTGCCGAACTCGACGCGCGTCGCGGCGTCCTCGACGGACAGGCCGTTGACCGAGTCGACCTTGACGAGCGCGTTGTACTTCTGACGGCCCGACTGCTCGCCCTCGCGGGGCTGCTTGATCGCACCGACGACCGCGTCGCCCTTGCGGAGGTTGTACTTCTTCACCTGGCCGAGCGAGACGTAGACGTCGCTGGTGCCGGGCAGGTAGCCGGTGGTGCGCACGAAGGCGTAGTTGTCGAGCACGTCGAGGATGCCGGCCACGG
Organism: Microbacterium sp.; assembly: GCA_036280835.1. Classification (GTDB taxonomy): domain Bacteria; phylum Actinomycetota; class Actinomycetes; order Actinomycetales; family Microbacteriaceae; genus Microbacterium. Next base: position 10,691 of record DASUQB010000119.1, on the reverse strand, counting down.
GAATGAGGACGTCGTCCTCGCCGATCTCGGTCTCGAACTCGTCGCCGACCTGGCCGCGGCGCTTGTTGCGCTGGCGGTTGCGGGCGTTCTGCGAGCCCTCGTCGTCGCCGTCGGCGTCCTTCTGAGCCGCCTGCTGCGGGGCGTTGCCGCCCTGCGCGCGCTGGGGCTGCTGCTGGCCGCCCTGCTGGCCCTGCGGGGCACCCTGGGCGCCCTCGCCGTTCTGACCGCCCTGACCGCGGTTGCGGTTGCGGTTGCGGTTCCGGTTGCGACCGCGGGCCGGAGCGTCATCGCCGGCCTCGGCGGATGCCACCTGCTCGCCGGTCTCGTCGGTGCCCGCCTCGTCGGTCCCGGCCTCGTCGTTGCCGGTCTCGACTGTGCCGGTCTCGACCGTGCTGCCCTCGACTCCGCCCTCGTCGGTGGCGGCGGCCTCGGCGGCCGGCGTCTCGTCGGTGTTCTCGGGCGCGCCGACGGGCGTCTCGGCGTGCTCGGCGGTGATCGACTCGTCCGCGGAGGCGTCCTGCGGCGCGGGCGTCTCGACCGCGGCCGGGGTCTCCCCCTGGTCGGCGGCGTCTGCCGGCTGTGCCGGCGCCTCGGCGGGCGCGGCGTCGGCGGGCGCTGGGTCGGCTGCCGTCTTGGCGCGACGAGGGGCGCGTGCCCGGGGCGGAGCGCCTTCGGCCGTGTCGGCGGAGCTTGCGCGGCGCGGGGCGCGCTTGCGCGCGGGCTTCTCAGCGGGCGCCTCGGCGGGTGCCGCCTCACCGTCGACGGGTGCGACGGTCGACGTCGAGAGCTCGGCGGCCTCGATGGAGGTGATCGCCTCGGCGACCTCGGCCTGCGCGACGTCATCGGCCGCGGGTGCGGCCTGGTCGTCGCCGGCGGCGGCCTGCTGCACCTCGGTGGTCGTATCCGCGGCGGGGGCTTCGGTGCCCTGCGCCTCGGTCTGGTCGATCGACTCTTCGCCCTCGACGGGCGTGTTGTCGGTGTGGATCTCGGAGATGGACTCCACGAGTTCTCCCTTGTAAACGTGTGGATGATCAGACTGCACACGACGTTCGCCACAACGACGTCGGCCCGCGCCTTTTGACGAGCTCAGGGACCGGCGGACATGCTCGATGCCGGTAGGCGGGGGTCGTGCAGGGTTTCGCAGATTGCGATCGGAGGCCAGAGTCACGTAGCTACGTGGAACCCTCCGTTATGTCCCTCACTGTACCACCCTTGAAGTCCACGGCCAGCATGAGCGCCTGCCACGGGGTGTCCGATCCGGCGACGATCTCTGCGGCCTCGAGGCGCCGGCCGGGGCCGTCGGCGAGCACCAGCACGCTGGGACCCGCGCCGGAGACGACCGCCGCGTAGCCGCGCGCACGGAGGCTGCGCACGAGGCCGATCGTGGCGGGCATGGCGTCGGCGCGGTAGTCCTGGTGCAGCTTGTCCTCGGTGGCCGCCATCAGCAGTTCCGGGCTCTGGATCAGGGCCGCGATCAGCAGTGCCGACCGCGACACGTTGAAGACGGCATCCTCGCGGGGCACCTGCAGCGGCTGCATGCTGCGCGCCAGGCTCGTCGACATCGTGAACTCGGGGACGAAGACCAGCGGCGACACGCCTCGGTGCACGAGCAGCTTCTTGTGCTGCGGCCCGTCCGCCGACATCCAGGCGATCGTGAGACCGCCGAAGAGCGCGGGGGCGACGTTGTCCGGATGGCCCTCGAGCTCGGTGGCCAGGCGCAGCAGATCGTCGCTGCTCATCTCGACGTCGCCCTCGAGCAGTCCCTTGGCGGCGAGCAGGCCCGCCACGACGGCGGCGCCCGATGAGCCCATGCCCCGCCCGTGCGGGATGACGTTGCGCGCGACGATCCGAAGCCCCGGCATCCGCCGGCCGAACGCCTCGTACGCGTAGGCCATCGCACGCACGACGAGGTGCGACGCGTCCTTCGGGACGTCGGCGGCGCCCTGGCCGGACACCGCGATCTCGAGGCCGGGGTGGGGCAGCGCCGTCACCTCGAGCTCGTCGTAGACCGAGAGCGCGAGCCCCAGAGTGTCGAAGCCCGGGCCCAGGTTGGCGCTCGTCGCCGGCACGCGCACGGCGACCGTGCGCCCGACGGGCTCGGGGGCTGAGGTCACGCGGTCGCCCCGACCGGCACCAGTCCCAGCACGGACGCGACGTCCGACGTGGTCGCCTCGACGACGGTGGGGCGGATGTCGCTGCCGTCGGCGGCGCGGAGGGCCCACTGCGGGTCCTTGAGCCCGTGGCCGGTGACCGTCAGCACGACCCGCGCGCCCTGCGGCACGATGCCGGCCTCGACCCGGTCGAGCAGGCCCGCGACGCTGATGGCGGATGCCGGCTCGACGAAGATGCCCACCTCGCCCGCGAGGAGCTTCTGGGCGGCGAGGATGCGGGTGTCATCGATCGCGCCGAACCACCCGTCGGTGGCGTCCCGCGCCTCGAGGGCGAGGTCCCAGGATGCGGGGTTGCCGATGCGGATCGCGCTGGCGATGGTCTCGGGGTTCTTGACGATCTCGCCGCGGACGAGCGGCGCGCTGCCCTCCGCCTGGAAGCCGAACATGCGCGGGACCCGCGTGGCGACCCCGCGCTCGGCCTCTTCGCGGTAGCCCCGGGAGTAGGCCGTGTAATTGCCGGCGTTGCCCACGGGGATGAAGTGGAAGTCGGGCGCGTCGCCCAGCACCTCGACGACCTCGTAGGCGGCGGTCTTCTGCCCCTCGATGCGGTCGGGGTTGACGGAGTTGACGAGGTGCACCGGATAGTGGTCCGCGAGCTCGCGCGCGATCTCGAGGCAGTCGTCGAAGTTCCCGCGGATCTGGATCAGCTGCCCGTTGTGCGCGACGGCCTGGCTGAGCTTGCCCATCGCGATCTTGCCCTCGGGCACCAGCACCGCGGCGGTGATGCCGGCGTGCGCGGCATAGGCCGCGGCCGACGCGGACGTGTTGCCGGTCGAGGCGCAGATCACGGCCTTCGCGCCGTGCTCGACGGCGCGGGAGAGCGCGACCGTCATCCCGCGGTCCTTGAAGGAGCCCGTCGGGTTCATGCCCTCGAACTTGACCCACACGTCCGTTCCCGTGCGGCGCGACAGCGCCGGGGCCGGCAGGAGCGGCGTGCCGCCCTCGCCGAGGGTCACGACGGTCGAGGCGTCGGTCACTCCGAGTCGGTCGGCGTATTCGCGCAGAACTCCGCGCCAGACGTGTGCCATGTCACTCTCCTTCTACTCGCAGCACCGAGACGACCCGCTCGACGACGCCGCTTGCCGCGAGTCGGTCGACGGTGTCGCTCAGGTCCTGCTCCCGTGCGGTGTGGGTTCCGATGACGAGGCGGGCGACGCCGCCCTCCTCGTCCAGGTGATGGCCGGCGAGCCCGGCGCCGGAGGGCGCCGAGGCCTCGATGACGGTCTGCTCGACCGTCGCGACCGAGACGCCGCCGTCGCTGAGGATGCCGGCGACGGTGGCGAGCACGCCGGTCTCGTCGTCGACCTCGAGCGTGATCTGGTACCGGGTCGAGACGTGCCCGATCGGCACGAGGGGAAGGTTGGCGAGGGTGGACTCCCCCACGCCGACGCCGCCCGCGATGTGCCGGCGGGCCGCCGAGACGACGTCGCCCAGCACGGCCGATGCCGTCTGCACGCCTCCGGCGCCGGCGCCGTAGAACATCAGGTTGCCGGCGGCCTCCGCCTCGACGAACACGGCGTTGTTCGCGCCGTGCACGCTCGCGAGGGGGTGGTCGCGGTGGATCAGGGCCGGGTAGACGCGCACCGAGATCGACTCGGACGCGGCGCCCGCGGCATCCGCAGTGCCGTTCGTCGCGGCGAGCCGCTCGCAGACCGCGAGGAGCTTGATGACGTAGCCCGCGTGGCGGGCCGAGTCGATCATCGCCTTGTCGATGCCCGTGATCCCCTCGCGGTGCACCGCGTCGAGCGGGACCGTCGTGTGGAACGCGAGGCTGGCGAGGATCGCTGCCTTCTGCGCAGCGTCGTAGCCCTCGACGTCGGCCGTCGGGTCGGACTCGGCGTAGCCCAGCTGCTGCGCCTGGGCGAGCACGTCCGAGAAGTCGGCGCCCTCGGTGTCCATGCGGTCGAGGATGTAGTTGGTCGTGCCGTTGACGATGCCCATGATGCGCCGAACGCGGTCGCCCGCCAGGCTGTCGCGGAGCGGCCGGATGATCGGGATGGCGCCCGCGGCGGCGGCCTCGTAGTAGACCTGCGCCCCGACCTGATCGGCGGCGTCGAAGAGCTCGGGACCGTGGGTCGCGAGCAGGGCCTTGTTGGCCGTCACGACGTCGGCCCCGGAGTTGATCGCCTGCAGCACGTACTGCTTCGCCGGCTCGATGCCGCCCATGAGCTCGATGACGATGTCGGCGCCCATGATGAGGGTCTCGGCGTCGGTCGTGAACAGCTCGGGCGGCAGGTCGGTGTCGCGGGGGGCGTCGATGTCGCGCACCGCGATCCCGACGAGCTCCAGCGCGGCGCCCGCGCGGTCGGCGAGCTCGTCCCCGTGCTTGAGCAGCAGGGCGGCGACCTGCGACCCCACGGCTCCGGCCCCCAGCAGGGCCACCCTCAAGCGGCGATAGTCGATCATCGGGCTCCCTCGGTCGTGTTTGCGTCAGTCGAAGCGGCGCCGACATCGCGGGCGAGAAGGTCGTGCACGCTCTCGCCGCGCACGATGACCCGGGCCTCGCCGTCGCGGACGGCGATGACGGGCGGGCGCGGCACGAAGTTGTAGTTGCTCGCGAGCGAGTAGCAGTAGGCGCCGGTGGCCGGCACGGCCAGCAGATCGCCGGGGGTGACGTCGCCCGGCAGGTACTCGGCGTCGACGACGATGTCGCCCGACTCGCAGTGCCGGCCGACGACGCGCGCGAGCGCGGGCTCTGCATCCGACGTGCGAGAGGCGAGGCGAGCGGAGAAGTCCGCCCCGTAGAGCGCATGGCGCGCGTTGTCGCTCATGCCGCCGTCCACACTGACGTAGACCCGCTGCGCGCCGGCACCGACCTCGACGGGTTTCACGGTGCCGACCTCGTAGAGCGTGATCCCCGGCGGCCCGACGATGATGCGCCCCGGTTCGAAGGCGAGGGCGGGCAGCGGGATGCCGCGCACGGCGCACTCCGCAGCCACGACGTCCACGATCCCCTCGGCGAGCTCCTCGATCGGCGTGGGGTCATCCGTCGCGGTGTAGGCGATCCCGAACCCGCCGCCCAGGTTGAGCACGGGGATCTCGCCGCCCTCGAGGAGCAGCGCGTGCAGCTCGAGCAGTCGGGAGGCCGATTCGCGGAAGCCGGCTGTGCCGAAGATCTGCGATCCGATGTGGCAGTGCAGACCGACGAGCTCCAGGCCGGGGAGCTCGCGCACGCGCCCGACGGCGTCGACGGCGTTCTCGAGCGTGAAGCCGAACTTCTGGTCTTCGTGCGCGGTGGCGAGGAAATCGTGCGTCTCCGCGTGGACGCCGCTGTTGACGCGCACGAGCACGGGCTGACGGATCCCCCGCCGCTCGGCGATCGCCGAGAGCCGCTCGATCTCGATCGCGCTGTCGAGCACGATCGAGCCGATGCCGGCGTCGACGGCGCGCTCGAGCTCCCGCACGGTCTTGTTGTTGCCGTGGAACGCCAGACGGCCGGCATCGACGCCGGCCGCGAGGGCGACGGCGAGCTCGCCCTCCGTGCACACGTCGATCGCGAGCCCCTCCTCGCTCACCCAGCGGGCGGCCTCCGTCGAGAGGAACGCCTTGCCCGCGTAATAGACCCGGGCCTGCGCGCCGTGGCGCCGGGCGGCCGAGCGGAACGCATCGAGCACCCGGCGCGCGCGTCCGCGCACCTCGGTCTCGTCGAGCACGTAGAGCGGCGTGCCGAACGCGTCCCGCAGGTCGAGGGCGCTCACTCCCCCGATTCGCAGGGTTCCATGCTCGTCCCGTTCCGCCGATGCCGGCCACACCCCGCGGGCCAGTGCGTTCGCGTCATCCGGCCGGACGAGCCAATCGGGGGCGAGCGAGGCGGGAGCAGACAACGGGTACCAATCGTGGAAGGGTGCTTCAGCGCGAGGTGTCGAACATCCCGCGGCCGGGCCGCTGCCCGAGCTCAGGGGGTGTGCCGCGGCAGCGGTGGACTCACGCGCCGCGCGTTTCCCAGAAGTCTAGGGCACGCGCCGCGGGCATCACTCGCATGTTCCGAGCGCCTGCAATGCGGGGTCATCGACGATGCCGCCGTCGATGTCGAGGTCCGCCACGACCGTCTCCCCCTCCACCGTGATGTCCACGAGGGTGGCACCGGCGGGGAGATACTCGGCGATGCACACCGTCCAGTCGCGCAGCACCGCATCGGCGATCCCCCCGAACCGCGAGCGCAGGTCATCGGCCGAGAGCTGGGTGCCCGCCAGGTCGAGGCTGGCGGGGGTGAGCACGATGTCTCCCTCGACGGCCGCCGGCTCCAGCGCCACCCCGATGGGGAAGGCGAGGCCGAACACGTTCAGCTCCACCGACATCGCGACGTTGGGCTCGGCCAGCGAGACCGTGTCGGCCGGAAGGCCCTCCACTGTGGCGAGCAGGGCACGCAGCTGCTCCTCGTCGAAGGTCGCCGTGGCCGTGGCGCCGTCGGCGGGGCCGCCGCGCAGCGGGATGCCGGTGGCGTGCACGACGACATCACCGGTGACCGACGGGCTCAGGGTGACGTCGTCGGAGGACACGGTCACATCGTCGAGGCTCCCGGCGATGAGCTGCGGCACCACCGTTCCGGCGACGGCCACCTCGACGTCTTCCGGAGCGAGCGACAGCCGATTGGCGACCTCGCTCTGGATCGACCGGGTGACGAGCGTGCGCGCGAGGAACTCCGCGGCGAACCACAGTCCGACCGCGAGCACCACGACGATGAGGAGGGCGACGATCCAGCCCCACCGGCGCTTCCGGCGGGGCCTCGGGTCCGTGGCCGCACCAGGCGCCGAGAGCACCCACTGGGGCTGCGGACCCGGAAGCGGCTGCGTCGGCTGAGTGTCCCCCGACACGCGCGTTACATCCGCTCCGGCGCCGAGACCCCGAGCAGGTGCAGTCCGTTGCGCAGCACCTGGCCCGTCGCGTCGTTGAGCCAGCGGCGCGTGCGGTGCACGGGCTCGATCGGCTCATCGCTGAGCGGGATGATCCGGCAGAGGTCGTACCAGCGGTGGTACAGCCCCGCGAGCTCCTCCAGGTAGCGGGCGATGCGGTGCGGCTCCCGCACCTCGGCGGCGAAGGCGACGGTGCGCGGGAACTCCTGCAGGGCGCCCAGCAGCGCGGACTCCGTCTCGTGGACCAGGAGCTCGGGAGCGAACTCGCTGCGGTCCACGCCGGCGGCCTCCGCATTGCGGGCGACGTTGTGCGTGCGAGCGTGCGCGTACTGCACGTAGAAGACCGGGTTGTCGTTCGTGCGCTTCTGCAGCACGTCGAGGTCGACGTCCAGATTGGAGTCGGCGGAGCTGCGGGTCAGCGCGTAGCGCGCGGCGTCCACCCCCACGATCTCGACGAGATCCTCGAGGGTGACGACGGTGCCCGCGCGCTTGGACATGCGCAGCGGCTGCCCATCCCGGACCAGGTTGACCATCTGCCCGATGAGGATCTGGAGGTTGACGTTCGGCTCGTCGCCGAATGCCGCGCACATCGCCATGAGGCGCTGCACGTAGCCGTGGTGGTCGGCGCCCAGCATGATGAGGCACCGGTTGAAGCCGCGTTCGCGCTTGTTCAGGTAGTACGCCAGGTCGCCGGAGATGTAGGCCGGCTCGCCGTCCGACTTGATGACGACGCGGTCCTTATCGTCGCCGAACTCCGTGCTGCGCAGCCACACGGCGCCGTCGGACTCGTAGATGTGGCCGAGCTCCCGGAGCCGCTGCACGGCGCGCTCGACCGCGCCGGAGTCGTGCAGGTCGTTCTCGTGGAAGTAGACGTCGAAGTCGACGCCGAACTCGTGCAGGCTCTGCTTGATCTCGTCGAACATGAAGCTCACGCCCTGGGCGCGGAACGCCTCCTGCCGGTCCTCGGGGCTCAGTACCGCGAGATCGCCGTCGTACGCGAGCTCGACCCGGCGCGCGATGTCGACGATGTAGTCGCCGCCGTAGCCGTCCTCCGGGACGGGCCGGCCCTCATAGGCCGCCACGAGGCTGCGTGCGAAGCGGTCGATCTGCGCGCCGTGGTCGTTGAAGTAGTACTCCCGCGTGACGGCCGCGCCCTGCGACGCGAGGATGCGCGCGAGCGAGTCGCCGACGGCCGCCCAGCGGGTGCCGCCGAGGTGGATCGGACCGGTCGGGTTCGCCGAGACGAACTCGAGATTGATGACCTCGTCGCTGCGGCTGGTGTTCGTGCCGAACGCGGCGCCGCCCTCGACGATCTGCTTCGCCAGCAGACCGGCCGCGGCTGCGTCCAGCCGGATGTTGATGAAACCGGGTCCGGCGACATCCACGGAGGCGATGCCGGGCGTCGCGCCGAGCCCCTCGGCGATCTCGTTCGCGAGGTCCCGCGGATTGGCGCCGAGACGCTTCGCGAGCTTCATCGCGACGTTGGTCGCCCAGTCGCCGTGGTCGCGGTTGCGCGGGCGTTCCAGCGTGATGTCGGATGCCGTCATCCCGAGCGGCTCGCCGGGGCGTCGCTGCTCGGCGATCGGGGTCACGACGGCGAGCAGGGAGGCGGCGAGGTCATCGGGATTCATAGCCGAACCAGTCTACGGGCGGGCGGGTGCCGCCCCGCTTCAGGCCAGCTGGACGAGCGTCTCGATGTCGTCAGCCGCGGCATCCGAGATCTCGAAGCCCTCCTCGCCGGCGACCCACGCGTCCACCCGGAGGTGCTGCAGCCCCACGGCGCCGCCGTGGTAGCTGAGGAAGGCGCAGTCCGCGGCATCGCGCCCCGTCGCGATCCGCACGAGCGACCGCCGGTTCGCGAGGCGCGTCGCGTCGATCACGAACCAGGAGCCGTCGACGTAGGCCTCGGCGACCGCGTGGAAGTCCATGGGCTGCAGGCCCGGCGCGTAGCAGGCGGCGTAGCGGGCGGGCACGTCCATCGCCCGGAGCAGCGCGATGACGACGTGCGCGTAATCGCGGCACACCCCCTGACCGGTCATGAGGGTCGTCACCGCGCTGTCGGTGCCGAGGCTGAGCCCGGGCGTGTAGGTGATGCTCGAGGCGGCGAACGAGGAGACCGCCGTCAGCAGCTCGTGCCCCTGCAGGCCCCGGAACTGGCGCCGCGCCTGCGAGAACACCTCGTCGGACTGGCAGTACCGGCTGGGCCGGAGGTAGGTGATCGCCTCGAGATCGCTCGTGTGCGTCGTTCCCGCCTGGCCCTCCACGGTCGCCTGGTAGCGCACCTGCAGCGGCCCGGCCTCGCCGGTGAGGCGGTGGAGGCGGCTGCCGGACTGGTCGACGATCTCGGTCGGGGTGTAGACGCGATCGCCCGAGACGAAGGTGAGCTGCTCGGTCACGACCGGCATCGACTGGGCGGCGGTGAGCGAGAAGATGAGGTCGATCGACCCCCCTAGCTGGAGGTCCATCTCGGCGGTCACGACGCGTTGCACCGAGATATCCTCGCATGCCGAAACGACCGCCGAGAACGCTTGTGCAGAGCGTCATCCGACGGGCCCCGAGGGGCGGGTCCGACTGTCGGTTTCCCCCTATCGGGACGCGGTCGCGCGGCCGCATTCGGCGCTGGACGTTTCGTCGCTTACCCTCTTGGCATGACTTCGCCCGAAAGTCGCGCTGGAGCGCGCCGTGCCTGGCCGCTCGCGGCCGTCGCGGTGGCGATCGCCCTGGTCTGCGCCTTCGCGGCCTGGCGCCCCTGGGCGCCGGTGGTCGAGGTCGCCGGCGGCGAGGGCGTGCCGGTCGTCGCGGCGCCCGCGGCGCTGGCCCTGCCCGACCAGCCGCGCACGCTCATCCTGGGCGACTCGTGGACGTACGGGTCGGCGGCGAGCGCACCGGAACTGGGGTACGCCTATGTGCTCGGCCACAACCTCGGCTGGGACACGATCGTCAACGGCGTGCGGGGCAGCGGCTACCTGAAGCCCGGCCTCGACGGCGGCACGTTCGGGGAGCGGATCGCGGCCCTCGACCCCGCCCTGGATCCGGACCTCGTCATCGTGCAGGGATCGATCAACGACCGGGCGCAGGGCGCCGAGGGTTATCGCGAAGCCGTGAACGCTGCGTGGGACGCGCTGGCGGGGCTCTATCCGGACGCGCAGATCGTGGTCGTCGGACCGGCCCCGCAGGTGATTCCGGCGCAGGCGGCGACTCAGCGCATCGACCGGGACCTCGGGGAGCTCGCCGCCGCCCGCGGCTGGTGGTACGTCTCGCCGATCGCCGAGGAGTGGATCACCGAGGCGAACTACGCCTCGGTCATCGACACCGGCATCGGGCGCAACCACCCGTCGACCGCCGGGCACGCCTACCTGGCGAGTCGGCTGGCCGAGGCCATCGACGGGATGACACAGAGCGCCGACATCGCGGCCGAGGTCGACCAGGGCGAATAGCCCGGACACGACGAAATCCCAGGCTGGGCCTGGGATTTCAGTGGTGCCCCCGACAGGAATCGAACCTGCGACCTTTGATACCGGAAACCTCATTCAGGCAATTCGGGTGACTGATGGGACGTTAGAATCCGCGGAATTCCGGGCTTTTTCGACCCTGCTCAATCAGGTCGATTGAGGTGATCTTGAGACGTTTGTTGTCACATTGTTGTCACGGATGGCGCCTTCGCGAC
>DASUQB010000118.1:0-9830 GCA_036280835.1 Microbacterium sp. | reverse complement strand
CCGGCGATGAGCTGGTCGAGCAGCGAGAGCGTGTCGCGCGGCGATCCGCCCCCGGCGCGGACGACGAGCGGGAGCACGCCGGGCTCGACCGTGACCCCCTCGGACTCGCAGAGGGAGGCGACGTACTCGAGCATCGCCGCGGGGGGAACGAGCCGGAACGGGTAGTGGTGGGTGCGCGAACGGATCGTGCCGAGCACCTTGTCGGGCTCTGTCGTGGCGAAGATGAACTTGATGTGCGGCGGCGGCTCCTCCACGAGCTTCAGCAGCGCGTTGAAGCCCTGCGGCGTCACCATGTGCGCCTCGTCGAGGATGAAGATCTTGAACCGGTCGCGGGCGGGCGCGAAGATCGCGCGCTCCCTCAGGTCGCGGGCGTCGTCGACGCCGTTGTGGCTCGCCGCGTCGATCTCCACCACATCGAGCGACCCGCCGCCGTCGCGCGAGAGCTCGACGCAGCTGTCGCACGTGCCGCACGGGGTGTCGGTGGGACCTTCGGCGCAGTTGAGGCACCGCGCCAGGATGCGCGCCGACGTCGTCTTGCCGCAGCCGCGAGGCCCGGAGAAGAGGTAGGCGTGACCCACGCGATCGGCGCGGAGCGCCGTCATGAGCGGCTCGGTCACCTGCGCCTGTCCGATCATCTCCCCGAAGGACTCGGGCCGATAGCGGCGATACAGGGCTGTGGTCACGCACCCAGCCTAGAGCGTGCATCCGACACCGTCCCCCGGTGGACGATCGGCGTCCACCGGGAGCGCCGGCAGCGGCATCCGATCAGCCGTCGACGCCCACCGTCGCGTCCGATCCCGCCACGAGCATCGACTCGGTGATGATCGGAATCGTCGCGGTCACCGTGGGCACGGATGCCGACAGCAGCGTTCCGTCCTCGCGCCGGACATCCGCCCACTGACGCAGTGACGGGCGGCCGGGCAGCACGGGTCCCTGGTCGGCCAGCGGCGCGACCACGTCGTTTCCCGGCGACGCGGTGTAGGTGACGCCGCGCACCTCGAACGTGACCGGGTCGCCGGAGGGCACGCGAGCCGTCAGCGCGCTGCGGGTGATGGAGATCTGCAGGGGCGACCCGTGCCAGTGCAGCACGAACGAGAGCTCGGGCCAGTCCGCCGGCAGGCGGGGGTCGAACGTCAGGTCGCCGAAGTGATCACGCATCCCGCCGAACCCCGCGACGAGCGCGGTCCACACGCCACCGGCCGAGGCGACGTGCACACCGTCGGCCGCGTTGTGGTGCAGGTCGGCGAGGTCGACGAAGATCGACTTCTCGAAGTACTCGAGCGCGAGGTCCTGGTACCCGACCTCGGCCGCGAGGATGGACTGCACCACCGCCGACAGCGTCGAATCGCCCGTCGTCAGCGGGTCGTAGTAGTCGAAGTCGGCGAGCTTCTCCTCGGCCGTGAAGTGGTTGCCCTGCAGGTAGAGCGCCAGCACGACGTCGGCCTGCTTGAGCACCTGGAACCGGTAGATGACCAGCGGGTGGAAGTGCAGCAGGAGGGGACGCTGCTCCTTCGGGGTGTGCTCGAGGTCCCACACCTCCCGCTCGAGGAACAGCGAGTCCTGCGGGTGGATGCCGAAGGCCGGGCTGTAGGGGATGTGCATCGCCTCGGCGGCCCGCTCCCACGCCTCGGGCTCGGCCGGGTCGAGGCCGACGCGCTCGACCATGTGCCGATACGCCTCGGGGGCGTCCGTCGCCATGTCGCGCACGACGTGCGCGGCGAAGCGCAGGTTGAAGCGCGCCATCACGTTCGTGAAGAGGTTGTCGTTGACGACGGTCGTGTACTCGTCGGGTCCCGTGACGCCGTGGATGTGGAAGGACTCGTCGCCGTCGGTCTGGCGCCAGAACCCGAGCGTCGACCAGAGCCGGGCGGTCTCGACGGCCGCGTCGATGCCCTCGCGGTAGAGGAACTCGACGTCGCCCGTCGCCCGCACGTACTTGGCGAGCGCGAAGCTCACGTCGGCGTTGATGTGGTACTGCGCGGTGCCCGCCGCGTAGTACGCGGAGGCCTCTTCGCCGTTGATCGTGCGCCAGGGGAACAGGGCGCCCGCTTCGTTGAGCTGGCGCGCGCGGCGACGGGCCGCGGGCAGCATGAGCGTGCGCATCCGCAGCGCGTTGCGGGCCCAGAGCGGCGTCGTGTACGTGAGGAACGGGAGCACGTAGATCTCGGTGTCCCAGAAGTAGTGGCCGCTGTAGCCGGAGCCGGAGACCCCCTTGGCCGGCACTCCCTGGCCGTCGGCGCGCGCCGCGGCCTGGGCGAGCTGGAAGAGGCACCAGCGGGTCGCCTGCTGCAGGTCGTCGTGCCCGCCGATGCAGACGTCGGAGCGCTCCCAGAACCCGCGCAGCCACTCCCGCTGCTTCTCGTACTGGGCCTCGACCCCCTCCGCCTCCGCGCGGTCGAGGGTCCGCCGGCAGCGGTCGACCAGTTCGCGCGCGGGCACCCCGCGCGACGTGTGGTAGCTCACGAGCTTGCTGAGGCGGATCGGCACTCCCGCCTTCGCCTGCACGCGGAAGACGTTCTTCGCGATGTCGGGCTCGATGAGGCTGCGGCCGTTGTACTCGTTCTCGGTCTCGATGATGTGGTCGGCGACGACGGCGATCGTCATCCCGGAATCCGTCACCCGGTAGCTGAGGGCCGACCGCGTGCCGTCCTGCCAGTACTCCTCGGGCTGCAGCACGCGCTCCGCGATGCGCTCGGCCTTGCGCGGGTCGAACCCGCCCTTCTTGATGCCGGTCGGTGTGCCGCCGTAGACGTCCTCACCGTCCTGGCGGTTCAGCAGCTGGCAGTTGATGGTGACCGGGGCGTCGGCGTTCAGCACCGTCACCTCGAGGCGCATCACGGTGAGGTGCTTCTCCTCGAACGAGACCAGACGGTCGTAGTCGATCTGCACCTCCTTGCCGCTGGGGGTGCACCAGTGGATGCGGCGTCTGAGCACCCCGTCGCGCATGTCGAGCTCGCGCTCGTAGGAGCGAACGTCCGCCACGTCGAGCGAGAGCGGCTCGTCGTCGACGTACACGCGCATGACCTTGGCATCGGGCGCATTGACGATGGTCTGTCCGACCTCGGCGAAGCCGTAGGCCTGCTCGGCGTGGCGGATCGGCCACGTCTCGTGGAAGCCGTTGATGAAGGTGCCCTGCTCGTGCGCCTGACGGCCCTCGGGGTGGTTGCCGCGGAGGCCCAGGTAGCCGTTGCCCACCGAGAAGAGCGTCTCGGTGACACCGGCGTCATCGAACGAGTAGCGCGTCTCGACGAGGCGCCACGGGTCGATGGGAAAGCGATCGCGATCGATCATTCGCTGCCTTTGCTGATTCGGGTGTTCGGGTAGTTCGGTGATCAGTCGAGGAAGGCCGACAGGTCGTCGACGACGACGTGGGCTCCGGCTTCGCGAAGGGCGTCGGGCCCGACGCCGCGATCGACGCCGACGACGAGGGCGAAGCCTCCGGCGGCGGCGGAGGCGACGCCGCTGATGGCGTCCTCGACGGCGGCGCTGCGCGCCGGATCGACACCCAGCATCCGCGCAGCCTCGACGAAGACGTCCGGCGCCGGCTTGGAGGGGAGGTTGTCGCGCTCGGCGACGACGCCGTCCATCACGACGGGGAAGCGGTCCCGGAGTCCCGCCACGGCGAGCACCTCCTCGGCGTTCTTCGAGCTCGAGACCACCGCGATCGGGACGCCCGTGGGCGCGAGCTGATCCAGCAGCGCCAGCGAGCCCGGGTAGGGTCGCATGCCGTCGGCGCGCAGCACGCGCGAGAACACGATGTTCTTGCGGTTGCCGATGCCGCAGACGGTGTCGGCGTCCGGCGAATCGGAGGGGTCGCCCCACGGGACCTCGACGTCGCGGCTGCGCAGGAGGCTGGCGACGCCGTCGTAGCGCTTCTTGCCGTCGACATAGTCGAAGTAGTCCTGGTCGGTGTACGGCGGCGCGATGTCCCATGCCTCGAAGAGCTCGTCGAACATCGTCTTCCAGGCGTGCATGTGCACCTCGGCGGTCGGCGTGAGCACACCGTCGAGGTCGAAGAGCACGCCGTCGTACGAGGCGAGATCGGGCAGGGCGTCGTCGGTCACGTAACCTCCGTGTGGCAGTCGGCGGTGGAGCACTGAGCGTTAGCAAGCGTAGTCGGCCGATGCCTCCGGCGGATGCCGCCCGGATCTCAGGCGAGCACTGCGGCGAGGGCCTGCCGGGCGATCTCCAGTTCCTCGTTCGTGGGGACGATGAGCACGGCGACCTTCGACTCGTCGGTCGAGATGGTGCGGATGCCGCGGCCCCGCGCCGCATTGCGCTCGGGGTCGAGCTGCACGCCGGCGAAGCCGAGGGTCTGCACCGCCGCGGCGCGCACCATCGCCGAGTTCTCCCCGACCCCCGCAGTGAAGGAGATGACATCCACGCCGTCGAGCTGAGCGAGGTAGGACCCGGCGTACGCGCGCAGGCGGTGCACGTACACGTCGAATGCGAGGGTCGCCGCGGCATCCCCCGCTTCGACGCCGGCGGTGATGTCGCGCATGTCGGAGACGCCCGCGAGCCCCTGCAGTCCGCTCCGCCGATTCAGGAGGTCGTCGAGGTCGTCGATCGACATCCCGGCGCGACGGGCGAGCTGGAGCAGGACGGCGGGATCGATGTCGCCGGAGCGGGTGCCCATCACGAGGCCCTCGAGCGGCGTGAGCCCCATCGACGTCTCGACCGAACGGCCCCCGTCGACCGCCGTGACGGAGGCGCCGTTGCCGAGGTGGAAGACGATCTGCCTGAGCTCCGCGAGCGGACGGCCGAGATGCTTCGCGGCCTCCTCCGACACGAACTTGTGGGAGGTCCCGTGGAAGCCGTAGCGGCGGATGCGGTGGGATGCCGCGACCTCGGCGTCGATGGCGTACGTGTAGGCGGCCGGCGGCAGGGTCTGGTGGAATGCCGTATCGAAGATGGCGACGTGCGGCACGTCGGGGAAGGCAGCGCGGGCCGCGACGATCCCTTCGAGGTTCGCCGGGTTGTGCAGGGGCGCGAGCACGGAGAGCTCGGCGATGTTGATCTCGACCAGCGGGGTGACGACGGTCGGCTCGAAGAAGCGCGCCCCGCCGTGCACAACGCGGTGTCCGACGGCGACGGGCGGGTTCTCAGCGAGGGACGGCCCGTTCTCGGCGAACGCGTCGAGCATGACCTGGAACCCCGCCGTGTGATCGGGGATGGGGAGTTCGCGCGTGTACGTCGCATCCAGCATCGTCGGCGCGGGCTGGGCTGCCTCCCCGGTCCCCGAGCCGTTCGCGGGGGCGAAGACGGTGTGCTTCGACGTGCCGGCGTCGCCGGGCTCGCCGATGCGCTCCACCAGGCCTGTGGCGAGCACCTTCTCGCTCTCGACATCCAGCAGCTGGTACTTGAACGACGACGAGCCGCTGTTGACGACGAGCACGACCGACACGGTCACTCCCCCCGAGCCGTCCGGGCTGCGTCACTCGGTTCCGTCCCGGGGGCCTGCGCCTTCGAGGCCGCCTCCCCCTGGGCCTGGATCGCCGTGATGGCGACCGTGTTGACGATGTCGTCGACCAGGGCTCCGCGGGAGAGGTCGTTGATGGGTTTGTTCAGCCCCTGCAGCACCGGCCCGATGGCGACGGCGCCCGCGGAGCGCTGCACCGCCTTGTACGTGTTGTTGCCCGTGTTGAGGTCGGGGAAGATGAACACCGTCGCCCGGCCGGCGACCGAGGAGCCCGGCATCTTCGCCGCGGCGACGGCGGCATCCGCCGCGGCGTCGTACTGGATCGGACCCTCGACCAGCAGCTCCGGCGCCCGCTCCCGCACGAGGGCGGTGGCGACGCGCACCTTCTCGACCTCCGCCCCTGAGCCGGACTCGCCCGTCGAGTAGGACAGCATGGCGATGCGCGGCTCGATCCCGAACTGCGATGCCGTCGCGGCCGAGGACACGGCGATGTCGGCGAGCTGGTCGCTCGTCGGGTCCGGGATGACGGCGCAGTCGCCGTAGACCAGCACCCGGTCGGCGAGCGCCATCAGGAACACCGAGGAGACGACCGAAACCCCCGGCTTGGTCTTGATGATCTCGAACGCCGGGCGGATCGTGTGCGCCGTCGTGTGCGCGGCTCCGGAGACCATCCCGTCGGCCATGCCGAGGTGCACCATGAGGGTGCCGAAGTACGAGACATCCGTCACCGCGTCGGCCGCCTGCGCGTAGGTGACGCCCTTGTGCGCCCGCAGCCGCTCGTACTCGCGCGCGAACTTGTCGACGTAGACGGGATCGAAGGGGCTGAGGACGTGGGCGTCGCGGATGTCGATGCCCAGTTCGATGGCGCGGCCTCGCACCTCGATCTCCTCGCCCAGGATCGTCAGTTCGGCGACCCCTCTGGAGAGGAGCGTCGCGGCGGCGCGCAGGATGCGGTCGTCACTGCCCTCGGGCAGCACGATGTGGCGACGGTCGGCGCGGGCTCGCTCGATGAGGCCGTACTCGAACATCAGGGGGGTCACGACCGTGGCCCGGGCGACGCCGAGCGAGACGGTCAGCTCCTCGGTGTCGACGTGGCGCTCGAAGATCGCGAGCGCGGTGTCGTACCGGCGCTGGGAGTCGGCGGCCAGCCGCCCGCGCGTGTTCATCACACGCACGGCCGTGTCGTAGGTGCCGAGGTCGGTGGCGATGATCGGCACGTTCGAGGTGAGTCCGTCGATCAGGCGGTCGATGTCGTCGGGCAGCGGGAAGGGCCCGTTCAGCACGATCCCCGAGATCGAGGGGAAGGTGCCCGAGGCGTTGGCCAGCAGGGTCGCGAGCAGCACCTCGGTGCGATCCGCGGGGATCACGACGACGGCCCCCTCGCTGAGCCGCGGCAGCACGTTGACCATTGACATCCCGGCGACGACGACGCCGAGCGCCTCACGGGTGAGCAGCTCCGGATCGCCCTTGATCAGCGTCCCCTCGACCGAGCGCATGATGCCGCGGATCGACGGCGCGACGAGGAACGGGTCCTCCGGCAGGGCCCAGACGGGCACGACCCGGCCCCGAGCGCCGGAGCCCTGCGATGCCGCGTCGACCGAGGCGCGGATCGCGGCGATGATGCCGGCGAGGTCGTCGGGGTCGGCGCGGTTGGCGATGACCGCGAACAGCTGCGCGCGACCGTGGGACAGCTCGGTGAGGGCGAGGTCGGCGATCTGGCCCATCTCGGCCGCGGTGCGAGCGGTGCTCGTGCCGAGCTGCTCGCCCTGCCCGTGCAGAGCACGCCCGCCGAGCACGAGCAGCACGGGGGCGCCCAGGTTGGCGGCGATGCGGGCGTTGTAGGCGAGCTCCGCCGGGCTGCCGACGTCGGTGTAGTCGCTGCCGACGATGACGACCGCGTCGCAGCGGGCCTCGACGGCCTTGTAGCGGCGCACGATGGTCGCGAGCGCGGCATCCGGGTCTGCCCGCACGTCGTCGTACGTGACGCCCACGCAGTCCTCGTAGGGGAGGTCGACGCCGTCGTGCGCGAGCAGCATCTCGAGCACGTAGTCCGGCTCGGCCGTGGACCGCGCGATCGCCCGGAACACGCCCACGCGGGGCGTCGCGCGGGAAAGGGTGTCGAGCACCCCCAGGGCGATGGTGGACTTGCCCGAGTGCCCTTCGGCCGACGTGATGAAGATGCTCTGCGCCACCCGTTCAGCCTACGGGGCGAGCCTCACCCCCGGGTGGGCGGCGACGTCACTCTGGTGGCGGAGACGGCCGGCGGCGATGCGGGCCCGGGCATGAAAAGACTCTCCGCGCACCCGGCAGAGCCTGGTTACCCTTGCTACGTTTCCGTCCTGGGGGAGTTGGCCTGGATGCCGCCGCGCGGAGAGCTGCCACCAGTCTAACAAGCGCGGAGGGGACATCCGAATCGGGCGGTCCACGGCCCCGGGATCAGGGACTTCCCAGGAGACGACGCCCCTGGCGCGGGATACGATCGAGGGACTGGGGTGAGGACGCCCTTCAGTACGGATGCGAGGGGGTCGCATGAATCAGCCCGCGATGACGGATGCCGTGGCTCCCGCGGCCGGGACGCCCGGCAAGCTCGCTCCGCTGGAGGAGATGAATCCACGGCTGTTCGAGGATGCCGCGAATGGCATCCTGGACTCCATCGGCAAGGTCATCGACGGCAAGCCCGAGGCCGTGCGGAGCGCCGTCGTCACCCTCCTCGCCGAGGGACACCTTCTCATCGAGGACGTGCCGGGCGTCGGCAAGACCATGCTCGCCCGGGCCCTCGCGGCATCCATCGACGCGACCGTGCGACGCATCCAGTTCACGCCCGACCTGCTGCCGGGAGATGTCACGGGCGTCAGCGTCTTCAATCCCGTCGAGCGCGAGTTCGAGTTCAAGGCCGGCGCGATCTTCGCGCACATCGTCATCGCGGACGAGATCAACCGCTCCTCCCCCAAGACGCAGTCGGCGCTGCTCGAGGCGATGGAAGAGGGTCAGGTCACCGTCGACGGCCAGACCCACATGCTGCCGGAGCCGTTCCTCGTCGTCGCCACCCAGAACCCGCTGGAGATGGAGGGCACGTACGCGCTCCCGGAGGCGCAGCGCGATCGCTTCATGATGCGCATCTCGATGGGCTACCCCGACTCCCGCAGCGAAGCGCTCATGCTGCGCCAGCGCGACACCGTGAACCCGCTCGAAGAGCTGCGGCCGGTCGTCACGGCGGCCGTCGTCTCCCAGCTGATCGCCTACGCCCGTGCGGTGCACGTCTCCCCCGCCATCGAGGACTACGCCGTCGCCCTCTCCCAGGCCACCCGCACGCACCCCGATCTGCGGCTGGGCGCCAGCCCCCGCGCCACCCTGCAGCTGGTCCGCGCCGCGAAGGTCTGGGCCGCCCTCGACGGCCGCGCGTTCGTCATCCCCGATGACATCGCCGCCCTCCTCATCCCCGTCTTCGCGCACCGCCTCATCCCCACCCGCGCCGCCGTCGGCTCCCGGGCCCGGGGAGCTGGCGATGCCGTGCCCGCCATCCTCGAGAGGATCGCGGGGACGGTCCGCGTTCCCCTCGCCGCACGGCCATGAAACGCCTCTGGCCCCTCACGATCCGGGGAACCGGGGCCGTGGTGCTGGGCATCGCGTGCTTCATCTTCGCCGGGGAGCTGACGCTGCCGGTGCTGACCTACTTCGCGCTGCTGCTGTTCGCGGTGGTCGGCGTCAGCGTCGCGTCCCTCTACTCCGTGAAGCGCGGCGCGAGCGTCACGAGGGCGCTGTCGACGGATGTCGCGACGGTCGGCCGCGAGTCGACCGTGACGGCCTCCGCCGGCATCCGGTCCGCGCTCCCCCTGCCTCCGGGCGCATGGACGGACGGCCTGCCGAAAGCCCTGTCGGGCGAGGCGCACGGCACCTTCCCCGCCCTGTCGTCGGGCCTCCGGGGCGGTGAGAGCTACGTCGAGCTCGCCTACCGCGTGACCGGGGTGCGCAGGGGCGTGCACGCGATCGGTCCCCTCACCATCACGGCCAGCGACCCCTTCGGCTTCGCACGCAGGCGGCTCGTGCTCGGCGATCGCACTCCCGTGACGATCGTCCCCTCGGTCACCGAGCTGCCTCCCCTCTCGAGCGCTGCCGGAGAGGTGGGCGGGTCTCTCCACTCCTCGACCAACCAGCTCGGGCAGGGCGCCGACAACCTGATCGCCCGGCCGTACGCGCCGGGCGATTCGATGCGACGCATCCACTGGCGCGCGACCGCCCACCGCGACCAGCTGATGGTGCGCCAGGAGGAGCAGGAGTCCACGCCCGAGGCGACGGTCGTGCTCGACCGCGGCGTGCTGCGCTGGTCGAGCGACGCGCTGAGCGCGCCCGGCGCGGACCCGGCCTTCGAGGCCGCCGTGTCGGCGTGCGTCTCGATCGCGGCGCGCCTGGC
>DASUQB010000117.1:0-7708 GCA_036280835.1 Microbacterium sp. | reverse complement strand
CGGCGGCGGGATCGACCTGAGCGTCATCGCTCTCGGTCACCCAGCGCTGCGCGAGGTCGATGGCCCGCGCGGCCAGGTCGGTGGCCGGCGCTTGTGGCGCCGTGGAAGGGGTGTGGGACATGCCATAAGCCTACGACCGCTGCTCGTAGGCTGAGGGGGTGTCCACAGGCGAGAAGACCCCCGCGAAGACGGGTCGATTCGCACGGCTTCGGGCGGCCGGCGACCGGGTGCCGACCAAGTGGTTCGCGGGCATCCTGACCGGCCTCTTCCTGGCCGCGACGGCGGCGTTCGGCGGGCTGGCGGATGCCCCGGCGCCGGCGGTCGCGAGCCTCGACCTCGGCGAGCCGCACACCTCGGCCCAGCTCACGGTGCAGGTCGAGGACGTGGTGCTCGTCGACGACTTCCCGGAGCTCTCCCTCGACCTGCAGCCCGGTGAGCGCGCCCTCATCGTCCTGGCGCACGTGACCAACGAATGGACTCGGCCGCTGTATGCGGGCGCCGGCGGCTCGTCCGACCTCGCCGACACCGTGCGGGTCGGGGTGGAGGCGCTCGAAGGCGTGGGCCCGGTCGCGATCGCGCGCGTCGACGACGCCGTCACCTCCCCCCTCCTCCAGCCGGGTCTGCGCGTGCCGCTGGCCTTCATCTGGGCTGTTCCCCGGTCGGCGGTGGAGGGCGGCGACGCGGTCGATGTGCGGGTCTTCGATCAGTCCCTGTACACGGGCGAGGTCGTGACGGCCGGCCAATGGTGGGACGACCCCGCGCTCGCGGTCACCGTCTCCGCGACGATCACCGACCTGGGATCCGGCGCGACCGGCGACGCGGAGGGCGACGAGTGAGCCGCGCGACGGCCTGGATCTCCGCCGCGGGGCTCGCGGCGCTGCTGGTCGCCTCGGGCGTCGTCGCCGCCACCACTCCATCGGACGACCAGTGGCAGCAGCCGTTCGCCGTTGCGGCGTCGACCGACGAGCGGGCATCCGGACGCAACCTCGCCGCGACCGTGCACGGCGCGGTGCTCTCCGACGTGGTGTCGGCCGGGTCCTGGACGAGCGGCGAGGGAAGCCTCTGGGTGCTCGTCGACGCGTCGGTCGAGGCGGTCGTGACCGAGCGGGCGGCGCTGCTGGGACACGCGGTGCTGGTGCTCGGCGATCGGACGTACGCGGCCAGTGACCGTCCCGGCGACTCATCGCTTCGCCGGGCGGGCCTGTCGGTCGGCATCCCCCTGCGAGGAATGCTCGCGTTCGAGGTGCCCGCTGACACGCTGGACGGCGATACGGCCGCCTCGGCGGAGCTTCAGCTCGCCGTCGACTCGGACCCGCGGCTGGACTCGATGATCGTCGTCCCCTTGGATCTCACCGAACTGCCGCACCACCGGGCGGCGCAGATCACGGCACCCGCCTGGGGGCGGGGATGAGCGAGCAGCGGCCGGAGGGCCGCGGCTGGTGGCGTCGGAATGCCTGGGCGCTCGTCGCCGTGCTCGTGCTGGCGGTCGCCACGGTCGGCATCACGTCCGCGCGGGAGTGGTCCGACTACTTCTCCGGGCGCCCCACCGAGGCGGTGACGGCGGAGGCCGGAGAGACCGCGACGCTCGACGGATCGACCTTCCGGCTCGCGGACGTGCGCGAGGAGGCGTTCGGCGAGGGAGTGGTCGGCGAGGCTCTTCCGGCCGGGACCAAGGCGATCGTGGTGGCGATCGACGTCGACGCCGAGGAGGGCGGGGCGCTGCCGGCCGGCTGCCTCGTCTCTCTCGACGAGACCGGCGGATCGCACGGCGAGCGCACGTGGGACGACGCGTCGCTCGCGCCCGTCGAGATCCCGATGAGCGAGGACGCCGTCGGCTATTGCGCTTCGGATGCCGCGGGGCCCTACACGCTCGAGGTGCCGTTCATCGTCCCCGAGAACGCCGACGGCGCGCTCACGGTGTCGATTCTCGTGGCGGAGTCGGTGCCGCGCTTCGTGCGACTCCGCCTGCCGGAGTAGCGGGCGCGGTCGCGGCGTCCTCCCCCGGTGCCGGCTCGAGCGCTGCCGGCGCGCCCTCCGGTGCGGGAGCGTCCGCTTCCCCCGCCGGCGCGACGGCCAGTCGCGCCGCGGCGTGGTCGTAGGCGGCGGCGACCAGCGCGATCCGAAGCGGCTCGGTGACGGCGACCACGGCGAGCACGAGGAGCGCGTCGAAGATCGTCCAGAACTCGATCAGATCGTGCGGGCCGATGACCGCGACGATCCCCCACCGCAGCCAGCCCTGCAGGGCCATCACGACGGTGTACGCCAGCACGAAGATGCCCATCGGGATCGCGCCGGCATGCCAGATCGTGACGATCGCCCGACCGACCGGGCGGAAGCGCGCCGTGATCTCCTGCCACAGGTCGCCGAGACGCCGGCGCAGCCGTGCGGGCAGGCGCTCGTAGCGCTGGCGCGCGGTGCGGGTCTGAGCCAGGTCGGGGATCTGCAGGCGGCGCTCCGCGATGGTGCGCCCGTAGACGACCCCGGCGATCGTCAGCCATGCGAGGGGCTGCAGCACGAGGCCGCCGACCTCGCCGAGCGCCCACTGGATCGCGTCCCAGATCCACGCGAGCGGCGCGGCGAACTGACCCAGCCACTCGCGGGCATCCCCCAGCCACACCATCGCGACGCGGCCGTCGACCCACTCCCGCACCGACGTGAAGACCCCCGCGATGAGGTAGATGGTGAGGAAGACCCACACCGCTTCGAGGTAGACGCCCACGATCGACGTCCACCGCGGCAGCCGCGAGCGGTAGCGCTTGAGCGCCCATCGCCCGGCGAAGGCCACGACGATCAGCCCGATCGTGAGGGCGTCGAAGCCGAGCCGGTCGATCTCCGTGTACGAGATGCGGTCCGGGTCGAAGACGTCGGCGCTCGCGAAGTAGTTGTCGATCGCCGACGAGGCGTACTGGCGCATGTCGGCCGCGAGCAGCCCCCACGCGTAGTAGAACGCGAAGAAGGGCAGGATGCTGGCCAGCACCGCGTCGGTGAACTCGCGCACGCGCCGCCGGGCGCCGAGGTCGCCGATCCGGGGGTCGCCGGTCGCGACGGCATCCACGCTCTCGAGGTCGTGTCGCAGCACCAGGAACATCGCGACGAAGCTCACCAGGCGCGCCAGGATCGCCAGCGGCATGATCAGCAGCCCGCCGAGCAGGAAGTTCGCCCCGACGAGGGCCGCGAGCTCGATCAGCAGGTAGCGGGCGAGCCAGCCGACCAGGAACCACGCCAGCAGCTGAGGCCAGCGCCGCGCCAGCAGGCGCAGGGTCTCGGCGACGATGGACGGCACACAGCCACGCTAGCGGTCCGGGCCGTCGACCCGGACCCACCCGCGGCGTTCGCCCGGTGCCGGCATCACACGCCGATGAGGCGTCGGGCCACGGACCGACGCCTCATCGGCGATGCTCACACCCGGTCGTCGCGGGTGCGGCGGGTCTCCCCATCGACGGTGGTGTCGCGGGTGCTCTCGGTCGCGATGACCGGGTCGCCGTGCTGCGTGTCGCCCCCGGCGACGCCGTCCTGGGCGCTGTTGTGCACATCGGCCGGCGCGCGGCCATCCGCCGCGGTGACGCGGCCGTCGTTGTTCCGGTCACCCGTCGTGCTGCGGTCATCGACCGTGCCGCGGTCAACGGCGTTCCGGTCATCGACCGTGCTGCGGGGGTCGGTGGTGTAGCCCGCACCTGCCGCCGACCCCGCGGCCTGACCGCCGTTGCGGCTGCGCGAGCCGTCGGCGTCGACCCGGGGGTCGATCTCGTCGGCCTTGCGGAGGGCCTCGGCCTGCGCCTGACGCTGCTTGGCGGCATCCGTGTCGTGCTCGCCCACGCTGTCGGCGAGGCGACGGGCCTCGACATCGGCCTGCTGCGCACGCGCCTTGGCCTGTTCCGCCTCGGCGGCCGCTGACGCGGAGTCGGCACGCACCTGTGCCGCCTTCGCCTCGCGCTCGCGGGCGGCGAGTTCCGCCTGCCGCGCCTCCTCGCGCAGCTTGTCTGCCTTCTCCTGCTGCGCGACGCGCTGGTGCTCGGTCCGGCGACGCGATGTCATGAGCACGACGCCGACGATGATCGCGATGACGACGATCGCGACGATGATCCAGATCAGAACGGATGTATCCATGGGAACTCCCCCTTCGGTGCGCGCAACGATGCGGTCGCATCGAGTGCGCTCCTCCGAGACAACCGCGGATCGGGCGCTCGGGCAACGCCCTTGCGCGCACCCTGCTCCTCGGCTAGCGGCCTACTCCCACAGGCTGGGAGCGGCGGCGCGGGTCGACGGCAGCGCCGATCCCGCCGCCCAGTCGTGGATCCAGGGGGCCAGCGGAGGCAGATCATCGGGTCGGTGCAGCGCCTCGAAGAGCTCCTCGTGGGGCACGATGCCGCCGGACCGGCGCAGGAACCGGGCGCGCACGATCATCTCGGCATAGACCTCGCCGCGCACGACCGCCCGGTGGATCATGTACACCGAGCGGTCGTCGTGGGCGAGCAGCCGGGTCTCGACCGTGAAGCGCTGCCACAGCTCGAGCGACTTGCGGAACGTGATGGTCTCGCTGGCAACGACGGCGTACCAGCCGTTCTGGTTCAGGAGGTCCCAGATCCCTGTGCGGATCAGGAGGTCGAAGCGGCCGAGGTCGAAGAGCGACGCGTATCGGCCGTTGTTCATGTGCCCGAGCAGGTCGAGATCGGTCGGCATCGTGCGCAGCCGCACGCGTCCCACCGACACCGGATCGATCGGTCCCCGCCGGCGCAGCAGCACCTTCGCGCGCCAGATGGTGAGGAGGGTGCGCCAGATCACATTCACGAGGCCCGAGCGTAGTGATTCCCGCCCTCCTGCTCGGATTCTTTTGTGGCCTTCCCACAGCGCTGTCAAGGCCCGCGGCTCGATTTCCCCCGGCGCCGCGCCGCGCGTAGAGTCTGGCCATGGATGCCGAACTGCAGACCGAGGTCATCGTCCGACCGGTTCGCGATGTGGATGCCGAGGCGCTCGGCCGAGTACACGCCACCTGCTGGCATGAGACCTACGACCACCTCATCAGCAAGGCCGCCCTCGAGCGCGTCTCGCCCCGCCGCATGGCGGAACTGTGGACGCACTGGGCCGCACAGGGCCCCGAGTACCGCATGTCGGCCGCGCTGGTGGAGGGCGACATCGTCGGCTTCGTCGGCTCGGGACCCGCGCGGGACGACGACGCCCCGCGCTCGCGCGAGCTGTACTTCATCTATCTGCTCGACGCCTTCCACGGCACGGGCATCGGTCAGAAGCTCTTCGACGCCGCCGTCGACCAGAACGAGCCGCTGTACCTCTGGGTCGCGGAAGACAACCCCCGCGCGCACCGCTTCTACACGCGCAACGGCTTCACCGCCGACGGCGCGAGCCACGTCGAGCCGTTCCTCGGGGAGTCCCTCACCGAGGTGCGGTTCGTCCGCTGACCACCTCGGGTGCTGCAGCTCTGGGCCCTGACGGGCATCCCCGAGGTCACCTCGGGCACCGACCTCGTGGCGCTGATCGCGACCGCCGCCGGCGCTGACCTGCGGGACGGCGACATCCTCGTCGTGACGTCGAAGATCGTCTCCAAGGCCGAGGGGCGCTTCGTCGAGGCAGCCGACCGCGAAGACGCGATCACGGCGGAGACGGTGCGGATCGTCGCCTCTCGCACGTCGCCCACGGGCGCCACCACGCGGATCGTCGAGAACCGGCTCGGCATGATCTCCGCCGCGGCCGGGGTGGACGCCTCCAACACGCCGCACGGCACGGTGCTGCTGCTTCCGGTCGACCCGGATGCCTCGGCGCGCGCGCTCGCGGATGGGCTGCGCGACCGGCTCGGGGTCGAGATCGGGGTGCTGGTGTCGGACACCCTCGGCCGCGCATGGCGCGAGGGTCAGACCGACTGCGCCATCGGCGCCGCGGGGGTCCGGGTGATCGACGACCTGCGGGGGCAGACGGATGCCGAGGGCCGGCCGCTCGTCGTGTCGATGCCGTGCGTCGCCGATGAGCTCGCGTCGGCTGCGGACCTCGTGAAGGGCAAGGCCGCCGGGCTCCCCGTCGCCGTCGTGCGCGGCCGGGCCGACCTCGTGGGCTCGCTCGACCTGCCGGGTGCCCGCTCGATCATCCGGCCCGCCGAGCGGGACATGTTCCGCCTCGGGGCGGACGAGGCGTTCGCCGAGGGCTTCGCGGCGGGCGCCGCCGCCGCGCACGGCGGCGGCGCATCCGACGGCACGGAGCCGGGCGCCGGCGAGCCGACCGCGCCTAGCGCCCGCTGACCCGGCCCGACAGCGCCGCGATCGGAGCGAGCACGAGCGGCCGCGCGGCGATCCAGCCGATCGCGATGATCACCATCGACCCGACGAAGATCCAGAACCCGACCCAGTTGACGGCATCGCTGCCGCCGTACATGTGGTTGAGGTTGCGCAGCGCGCCCGTCGCGAAGACGAGGGCGACGTGGGCGATGATGAACGCCACGAAGTAGAGCATCACCGGGAAGTGCACGGCCCGCGCCCACTCGACCGGGTACGCCCTGTTCAGCGCCTTGGCGCTCTTTGGCCAGAATCCCGACATCCGCACGCCCGTGATCACCGCGAGCGGCGCCGCGATGAACACCGTCGCGAAGTACGCGAGCTGCTGCAGGCTGTTGTAGTTCACCCAGCCGTTCTCCGTGGGCCAGTCGAGCGAGACGTACTGGATGGCGGCCGACAGCGCGTTGGGGAAGACCTCCCAGCTCGTCGGCACGATGCGCACCCAGTGCCCGCTGGCGAACAGCAGCACGATGAAGAGCAGCCCGTTCGCGAGCCACAGCACGTCGAGGCACTGGTGGAACCACAGCGAGAGGCTGATCTTGCCCTTGCCGTTCTTCGACCACTTCGGCGTCCAGAACACCGACGGCCGCTTCTCGGTGCGCACCTGCAGGCCCGAGCGGATGATGAGCACGATGAGGAACGCGTTGAAGAAGTGCTGCCACTGCACCCACGGCGCGAAGCCGGGCTCCGAGCCCTCCGGCAGCGGATACTCGCCCGGGTAGGTGGTGAGGAAGTCCTGCATGAACGGCAGCGTGATCGCCCAGCGGACGGCGAACACGGCCATCAGGGCGAGGATCAGCAGCGCGAGCCCGCCGAGCAGACCGCTGATCACGAGCGGCCAGGTCGGGCGGCGGAGCCGGGCGGCCCAGGTGTCGGGCACGGGCTCCGGCGGAGCGGAGGGGCGCGATGCGGCGGCGACTCCTGGGAACACCGTGCGGGTGAAGGGCAGCGGGGGCCGGGGGCCCGCCGGAATTGCGACGGATGCCGCGGGCCGAAGCTCGACCGCGGTGTCGGCTGCGGGTGCGGGCTGAGCCTGGGCTGCTGCGGCGATCGGCGGCGACTCGGCCGCTGCGCTGATCGACGCATTGTCGGCTGGGATCGCCGAGACCACTGGCGCTGCCGTGAGCCCCGTCGTTGCCCCGCGCTCAGTCGCTGAGCCTGTCGAAGCGTCGTCCGCGGGAACGGCAGAGACCGCTGCCGCTGCCGTGAGCCCGGTCGTTGCCCCGCGCTCGGTCGCTGAGCCTGTCGAAGCGTCGTCCGTCGCCGCGGGAGCCGGAGCCGCCGTCGCCGGTGGCCACGGCTCGCCGCCGGCCACACGCGGCAGGCCTCGGCGAAGATAGCGGGAGGACGCGTCGACCGGTGCCGCGGGGGCCGCCGCGACGGCGGTGGCGGTGGCGTGCTCGGGTCGCGCTGCTTGTGCGGTCGGCGCT
>DASUQB010000116.1:0-4143 GCA_036280835.1 Microbacterium sp. | reverse complement strand
CACCGGGCGACGCCCGAGGAAGTGGCCGCGTGGGCGGGGGATCACCGCCGCGTTGTCGTGCTGGTGCCCGAGTTCGATGACTACCTGCGACCGGATGCCGCCGCCGAGCGCTTCTCGTCGCTGCCCGACGCCGTGCTCATCGCCGTGGAGGGCGGGAAGCACCTCTGGGTCGGCGAGGCGCAGACCCGCCGCGTGCTGACCGAGATCGTCGCCGTCGTGAACCCGGCGGCCCTGCCGCTGCCCACGGAGTGGCCCGTTCCCTGAACCCGCTTCGCTCCGTGACCACCTCTCGGCGCTAGAGCTCGTTCATCCGGGGAATGACGACCTGGCGGTAGATGATCAGGATGCTGGCGGCCACGGGGATGGCGATCAGCGCGCCGAGCAGCCCGAGCAGCGAGCCGCCGGCGAGGGCCGCGATCACGACGACGGCTCCCGGAACGGAGACCGCGCGGTTCATGATGCGCGGCGAGATGATGTATGCCTCGACCTGCATGTAGATCAGGTAGTAGATCGCCGCGATCAGCGCCGTCGTGGGGGAGCCCAGGCCGGGGATGAGGCAGGTCAGCACGATGATCGTCGAGCCGGTCAGCGTTCCGACGAGCGGGATGAGCGAGAAGAAGAATGCGACGACGGCCAGGACCGCGGGGAAGGGCGCGTCGATGATCGTGAGGAAGATCGCGCTGAGCACGCCGTTCAGCACGCCCATGCTCACCTGGCCCATGACGTAGTAGCCGACCGAGTCGGTGATCTGCTCGGCGAGGTCGATGAACCGCGCGCGCTTGGAGGCGGGAACCAGCTGGTAGATCGCGGCCTTCAGCGACGGGGTGGATGCCGTGAAGTAGATGGTCAGGATGAGGATGATGAACGCCCCCGTCAGGCCGGCGAGGATCGACGCCCCCACGGTGATCACGCTCTCCCCGATCGACGCGTAGTCGAGGCTGTTGAGCCAGTCCTCGATGGAGGTGAAGACGAGGTCGACATCGAGATTCGGGAAGATGCCGGTCACCCACGCCTTGACGTCGTCGATGCTCGTGCCGCTCTCGACGAGCTCGCTGATCGCCTTCACGAGCTGGCTGATCTGCTGCGAGACGATCGGGATCAGGAGCAGGACGATGCCGGCGAAGACGGCCAGCACACCCACGATCGTGATGAGCACGGCCGCCCACCGCGGAAGCCTGCGGCGCTCCAGCCAGTTGACCGCGGGGTCGAGCCCCAGTCCGAGGAACAGGGCGGTACCGACGTAGAGCAGGATCGTCGAGAGCGTTCCGATGCTGTTCAGCAGCACGATCCCGAGCCCGACACCCAGCGTCGCGACGAACGCGACGCGGAATGGGTTGTGCACCTTCATGTGGGCTCCTTGCTTGCCGTGGCGAGGCATCCAGTCGTCTCGCAAGACTATGGGTCCAGGCCCTCACAGGCCGCGATGGGCGCGCTCCTGGGGAACTTTCAGGTCACCTTCGCTAGTCTGAAATGTCGAGTGTGCGGACCCCCGGGCTCTCCGGTCGGGTCGAAAAGGGAGATTCTTCGTGCGTTTTGTGTGGGCCATCGCGGCGTTTTTCCTCGCCGCGGTGCTGATCGGTGCGGGGATCGCCCAGCGAACGGTGTTCATGGGACCCAAGACCGAGCAGGCCTCCATCTCCGTCAGCGAGGACCTGCCGTACACGCTCATCGACGGTGAGGTGCTGAACAAGCTCCCCGGCTCCCAGACGCTGATGGCGCGCGGCGAGGGGACCATCTTCGCCGCCTACGGCCGCACCGGTGACATGCAGGCCTGGCTGGCGGACACCGAGCACAATCAGGTGACGCTGGACGGCGACGAGATCGTCTCGGAGGTCGTCGAGCCCGAGCCGGTCGAGGAGCTCAGCGAGGGCGACGCCGCCGCCGCACCGACCGAGACGCCCGCCGACGGCGAGGTGGCGGCGCCCGCGGAGGGCGAGGTCGCGGCACCCGCCGAGGGGGAGGCTCCCGCCGAAGGGGAGGTCCCCGCGGAGGAAGCGCGCACGCCCGTGGGCTCGGACCTCTGGCTGGACGAATTCCAGCAGGAGGACGCCCTCATCACCCCGTTGCAGCTCCCCGCGGACATGAGCGTGCTCGTGGCGTCCGACGGGACCGCGCCCGCTCCCAGCGACCTGACGGTCTCGTGGCCCATCGACACCTCCACGCCCTGGGCGGGACCGCTCATCGCCGCCGGCGGCATCCTGATGTTCCTCGGCGTGCTCCTGTACGTGCTCGGCATCCGGCACGCCCGCCGTTCACGTGGACCGCGACGCAAGGGCCTGCCGCCGCTGCCCGAGACGCAGCCGATCGACATCGCCGTCGAGGGCTCCGACAAGGGCGTCATCACCGCCGGCCGGCCGCGCAAGGCGCTGACTCGCGGTCGCCGCGCGTTCGCGATCGTTCCCGCCGTCGCCGTCTCGGCGCTGCTGTTCACGGGCTGCTCGCCCGAGGCGTGGCCCCAGATGTCGGCGTCGCCCACGCCGAGCGAGTCCGCGACCGTCATCGCGCCCGAGGGCCAGCAG
Organism: Microbacterium sp.; assembly: GCA_036280835.1. Lineage (GTDB taxonomy): Bacteria > Actinomycetota > Actinomycetes > Actinomycetales > Microbacteriaceae > Microbacterium. Next base: position 1,624 of record DASUQB010000116.1, on the reverse strand, counting down.
GCTCCGGCCGTGACGCAGGCGCAGGCGGAGCGCATCCTCTCGCGCATCTCCGAGACCGTCGCGTCGGCGGACGAGGCGATGGACCCCGCGATCGCCGCGCAGCGGCTCGAGGGCGCCGCCCTCGCCGAGCGCACGACGAACTACACGCTGCGCACCGCCATCGCGGACTACAAGGCTCCGACGGCGATCCCCGCGAAGCCGCTCGAGATCCTGCTCCCGCAGGCGTTCGAGGGCTGGCCGCGCACCTTCATGTCGATCGTCGCCGACAAGGACGACGAGACGGTCCCGCCGATGATCATGATGCTGACGCAGCAGGACGCCTGGTCGCCCTACAAGCTCAGCTACTCCGCGAGCATGGAGGCCTCGGTCGAGCTGCCCCCGCTCGCTCCCGCCGCTATCGGCGCGCCTCGCGTGCAGCCGGACTCCTCGTTCCTCGCTATGGCCCCGCAGGATCTGCCCGCCGCCTACGCCGATGTGCTCACCAACGGCGAGGACAGCCAGTACTACGACATGTTCGACGCGACGACCGACCAGTTCCGCGTCACGGTCGCCGCCGACCGCCAGGCCAGGCTCGACGCCTTCAACCAGACCGCCGCGTCGACCGGCACGCTGACGTTCGAGACCGTTCCCGGCACGTTCGATCCCGTCGCGCTCGCGACGCTCGAGAGCGGTGCGATCGTCGCCATCACGGTCAACGAGACGGACACGGTGAAGCCCACGACGACGGATGCCGTCATCAAGCTCACCGACAACGCCACGGTTCAGACCCTCACCGGAGTCGACCAATCGGCCACCGGCTTCTCCACCACGTTCGGCGATCAGCTGTTCTTCTACATCCCCGGTCAGGGATCGAACGAGAAGATCAAGCTGCTCGGCTATGGAACCAACATCCTTGAGGCGAAGGTGATCCCGTGAGCAATGCCAGTGCCCCCGGTGCCGTGATGCGCGGCGCAGTAGACCTCTCGGCCCTTCGCAGCCGCCCTGCGGCGCCGGCCCCCGGCGCCGAGGCGCCCGCGGGCGGTGCGCCGACTGCATCCGTGCCCTCATTGGTGCTCGATGTGACGGACGCCACGTTCGGCCAGGTGCTCGAGCTCTCCCGCACCGTGCCGATCGTCGTCGACCTGTGGGCGGAGTGGTGCGGGCCGTGCAAGCAGCTGAGCCCGATCCTCGAGAAGGTCGTGCTGGAGCTCGGCGGGCGTCTCGTGCTCGCGAAGGTGGATGTCGACGCCAACCCGCAGCTGGCACAGGGCTTCCGCGCCCAGTCGATCCCGATGGTCGTCGCGCTCGTGGCGGGACAGCCCGTGCCCATGTTCACCGGCGCGGTCCCGGAGCAGCAGGTGCGGGAGGTCTTCGCCCAGCTGCTGCAGGTCGCTGCGCAGAACGGCGTGACGGGCACCGTCACCGTCGCCGGCGACATTCCGGCCGAGGCTCCTGCCGAGCCTGCGCTGCCGCCCCTTCACGCCGAGGCGTACGACGCCATCGAGGCCGGAGACTACCCGCGAGCGATCCGCGCCTATGAGCAGGCGATCGCCGAGAACCCGCGCGACGCCGATGCCCGCGCCGGACTCGGACAGGTGCGTCTGCTGGACCGCGTCCAGGGTCTGGACCTGCAGGAGGCCCGGGC
>DASUQB010000115.1:0-3304 GCA_036280835.1 Microbacterium sp. | reverse complement strand
GGACGCCGTCGCCCTCCTCGAGGCCGACCCGTCGCGCAAGCTGCACGGCACGAAGGCGCTCCAGGAGTGGATGCAGGCCACCAGCGACCGGGCGATCGAGGAGCTGGGCAGGACCCATTTCGACATCCCCGAGAAGATCCGGGCGCTGGAGTGTATGATCGCCCCCACGCAGGAGGGCGGGATCTACTACACCGGACCCACCGACGACTTCTCGCGCCCCGGCCGCATGTGGTGGTCGGTGCCCGAGGGCGTCACGGAGTTCGACACCTGGCGCGAGCTGACGACGGTCTACCACGAGGGCGTCCCGGGCCACCACCTGCAGATCGCCCAGGCCGTCTACAACCGCAATGAGCTGAACTCGTGGCGCCGCCTGCTCGCCGGCACGTCGGGCCACGCCGAAGGCTGGGCACTCTACGCCGAGCGCCTGATGCAGCAGCTGGGCTACCTGGACGACCCCGCCGATCGGCTCGGGATGCTCGACGGGCAGCGGATGCGCGCCGCCCGGGTGGTGCTCGACATCGGGGTGCACCTGGAGAAGCCCCGCCTCGACGGGGAAGGCACGTGGGACCACGACTACGCGCTCGCCTTCATGCGCCGCAACGTCAACATGTCCGACGAGTTCGTGCAGTTCGAGGTGAACCGCTACCTCGGCTGGCCGGGCCAGGCGCCCTCGTACAAGGTGGGCCAGCGCATCTGGGAGCAGGTGCGCGATGACTACCAGGCGGAGAGGGGCGACGACTTCTCGATCAAGGAGTTCCACAAGCGCGCCCTCGACATGGGCGGCGTCGGGCTCGACACCCTGCGCACCGCGCTGCTCAAGGGCTGAGCCGCACCGCGTTCACCGGTCCTGCCGGGGGGTCTTCTGGCCCCCCGGCAGGCTCAGCCGCGTCCGAGAAGGCGCTCGACCTCCGCGTCCTCGGTCTGCGTGAAGTCGTCGTAGAACTGACCCACGGCCCAGAAGTCCTTCTCCGCGGCGAGGCAGACGTATTCGTCGCACACGTCGTTGCCGGGACGCCATCCCGCCGGAGCCACCGGCGTGGCGAGGACCACGCGACCGGCGCCGCGGGACTGCACGCTGCGACACGCGGCGATCGCTGTCGCGCCCGTCGCGATACCGTCATCGACGACGATGGCCGTGCGCCCGATCACATCGAGTCTGGGCTCGCCGAAGCGCGCGATGCGCCGGCGCAGTTCGACGCGCTCCATGTCTTCGACGAAGTTGAGCTGCTCGGGCGTCACGCCCGCGCTCTGCACGGCCCCGGGGCTCACGACGCGCACCCCGTCCGCGATGGCGCCCACCGCGAACTCCTCGTTCTTGGGGGCGCCGAGCTTGCGCACGACGGCGACATCGAGGGGGCAGCCCAGTGCGCGGGCCACTTCGGCCGCGACGACGACGCCGCCGCGGGGGATGCCGCAGACGACGACATCCTGGCCCCGCCACCGGTCCAGCACCTCTGCGAGACGGCGGCCCGCGTCCGCACGATCGGCGAAGTGGCTCACCCCCTCACGATACGCCCGCGCCCTAGGCTGGCGGGGGGAATGTCACCGGGCGCGGCGCGGTTGCATGCAGGTGCATAGAAAAGGATGGTGCACGGTGAGCGATTCACGCACGGTCGACCTCGGCCTGGATACCTTCGGCGACGTCACGCAGGACTCGGAGGGCAGGCCCCTCAGCGATGCCGAGACGATCCGCAACGTCGTCGATCAGGCGGTGCTGGCCGACCAGGTCGGCCTCGCGTTCTTCGGCGTGGGGGAGCACCACCGGCCCGAGTTCGCGATTTCGAGCCCCGAGATCGTGCTCGCGGCGGCGGCCGCGCGCACGCGCGACATCCATCTCGGCACCGCCGTCACCGTGCTGTCCTCCGATGACCCGGTGCGGGTCTACGAGCGCTTCGCGACGCTGGATGCCGTGAGCAACGGTCGTGCCGAGGTGATCCTCGGGCGCGGCTCGTTCATCGAGTCCTTCCCGCTGTTCGGTTACGACCTGCGCGACTACGAGCTGCTGTTCGAGGAGAAGCTCGAGCTCTTCACGCGCCTGCTGGAGGAGAAGCCCGTCACCTGGCAGGGCAAGACGCGCGCGCCGCTGGAGGCCGCCGACGTCTTCCCCAAGACCGAGAACGGCCTGAAGGCCTGGATCGGCGTCGGCGGAACGCCGGAGTCGGTGGTGCGCGCGGCGCGCCACGGTCTGGGCCTCATGCTCGCGATCATCGGCGGCCCGGCGGGGCGCTTCCGGCCCTTCGTCGAGCTGTACCACCGGTCGCTGGACTCGTTCCAACGCGACTCGCTGCCCGTCGGCATCCACTCGCCCGGCCACATCGCGGAGACCGACCAGCAGGCATGGGAGGAGGCCTACCCGGGCTTCGAGTCGATGAACAACACCATCGGCCGCGAGCGCGGCTGGCCCCCCTACAGCCGCATGCGCTTCCAGCACGACGTCGGGCCCGAGGGCTCCATCTACGCGGGTTCGCCCGAGACGGTGGCGCGGAAGATCGCCGACACGGTCCGCACGCTCGGCGCGGAGCGCTTCGACATGAAGTTCTCGACGGGCACGCTCTCGCACGACAAGCTGATGAAGAGCATCGAGCTCTACGGAACGCGCGTGGCCCCCATGGTGAGGGAACTGCTCGCCGAGTAGCCCGGCGCGCGCCGGTCATCCGTACGATGGCGGGATGACGGATGCCCGCATGAAGGTCGCTCCGACGCGCTCCGAACGCCTCGACCGCCTGCCGTTCACCCGGCAGCACCTGCGCGTGCTGACGGGGTCCGGCATCGGGTGGGCGCTCGATGCGATGGACGTGGGCCTGATCTCGTTCATCATCGCCGCACTGGCGGTGCAGTGGAACCTCGCGCCCGCCGAGGCCTCGTGGATCGCCTCCGTCGGCTTCATCGGAATGGCGATCGGCGCCAGCGTCGGCGGGCTGCTGGCCGACCGCATCGGTCGCCGGCAGGTCTTCGCGCTCACGCTGGTCGTCTACGGGCTGGCGACCGGAGCGTCCGCGCTGGTCGGCGGCCTGGTCGCGCTGCTGATCCTCCGGTTCTTCGTCGGACTCGGCCTCGGAGCGGAGCTGCCCGTCGCGTCGACGTATGTGAGCGAGCTGGCGCCGGCGCGCATGCGCGGTCGGCTCATCGTCATCCTGGAGGCGTTCTGGGCGGTCGGCTGGACGGCGGCGGCGCTCATCGGTTACCTCGTCATCCCCGGCTCCGAGAACGGCTGGCGCTGGGCGTTCGCGCTCGGCGCCCTGCCCGCGGCCTACGCGCTGGTCGTGCGCTGGGGACTCCCGGAGTCCGCGCGCTGGCTCGAGCG
>DASUQB010000114.1:0-7154 GCA_036280835.1 Microbacterium sp. | reverse complement strand
CACGAGAATGACCGGCCGCTGATCGGGTCCTGACGCGCCTCGGGTGCCCGATGCTGGGCGCACTGGACCTCGGGGCGGCTATCTCCGCGGCACGGGAGCCTGCGGCTCAGCTCCGCCGCGAGCTCGACCGGATCCCCGAAGCTCCGCACCCGCTCGGCTAACCGGTGCCGGGCGCGGAGGCTCAAGCCGGAAGCGCTCGGCGAGTACACCGTGGCGCAGGCCGCGGTCGCACACCGTCAACGCGTCGCATCGGAGCATCGCAAGCACGGTCCGGACGATGCAGGCTCCCGCGAGGATCACGTCCGCGCGCGACGGCTGGAGGCCGGTGATCTGCCGCCGGCGCACCGCTGGGCGCGCGCGATACAGCTCGATCTGGCGATCGATCTCGTCGCGGTCGAGCACGGTGCCATGGACGACGTCGCGGTCGTAGGCGGCCAGCCCGTGCTTGACGGCGGCGAGGTTGGTGACGGCGCCGCCCATGGCGACCACCGCGTCCGGTATGCCGCGGCCCTCGAGGCGCGCCAGGTCGGCGGCGATCGCGGCGAGCGCCGCCCGCAGCACCTCGTTCGGCGCTGCACGGTCGAGCGCGTACCGCTCGGTGAAGCGGGCGGCGCCTACGTTGACGCTGAAGCGCTCCTGCACGCCATGGTCGTCACCAAAGGTGAACTGCGAGCTGCCGCCGCCGGTGTCGAAGACGACGAGCGCGCCCGGCGGGAGCGGCAGGCCGGTCGTCGCCGCGACGTACGCGAGCCGGGCCTCCTCGTCCGCGGGCATGACCTCCACCGCCACGCCGCAGCGAGCGCGCGTGGCGGCGAGGAGATCGCCGGCGTTCGGAGCGAGCCGGAGCGCGGCGGTGCCGACGGCCTCGATCCCCTCGGCGCCCTCGCGACGCGCGACGGCGGCCATGGAGACGATCGCGTTCACGGTGCGCTCGATCGGCGCCGTGCCGAGCCGGCCCTCGCGCACCAGGCCCTCGCCGAGCCGGGTCACCTGGGCCTGGTCGACGATCGTGCGCCAACCGCCGTCGGCGCTCCGCTCGCCGACGTGCAGCTTGACCGAGTTCGTGCCGACGTCGATGACCGCGAAGCGCCGCGCCCCGAAGCCGACGAGCGTCTTGAGCCCGCGGGCCATGCAGACATTGCGCCGCGGGTCAAAGCCGAGCTCCCGGACGGTGGCCGCCAGCCGGGCCGGGTCCTCGGACTCGACGGCGATCGTCTCGGTCGCGCCGCGGGGCGCCTTGATCCGGGTCAGCTCCGCGAGGCAGCCCCCGACGGCGTAGCGCTCGCGGTGCTTGTGGACGGGGACGGCGATCAGATCCGGGCTCGCGGCCGCGAGCTCAGCGACTGAGCGCATGCCGCGCGCGGCGGGACCGCCGGCGCGAAGGAGCCCGAGGACGAACCCGGCGTCGCTCGCCACGAGGGGGAAGGCCGCCTTCATCACCGGCCGCCACTGCTCGAGACCGTCGTCGCGGACGTTCTCGAGCTGCTTGACGTCAAGTCGCCCCCCGCGGACCTTCACCGACGCGTCGCCCTCACGGGAGAGCAGGTAGCACTCGTCGCCCTCCTCCACCCGCTCCGGGCGGAGCGACGCGAACGCGGTGCGCGCGTGCGCTACGTCCTCCCCGAAGGCGCGCCACTCCCAGCGCGCGACGATACTCATGCCCCGGACGTTGCCCGGCGGGTGGGCGGGCGTCGTCATCCGAAGGGGATGACGGGGGTAGTTGCGTCGCCCGCTCCAGGTTGCCAAGCTCCGTCGCCATGCCGTGGAGCGGAGCTGACCCTCGTCTCCGCTACGTGCTGGGCGTGGTCCTGCTCACGGCGCTCTATCGCGGCGTCGCCGAGATCGGCTACTCACTGCAGTTCGCGGGGCCCGTCGCCGCGATTGTCTGGTTCCCCGTCGGGATCGGCGTGGCGTTCCTGTACATCGGCGGGCTCCGGTACTGGCCGGGCGTCGTGATCGGCGACCTGCTCGCGAACGACTACGACGCGCTGCCGCTGGGGTCGGCGCTCGGCCAGACGGCGGGCAACGTGCTCGAGGTCGTGACGATCACCGTGCTCCTGCGGGCGCTCGTGCCGCACGGTGATCCCCTGGCGAGCATCCGCGGCCTCGTAGGCATGCTGCTGGCGATCGTCGCCGGCACCACGGTGAGCGCCACGATCGGCCCGCTCTCGCTCTGGCTCGGGGATGTCCTCGAGCTGGACGAGTTCCCGCGGGTGTGGCGCACGTGGTGGCTCGGCGACGCCTCCGGCGCGCTCGTCGTACTCCCCTTGGCGCTCACCTGGGCGCATCCGCCCCCCGGTGAGTGGTGGCGACGCAGGGGCGTCGAGTTCGGGCTGATGCTCGTCGTACTCATGGCGCTGTGCTGGCTCGCACTGCGCTCGAGCGACCCGATCGCGTACCTGGTGTTCCCCCCGCTGGTCTGGGCCGCCCTCCGGCTCAAGTGCCACGGTGCCACGGTGGGGATCGCGGTCGCGGCCGGCTTCGCGATCTGGGAGACGACGCGGAGGGAGGGCCCCTTCGCCTACGCGTCCGTCGACTACAGCGTGCTCAGCACGCAGCTCTTCATCGCCGTCGCCGCGATCTCGACCCTGTGCCTCGCGGCGGTGGTGTCCGAGCGCGAGCAGGTCGCAATGCGGCTCGCCGAGTCGCGGAGGCGGATCGTCGAGACCGCCGACAACGAGCGCCGGAGGATCGAGCACAACCTGCACGACGGCGCGCAACAGCGCCTCACCGCCCTCGTCGTGCAGCTCGGGCTCTTCGCCGAGCGCGCGCGCGAGCACCCCGGGATCTCGGCCGGCCTGTTCGACGACGCCGCCCACGAGATCGTCCTGGCGATCGACGAGCTGCGTGCGCTCGCGCACGGCATCCACCCGTCCGAGCTGCGGGATCTCGGCCTGGCCAAGGCGCTGCAGGGCATGGCGATCCGCGCGACGTCGGTCCCGTTGCAGCTCGTCGCGGTGCCGCACGAGCGCGTGGACGCTACCGCGGAGGCCGCGGCGTACTACGTCGTCGCCGAGGCGGTGGCGAACGCCCGCAAGCATGCGGCTGCGACGTCGGTGACGGTCTCCGCCGTGGTGCGGAACGGCGCGCTGCACGTCGCCGTCGAGGACGACGGTGTCGGCGGCGCCCGACCGGCGCCCGGGTCCGGGCTCGAGGGGCTCCGCGACCGGGTCGAGGCCTTCGGTGGCAGGCTGGAGGTCGACAGCCCTGCGGGCGAGGGGACGCGGATCGTCGCGGCCATCCCCACCACCCCGAGGCAGTGATCAGCCGCCGGCGCCGTGCTCCTGCCAGACCGCGCCCAGCCCCTTGGGCGAGAGCCGCTCCTTGCGCAGGCACGTGGCGGCACCGCACGTATCGAGCCCGTCCGCGTCCGTGCCGTCGACGGACACCAGCACGACGACGAGGTCCGGATGTGACGCCTTGAGCCGGCGCGTGGCCTCGATGCCGCCCATGCCCGGCATCCGCACGTCCATGACCACCAGCCGCGGCGCGAGCCGCTCCACGGCCTCCATCGAGGCCTCCCCCGAGCCGGCCTCGCCGACCACCGTCAGGTCGTGCGTCGCGGCGACCACGTCACGGAGCAGGCCGCGCCATCGCTCCTGATCGTCCACGACGAGAACCTCGACCGCAGTTTCGGTTCTCGGGTCCACAGTTCAGCGGATCTTCGCACCGCCCCGCGCGCGACAGCGCCGGTGCTGTCGGGTCGATGACCGTATCGGTCACATGGCGCGGCGCAGCAGGAACTTGCGGATCTCGGACGCCACCACGATCGTCAGGCCCGCCCCGATGCAGATCAGCCACTGGTTGCCGGTGAGCGGGACGGTGTCGAGGATGCGGTGGAAGAAGTCCAGCTCCGTGGCGATCACGATCGCCACGACCGACATCAGCGACGCCGTCAGGAAGGTCCGGTCGCCAAGGGAGTCCAGGCTGAACACGGAGCGCAGATCGTCCCGGGCGGTGAACGAGAAGGCGAGGTTGCCGATCGCGAACGTCGTCAGCCCCATGGTGCGGGCCAGGGCCTCCCCTTCCGCGTCCTCGGCTCCGGCGATCACGGCGAGCGTCGACGCCGCCATGACCGCGCCGGCGATGACGAACCAGCGCGTGTCCGTGCGCGACAGCAGCGGCTTGTCGGGCCTGCGCGGGCGGCGCTCCATGAGTCCCTCGCTCGGCGCGCCGTAGCCGAGCCCGACCGACTGGAACACCTGCGTCGTGAAGTTCATCCACAAGGTCTGCAGCGGGAGGAACGGGATCCCGCTCGCGATGTTCAGCACGCTCGCGCCGAGGAAGGTCATGATCAGGCCGGCGAGCGCGCCCATCTGGAACCGGATGTACTTGACGAGGTTGTCGTAGAGCCCGCGCCCGAGCTCCACCGCCTTGACGATCGTCGCGAAGTTGTCGTCGGTCAGGATCATCGCCGCGGCCTCCTTGGAGACCTCGGTGCCCGTGATGCCCATCGCGATGCCGATGTCGGCCTGCTTGAGCGCGGGCGCGTCGTTGACACCGTCGCCCGTCATGCCCACGACGTGGCCCTTGCGCTTGAGGATGTCGACGAGCCGGACCTTCTGCTCGGGCGTCACGCGGGCGATGACCCCGATGTCGTCGATCTCCTCGTCGGCCTGCTCGTCGCCGAGCTCGGCGAACTGCGCCCCCGTGATCGCGCGCCCTCGTATGCCGAGGTCGCGCGCGATAGCCCCGGCGGTGACCGCATGGTCGCCGGTGATCATCCGCACCTGGATCCCGGCCTCGTGGGCAGTGGCGATCGCCGCCTTGGCGGCCGGTCGCGGTGGGTCGACGATGCCCACCAGCGCCAGCATCGTGAGCCCGTCCATCGTCGCGAGCAGGTCCGCGCCCGGGTCGAACTCGCCGGTCGGGAAGTCCTTGCGGGCGGTCGCGATCACGCGCAGGCCCTTCTCGCCGAGCCGCTCGTTCTCCGCGAGGTAGCGCTCCTTGAACGCCGGGTCGACCGGCGCGGCGGCCATCGCGGGATCGAGATGGGACGAGGCGCGCGCCAGCAGCTGGTCGGGCGCGCCCTTGACGAAGCAGCGGACGACTTCCCGCCCGCTCTCGTCCTGCATGCGGTGGAACGTCGCCATGAGCTTGTAGGCGGTGTCGAAGGGCAGCTCGGCCACGCGCGGGTAGCGCTCCCGCGTTGCGGTGAGGTCGAGCCCTCCCTTCTCCGCCAGCACGACGAGGGCGCCCTCCGTCGGGTCGCCGATCATCTCGCCCGTCGAGGTGAGGACGGCGTCGCACGCGAGCGCCAGCGGCAGCATGAACGGCTCGAGCGGGACCTCGGGGTCGCCGGCGACGTGCTTGATCTGGCCCTCCGTGGAGTAGCCGCTGCCCGAGATCGTGTAGCGCCGGCCGGGGATCGTCAGCTCGACCGCCGTCATCTGGTTGAGCGTGAGCGTGCCGGTCTTGTCCGAGCAGATGGCCGAGGTCGCGCCCAGCGTCTCGGTCGAGCGCAGCCGCTTGACGATCGCGTTCGCCTCCGCCAGCAGCCGGGTGCCTCGCGAAAGGATCGTCGTGACGACCGCGGGCAGCCCGGTGGGGATCGCGGCGATCGCGAACGCCACCGCCACGGTGAAGACCTCGGTGAAGCTCTGCCCGCGCACCATGTTGAGCACGACCGAGGCGACGAGCGCGAGCGCCGCGATGGTGACGAGCTGCTTGGTCAGCTTCTCGAGCTGGACGGTCAGCGGCGACTTCGACTCGTCCTGGCGCTGGAGCATGCCGGAGATGTGGCCGACCTCGGTGTCCATGCCCGTCGCCGCGACGACGAACTCGCCCGTGCCGCGGGTCACATTGGTGTTCATGTAGACCATGTCGGTGCGGTCGCCGAGCGCCGCGTCGGCCGCCGCGACCGGCTCGACACCCTTGCTCACCGGCAGGCTCTCGCCGGTCAGCGCCGCCTCGGCCACCTCGAGCGTCGCGGCCGCCAGCACCCGCCCGTCGGCCGGCACCACGTCGCCGGCCTCGATCTCGACGACGTCGCCGGGGACGAGCTCCTCGGCCGGCAGCTGGGTGAGCGCGCCGTCGCGGCGCACCTTGGCCTTGACGATCATCATCTTCGCCAGCGCCGCCACCGCCGCGGCCGCCTTGCCCTCCTGGTTGAGGCCGAGCACCGCGTTGAGCAGCGTGAGCAGCAGGATCACGATGCCCGTTCCCGGTTGCTTGACCGGGTAGATCGAGATCACGCCCGCGACCAGCAGGACGATCTGCATCGGGTCGCGGTACTGCCGTAGGAAGGCGTGCCAGCGCGACTCCGCCTTCGCCTGCTCGAAGCGGTTCGCGCCATAGCGTGCGAGCCGCTCGGCGGCTTCGGCGCTCGTCAGCCCACGCTCGGGCACGACGTCCAGCTCGTGGACCGCGACGTCGCGCGTGAGCACGTGCCAGACGGGAGGCTCGGCGGCCGTGTTCGAAGGGGGTGCCGTCGTCGCCACCCCCGCAGGATCCGTCGGCGGGCGGGCTCCCGGCAATGGTGCCGACCCGCGTGGCCGAGGGATGCGCGCACCCTTGGGCGCGAGGAACGTCGAAAGGGGCGTGGACACCCCCTCCGGTCGGCGGGCATGCGCCATTGCCGAGGACCGGTCCCGGGACCTAGATTCGGCAGGTATCCGGTCGTGCATCGTGCGATGACTCCCGGCTCTCCCACCACTATCAACAGCAGTGTTCGCGTACTGACGGTCGACGACCAGGCGCTCTTTCGGGGTGTCGCCCGCGACGTGATCGACGCGACGCCGGGGTTCGTGGCGGTCGGTGAGGCGGCGAGCGGGGTCGAGGGACTCGAGGCCGTCGAACGGCTCTCCCCGCAGCTCGTCCTGCTCGACGTCCGCATGCCCGGCATGGATGGAATCGAGGTCGCGCGGCGGCTCACCGCGACGCACCCGGAAACGGTGGTCGTACTGATCTCGATCGAGGAGGGCATCGACGTGCCCTCGGCCGCGCAGCTCGACACGGTCCCGCTCGTGCGCAAGCAGGACTTCGGGCCGCGCCTGCTGCGCCGCCTGTGGAAGGAGCACGGGCGGATCGCGGACCCCACCGACGCGGGATCGCGAGCAAGCGGCGGTCGCTCCGGTTAGGGTCGCTCACAGGTGTCCGGCTCCGCGCACGAGGCGACCTCCCCCCGCCGCCGGAGCGAGCGCGACGGGGCGCTC
>DASUQB010000113.1:0-20824 GCA_036280835.1 Microbacterium sp. | reverse complement strand
CTTGAGGGTGGTGCGGATGTAGCCCCACGACAGGGTGAGGAGCAGGATCACCATGACGACGCCGATGGCGGCGGTGATGCCGAACTCGCCCAGGCCCTGCCGGAAGAGGTAGGTGCCGAGCACGTTGGTCTCGGAGGCGATCCCGCCGCGGCTCTGCAGCGCGTACACCTGGGTGAAGATGCGGAGATTCCAGATGATCTGGAGGATCAGCACGACCGTCAGCACGCTGCGCAGGTACGGGAAGACGACGAAGCGGAAGCGCTTGATGCCGTTGGCGCCGTCGAGGGCGGATGCCTCGAGCACCTCACCGGGCACCTGGCCGAGCGCGGCATAGGTCGTGAACGCCACGAACGGGACGCTCTGCCACACGATGAGGATCGTCAGCACGAAGTAGAACGACCACGGGTCGATCAGCCACGAGTGGTTGGTCCAGTCGCTCGTGCCGGTGATCGTGTTGAGCAGGTAGTTGACCAGGCCGTACTCGGTGTCGAAGATCCACCCCCAGACGACGGTGGCGGAGAGGGGCGGCATCGCCCACGCCAGCAGCAGCCCGACGGAGACGAGGATGCGCCACCCCCGGGTCAGCTTGGTCATCAGGACGGCGACGAGCATGCCGAAGCCCATGGAGAGCACGGTCAGGACCACCATGATCCCGAGGCTGCGCATCAGGACCGCCGGGAAGTCCGACTGGGTGAAGATCTCGACGTAGTTGTCGAAGCCGACGAAGTCGGGGAGCGTCCCCTGCACCTTGTCGCGCACTTCGTAGTCGGTGAACGACTGGATCACCATGAGCACGGCGGGGTAGCCGACCATGACCGCCAGGATGACGGCGGCGGGGGCGAGCAGGGTCCAGCCGGCGCGGCCGTCGCGGCGCCGCTTGACGCGCTCGCGCACGTACGGGTCGCTCTGCGGCACCCAGTCGGGCACCCTGTCGGGGCGCCGGCGGGTGGCGGTGTTCGCGCTCATGGCGCCTCCTCTCGGTGAATGGGGGGGAAGGGGGGAGGGGGCCCCGGCTGTCGCCGGGACCCCCGGGTGCTGCAGGTGTTCAGTCGTTCAGGATCGCTTCGATGGCCTCGTCCAGCTCGGTCGCGATCTGCTCGACATCGCCGCCCTGGGCGATGGCGACGAGCGCGTCCGGGATGAGGAGGGCCTTCTCGACCTCGCCCCAGTTGGGGCTCATCGGCGTGAACTTCGAGTTCGCGAGCGCGGTGGCCTGCGCCTGCGTGATCGCGTCATCCGGCAGGTACTGCGCGGCGGAGATGAGACCCGGGGTGAGTCCACCCTCGGCGAGCAGCTTCTGGTAGCCCTCCGAGAGGATGATCTCGAGCGCGGCCTGGGCCTTCTCCGGGCTGTTGCTCTTCTGCGCGACGGCGATGTTCGAGCCGCCGGCGAAGATCGGGGCGGTCTCGCCCGCCTTCATGCCCGGCAGCGGGAACGCGGCCAGGTCGGCACCGTAGGTGTCGGGGCAGCCGGGGTTCTCGGCGTCGGCGGGGGCCAGGATCGACCACTTCACCCAGCCGGGGGCGGAGAGGTATCCGATCTCGCCCGCGCAGAAGGGGACCTGGGGGTCGGCCTCATCGCCGTCCGCCGGGGCGTTGGTGGCGTTGGTGTAGACCTCCTGCAGCTGCGTCAGGCCTGCGAGGCTCTCCTCGCTGGCGAACTGCGCGTCCCAGACGTCGCCGTCCTGGACGGCGATCTCTCCGCCGTGCGCCCACACGTAGGCCAGGGCGTTGTACCAGTCCTTGCCCGGCGCGTAGATGCCCGAGACGGTGTCGGTGGTCATCGCGGTGCCCTGGGCGACGTACTCGTCGAGGGTCGTGGGCAGCTCGCCCGTGACGATCTGCGGCGAGTAGAAGACGATGCGGCCACCCGCGTAGTACGGCGCGGCGTAGAACGAGCCGTCGTAGGTGCCCGCGTCGACGAGACCCGGGAGCAGGTCGTCGCCGCCCAGGTCGTCCTGGATGTCGGTGATGTCGAGGAACAGGCCCTGGTCGATGAAACCGAGCGCCTGGGTGTTTCCGACCTCGACGACGTCGGGCGAGTCGCTGGAGGACAGGGCGGCGACGTACGTCTCGCTCGTGTCGGCCCAGGTCTTCTCCTCGATCGTGAGGGTCCAGCCCTCGTTCTCCGCCTCGAAGGTCTCCTTGAGGTAGTCGCGGGCCGTGTCCGGCGTGTCGGTGCCGACGAGCCAGACGGTCAGGTCGCCGGTCTCCGCCTCTTCGGGCGCCGCACCGGATCCACCGGCGCAGCCGGCGAGCACCACAGCCGACGCGCCGACGAGGGCGAGGGCTCCGAGCTTCTTGTTCATGGTGTCTTCCTTTTTCGTTTTCTCTTGGTGAAGTACTCGCGTACTTCCCGTAGGGCCGGGCGACCCTCCAGGGGGGATGGGGTGTGCGACGTTGCCTATGACACCCCGAGTTGTCCCGACAGGACCATGACGGCGGCGCCGCGCAGGACGATGTCCTGGCCTTGTTCCGTCATCCGCACCCGCACGCTGTCGTGGAACTTCTTGAGCGTGCGTGCGCGGAGTGTCTCGACGGTCGCTGTGGCGAGGGGTCCGTCGAGAAGTTCAGTGGGGCCGGAGAGCACGATCTCCGACAGGTCGAGCACGCCGACGACGGGCGCGAGGGCGATGCCGAGGCGCTCCCCCGCATCGCGCAGGATGCCGTCGCGTTCGTCGGCGGATGCGGCGGCCAGACGCGCGGTCAGGGCGGGGACGGACAGCCATGCCTCCAGGCATCCGACCTTGCCGCAGACGCACTCCGGCCCGCCGTCGGTGCCGACCGTGACGTGGCCGATCTCGCCCGCGGCGTAGTGGCTGCCGAGCATCGGCTGGCCGCTCGAGAGAACACCGGAGCCGACGCCCCGCCCGACCTTGATGAGCACGGTGTCGCCGGGCGCTCCCCCGAACGTGTACTCGGCGAGCACGGCGGCGTTGGCGTCGTTGGCGACGATCACCGGCAGGTTCAGCTCGTCGTGCAGCAGCCGCTCGAGCGGCACCTCGGTCCACCCGAAGTTGGGCGCGCGCAGCACCGTGCCGTCGGGGGTGACCACACCCGGCGTGCCCACCCCGACGCCGAGGATCGGCGACGAGGTGGCGGCCACGAGCCGGCGTGCGAGCTCCAGCACCGCCTCGATGGCGGCGTCGCCGTCGAAACTCGACGGGCGGGCCACCTCGCGGCGCGAGACGATGTCGCCGTCGAGCGTGAGCACCGCGCCCAGCAGGGCGTCCGGACCCGAGAGGTCGAGGCCGATGATGTGGTGACCGCCCCTGTCCATGTCGACGAGGATCGCCGGCTTGCCGGGACCGGATGCCTCGCGCACGCCCTTCTCCACGACGATGCCGTCGGAGATCAGCTCGGCGACCAGGTCGGAGATCGTGACGCGGGTGAGGGCGGTCTCGCGGGCGAGATCCGCCCGGCTCATCGCACCGTCGTGGTACAGCGTCTGCAGCACGAGGGCCCTGTTGTGGCCGCGCGCGTGCTCGGGAAGGACCTTGACGCGGGAACGGAGGCTGCGGCCGGGTCCGAACGTGTGCGCGCTCGAGGATCCCGTGGGTTGCGCGGACTCGAGAGTAGAAGAGCCGCGCTGCGCTTCCGATGGAGACATGTTTGTTAGTAGACCTTACGAACCTCCGTCGTGCAAGCGCAGCGAGGAGTTTATTCAGGGTGTTTACAAAACCGTTATATTCGCACCACGCAACCTCAGAGGCGGATAGAGGGCGGCGCCTCGGTGCTCGACGCGGCAGGGTCGGGGCGGCCGCGTACCATGGGAGGTACCAACCGAGAGGGCAGCAATGAACCGCCGCATCACCGCTCTGACCATCACCGCCGTGGCCCTCTTCGGCCTGACCGCGTGCTCGGGGCTTCCCGGTGGCGATGCCGGCGCCTCCAGCGTGCCGAGCGACTCCGCGTCCTCCACGCCGGAATCATCCGAAGCCACGGAGACCGAATCCGGCTCCGGCGAGGGTGGGGACTCCGCTTCGGTCGCGGATGCGTGTGCGGTCATCGAGCAGCAGGTCTCCGGAGCGATGGACGAGTTCGAGGGAATCGACACCTCGACCGACCCCCAGACGCTGATCGACGCGATGAACGCGTCCGCCGACGCGATCGGGGCGGCGATCGCAGACATCGACAACGCCGAGGTCGCCGCGGCCGCCCAGGGCCTGCAGGACGGATTCGTCGGCATCGCGGAAGCCACCAAGGCGGTCCTCGTCGACGGCGATGTCTCGAAGGCCGCTGAGATGGAGCAGCTCGGGACGGCGTTCCAGGAGTCGTTCGCGACGTTCCAGGAGCTCTGCGTCGAGGGCTGATCCGCCCGCCTTCCATCACGATTGCGACACCCTCGCAGTTTCCTCGCCGACTCGTCCCTTACTATGAAGGCGGGGGCAAGGCAAATACGGGGGTTATGTCGTGACCGATCTGGCCACAAAGACAGGCGCCGCAGAGGGCGAAGAGACGGCCGACGGCGTTGAGCCGATGGACACGTCGACCATCGTCGACGGCGCCGGGACCACCGACGACGCCCAGGCGACCGATGCGGATGACGTCGATGCCGCGAACGGCATAGAGACGGCGGATGACGCGGGCGACGTCAGAACCGACGTCGTCGACGATGCGACCGACCAGGCGGAGGCCTCCCCCGAGGACGGCACCGACGAGGTCGATGCACCCGCCGACCGCTCGTCCGCCGAGCCATACGCCTCCGCCGCGCCGGGCACCGAGGTGCTCGATACGACCGTCATCGCAGAGGCCGATCGCGCCCCGCTCGACTCCCCCCGCGACTGGGAGTCCGATGTCGCGCCGACGACCGTGCTGGGCGCGGCCGACGGCGGCGAGCCGGCGGTCGCATGGGCGCCGGCGGAGCCGCGCCAGAAGAAGCGCCACCTCGCGCTGTGGATCGGCATCCCCGTGGGGGCCGTGCTCGTCGGGCTCGGCGTCACCTCCACCATCCTCATCGCGCCCGGCGTCGCGATCGCCGGTGTGCCGGTCGGCGGCATGACCCCCGGCGCCGCCGCCGACGCGGTGCAGACGTCGCTCAACGAGACCACCGTCGTCCTCACCGGTGCGGACGGCAGCACGATCGAGCTCACCGGCGCCGAGCTGGGAGCCACCGTCGACGCGACGGCACTTGCGAACAGCGCTTACGGCGATCACCCGCTGTGGAACGTCGGCGCCTGGAACCCCGAGCCGATCGCCGCCCCCGTCACCCTCGACACCGATGAGGCGACCACCGTGCTGCGAGACGCGGCCCCTGCCTTCTACGTGGAGCCGACCGATGCCGCCGTCTCCTTCGACGGCGCGGCCGGCGGCTATGTCGTCGTGCCGGCGGTCCCCGGCTCCGGCGTCGATGTCGCGGCGGTCGAGTCCGCGCTGTCACAGGCACTCGCCTCGGGAGAGGGCGCCATCACGATCGACGTCCCTGCCCAGGAGGTCGAGGCCGCGATCACCACTCCGGAAGCCGAGGCGGGCGCCGCTCAGGTCAACGCGATGCTGGGCTCCTCCGGGTTCTACATCGGCGAGGAGCGCACCATCCCGGTCGACGCCGCGACGACGGCATCCTGGCTCACGGTGACGCTCGACGAGGCGGGAGCACCGGTCATCACGGCCGATCCGGCCGCGATCCAGCCGCTCATCGACACCCTGCCCGCCGCCGTCAACCGCGCTCCGGTCAACGCCTCCACGGTCGTGAACAACGCCGGGACCGTGCTGCGCACCGCCACGGCGGGCGTGTCCGGCCGGGAGATCACGACGACGGACGGTCTGGCGGATCAGTTCGCCGCGCAGCTCGCACAGGGGAACGCCGCATTCGCGCTGCCCGTCAGGGAGACGCCGTTCCAGACGGTGAGCGTGGTGCGGCTGCTCGAGGTCGACCTCAGCGATCAGCGGCTGTACCTGAAGGAGAACGGCAACGTCGTCGACTCCTGGGCGGTCTCCAGCGGAAAGTCCAGCACTCCGACCTTCACCGGCAAGTACACGATCAACGCCCACGTGCGCAGCCAGACGATGCGCGGCCCTGAGAAGGACGCCCGCGGGAACATCCTGAAGGACGCCGCCGGCAACACGGTGTACTACGAGACCAAGGACGTGCCCTGGATCACGTACTTCAACGGCGACCAGGCCTTCCACGGGGTCTACTGGCACTCGAACTGGGGCAACCGCATGAGCCACGGGTGCGTCGGCATGCCCATCCCCCGCGCCCAGCAGGTCTACGAGTGGTCGGCCAACGGAACGGATGTCTGGATCCACGACTGAGTCGGGGGCGCCGCTGAACCGGCGCCCGATATCGTGAATCGGTGCCCCGTTTCGATCTGACCCTGCCCGAGCTGGAGACCTACCGCCCGGACGTGCTCGAGCCCTCGGACTTCGACGCGTTCTGGACCGAGACCCTGGACGAGGCGCGAAGCGCCGGTGGCGGGGTCGCCGTCACCCGGGTGGAGTCGCCGCTGCGGGCCGTGGAAGTGTTCGACGTCACGTTCCCCGGCTTCGCAGGGGATCCGGTGAAGGCGTGGCTGCTGCTCCCTACCGGATCCGAGGGGCCGCTCCCCGCGGTCGTCGAGTACAACGGGTACGGCGGCGGCCGCGGACTGCCGCACGAGCGACTCGCGTGGGCGGCATCCGGGTACGCCTACCTCTTCATGGACACCCGCGGGCAGGGATCCGGGTGGGGCAGCGGCGGGTCCACGCCCGACCCGCACGGATCGGGGCCGGCGACCCCCGGCTTCATGACGCGCGGCATCGACGACCCCGCCGGCTATTACTACCGTCGCGTGTACACCGACGCGGTGCGGGCGATCGACGCGGTGCGCGGTCTCGATCGGGTGGATGCCGGCCGCGTCGCGGTGTGCGGCGGGAGCCAGGGCGGCGGCATCGCGCTCGCCGCCGCGGGACTGACCGAAGGTCTCGTCGCGGTGATGCCCGACGTGCCCTTCCTCTGCCACTTCGAGCGGGCGGTGGGCATGACCGACACCGACCCCTACGGCGAGATCGTGCGGTACCTCTCCGTGCACCGCGGGGCCGAGGCGCGGGTGTTCGGCACGCTGTCGTACTTCGACGGCGTCAACATGGCCAAGCGCGCCACGGCGCCCGCGCTCTTCTCCACCGGGCTGCTCGACCAGGTGTGTCCCCCGTCGACGGTCTTCGCCGCCCGCAACCACTACGGGTCGAGGCGCGGCGCGCCCGCCACCGGCGCCGAGGCATCCATCTCGGTCTATGCGCACAACCAGCACGAGGGCGGCGCCGCCTACCAGTGGGCGGAGCAGGCGGAATTCCTGGCCCGTCTCGTCTGATCCCCGGACGCAGCCGGGGGCGGCCGTCGTGCGGTGAGCCGGCGACCTTCTCTGCGTTCTGCCCCCCGCGCGGCCTACACAGCGGTGGCGTGCAGCACGAAAGCCTGCATGGGCCAGAGCGCCGGCAGCTGCAGCCCCACCCGCGCGAGCACCGAGCCCGGCAGCGTGATCTCCCCCGCCGAGAACCACTCGGGCACGATCCACGAACCGCGGGCCTCCCCGATCTCGCGGCGCACCCGCACGCGGTAGGCGCGGTCCGGATCCAGCCCGGTCAGGCGCATCCGCTCGACTCGGGCGTCATCGTGTCCTGACACGGTCGCCACCACGTAGACGGCGGCGTCGCGGTCGTCGGAGACGTAGCCGGTGAGGCGCCAGGCATCGTCGCGGATGCGGGGATGCACGACCGTCGCGGAATGGATGAGCGGACGCAGCTCCTTGTAGAGGGCGGCGAAGGACGAGATCGCGGCGAGCTCGGCCTCGTCGCACCCCGAGATGTCCCACTCGAACCCCGCCGACCCCATGAGGCTGGTGGCCATCCGGTAGGAGAGCCCGGTCGTGCGGCCGGAGCTGTGCGACTGCGTCGGACCCACATGCGCGCCCACCAGCTCCGGGGGGAGCAGCAGGCCCGTCCAGCGCTGAATGTCCTGCCGCTCGACGGGGTCGTTCGAGTCGCTCGCCCACACACGATCGCAGATCGCCATCACGCCGAGATCGGTGCGCGCACCGCCGCTCGAACACGACTCGATCTCCAGGCCCGGATGCCGGGCCTTCAGCTCCGCCATCAGCCGGTACACCGCCACCATCTGCGCGTGCACACCCGGGCGCCCGTCGTGCACGCTCTCGACGAGATCGCGGTTGTGGTCCCACTTGATGAAGTCGATCCCGAGCTCGGACACGAGGGCGTCGATCTGGCCGAGCACGTGCGCGTAAGCGCCCGGGGCGGCGAGATCGAGCACGTACTGGCTTCGCCACGACAGCGCCGGATCGCCCGCCTCGACGTGGGCGCGGTTGTGCAGCAGCCACCCGGGGTGCGCCCGCGCGAGGTCGGAGTCGAGGCTCACCATCTCGGGCTCGAACCAGAGGCCGAACTCCATCCCGAGCTCGTGCACACGGGTCGCGAGAGGACCGAGGCCGTCCGGCCACACCGACCGGTCGACGACCCAGTCTCCGAGGCTCGTCGTGTCGTCGCGGCGACCCTCGAACCACCCGTCGTCCAGCACGAAGCGCTCGATGCCGACCGACGCGGCCAGTTCGGCGAGCGCGATCAGCCGATCGGGGCGGTGATCGAAGTAGACCGCCTCCCAGGTGTTCAGGGTGAGCGCGCGCGGGGTCGCGGGGTGCTGGTCTCGAGCGCGCAGCCAGCGGTGCACGCGGCCGGCGAGCCCGTCCAGGCCGCCGTCCGAGAACACGAAGGCCGTGCGGGGCGCCGCGTACTGCGCGCCGGGCTCGAGCACGATCTCGCCGGGTCGGAGGACTTCCCCCGCCCCGAGCAGGGTCGCCGCATCGGTGACGCGGTCGAGGCGGTAGGTGGAGTCGGACGACCAGGCCAGATGCACCCCCCAGACGCGGCCGGCATCCCACTGCGGCTCCCCCTCGGACGCGATGAACATCATGGGATGATCGTGACCGCCGCGGCCCCGGCGCGACTGGCGCACCGTCGAGCCCGGCGGCATCCCGAAGGTCACCGGCCGCTTCTCGCGCGGCCACCGGCCGTCGAACGTCGTCAGCGTCGAGGCCGTCTTGGAGATCGGAAGCGTCTGCTCGAGCCAGTCGATCTCGATCGACCCGGAATCGGGCGCCCCGTCATGGCGCAGCGCGGCATCCACCCACACCACTCCCCCGGTCTCGATCGCGACACGCGTCTCGAGCACGAGGCCGGATGACTCGTCCCGGGCCGTGACGACGCACGACGTGTCGTCGGACTCGACGCGGGTCGCCTGCCAGCGCGGATGGTGCAGCGCGCCGCCGAGGCGCACCTGAAGGCCGGGGCGCCCCGTCCATCCGTCCGCTTCCTGGGGTGAGAGCGACAGGTTCCACGCGGCATCGATCGTGCCAGGGGCTGTGCCCCTGCTGAGCGCCGACCCCAGCGCACCGAGGTCGGCAGCGGAGAGCCGCCCGAGCGCCTCGCCCCAGTGCAGCACCCGCGGCAGCCCGGTTGCCGGCGTCTCCAGCGCGAGGCCCACGCCGTGGGCCTCCAGCTGAACGAATGCGTCCGTCATCCTGCCTCCTTCCGGGGCTCCCGTTCGCCGGTACCCCGCTCGATGATCCAGGTGGGAAGCTCCAGCTGGCGGGTGAAACCCGTCGCGTCGCCCATCCGCTCGAGTGCCAGCGCGGCCGCCCGACGGCCCATCTCCACGGGGTCGTAGGAGATCACGCTGACGCCGATCACGTCGGCGGTGTCGAAGTCGTCGAAGCCGATCAGCGCCGTGCGGCCGTCGTCCGCCGCGTCGCGCAGCGCGCGCAGCGCGCCCACCGTCACGCGATTGTTCCCGGTGAGCACCGCCGTGGGCGCGTCGTCGGCACGCAGCAGGTCGCCGACGAGCCGATCGGGTGGCACGGAGGGGTCATCGACGAGACGCTCCCACTGGGCGGTGGTGCGGATGCCGGCCTCCGCCATCGCGTCGCGATAGCCGCGCAGGCGCTCCGACTGGGTGTAGACGGATGCCGGGTTGCAGACGTAGCCGATCCGGCGGTGACCGCGGGCGAGCAGCCGCCGCGTCGCCTCGAAGGTGCCGCGGCGGTTCTCGAGCACGATGGAGTCGGCGACGAGGTTGCGCGCCGGGCGGTCGATCGCGATGACGGGCGTGCCGAGGTGTCGTTCGCCCTCGAGATAGGACTGGTCCTCGGCCACGGGGATGAGCAGCAGGGCGGCGATGCGCTGCGAGAGGAGGGCGTCGGCGACCCGCTCCTCCCCCTCCGCCGAGTCGTCGGTCGTGGCCACGACGAGCGAGTACCCGGCGTCGGCGAGCTCGCGCTCGATGCCGGAGGCCACCTTGTAGTAGAACGGGTTGCCGAGCTCGCCGATGATGAAGCCGATGGTGTTCGTGCCGCCGCCCCGGCGAAGGCCGCGAGCCAGGGTGTTGGGGCGGAAACGCAGCCGCTTCGCGGCCGCGAGCACACGCTCGACCGTCTCGGGGGCGACCAGGTCGCGGGTGGTGAACACACGCGAGACGGTCTTCGAGCTCACGCCCGCCAGGCGCGCCACGTCTTCGAGCGTCGCCCGCTGCTGAACCGTCATCGGTCCCCCTTCCGCCCGCCCAGATTAGCACTGACGTGGCCGAATGACGACGTCGGACATTTGAAGGACATCCAACGCTAGGACTCCTGGACGATCGCCGCGAAAGATCCCGGTCAAAAGCTATTTTTCTGTTTCATCTGCGGACCAGACAGGACAAGACAGCGTTGCCATTTCTGCCTTGCGAAGGCGGTCCCGGGCCCCTATGGTTGCCCATCAGTAGCGCGCGGCGGCGGCCGCGGACCCACGTTCAAGGGTGAACCGACAGGAGAAGCACACATGGCAAGGAAGTTCTCGGCCACCGTCGCATTGCTCGGAGTGAGCGCGATCGCACTCGCCGGCTGCGCGGGCGGCGGCGGAGGCGGCTCGTCCGCCGACAACACGATCGACGGCGAGATCGCCGGCGACCTCAAGGTGATCACGTGGCGCACCGACCTCATCGCCGACGGGACGTTCGACGAGTACGCGGAGGCGTTCTCGGAGGAGTACCCCGACGTGAACGTGACGTTCGAGGGCATCACCGACTACGAGGGCGAGATGAAGACGCGTCTCAGCACCACGAACTACGGCGACGTCATCGGCATCCCGACGATGCAGCCGAGCCAGTTCGAGCAGTTCCTCGAGCCCCTCGGCGAGACCGCCGACTTCGAGGACACCTACCGGTTCCTCACCACCCACACCTACGACGGCACCCAGTACGGCCTCGCGATCGGCGGAAACGCCAACGGCGTGGTGTACAACAAGAAGGTCTTCGAAGAGGCTGGCGTGACCGCCCCGCCTACGAGCGAGGCCGAGTGGATCGAGGCCCTTCAGAAGGTGAAGGACAACACCGACGCCATCCCGCTCTACACGAACTACAAGGACGGCTGGCCGCTGTCGCAGTCCTTCAGCAACCTGGGCTCGATCACGAACAACCCGGATGCCGGGATCGAGATGGCCGAGACGCCCGAGCCGTGGGTCGAGGGCTCCGACATCTACGCCATCGACTCGCTGCTGTACGAATCGGTCGCCGCGGGGCTGACCGAGGAGGACCCGCTCACGACGAACTGGGAGCAGTCCAAGGTCGACCTCGGCACCGGAAAGATCGCCGCGATGACGCTCGGCTCGTGGTCGATCTCGCAGATGCAGGCCGCCGCGGAGGACAACGGCGGATCCGCGGAGGACATCGGCTACATGGCGTTCCCCTCGAGCCTCGACGGCACGCAGCACGCCATCATCGGCGGCGACTACAACCTCGGCATCAGCAAGCACTCCGAGTCGAAGGCCGCGGCCTGGGCGTGGATCCAGTGGCTGATCGAGGACTCCGGCTTCACCGAGGCGCAGGGCATGGTCTCCACCGTCGAGGCGAAGCCGCTCCCCGACAACCTGGCGGGCTTCAGCGACGCCGGCGTCGAGCTCATGGAGACCAACCCGGCCCCGGCCGGCAAGGAGAGCCTCCTGAGCGACGTGTCGAACGACTCGCAGATCGACCTGTGGGGACCGCTGTACCGCCAGAAGCTCGTCGACATCGCCCGCGGCGCCGCCGACGGCGACAAGGAGAGCTACTTCGCCGAGCTCAACGAGCGCTGGGCCGCGTCCTCCGAGTCGCTGGCCGGCTGACGCGGCGGACGGAGGCATCGTGGCGATCGCATCTCCTGGCTCCGCGGTCGCGGGTGCCCCCGCCGTCCTCTCGGCGCCCATCCGCTCCCGCCGGTTCCGCGGCTCGCGCCGCGGGGCCGGCGGGGGCTGGTCCCGCACCTCGACGGGCAAGACCTTCGTCCAGCACGCGACCCCCTGGCTGTTCCTTGCCGGCGCGGTCGGGCTGCTGCTGCTCTTCACCTACTGGCCGGCGCTGAACATGCTCTGGTACAGCGTCACCGACTGGGACGGCCTGGACCTCACGAAGAACTACGTCGGGCTCGACAACTACGTCGAGGTGTTCACCAACCCCCGCATCTTCAGCGTCTTCGGCGTGAGCCTGTACTACTTCCTCGCCTCGTTCGTGCAGATGGCGATCGCGCTCTACTTCGCGACACTGCTGAGCTTCAGCACGCGGTTCTCGAGCTTCTTCCGCGGCATCCTCTTCTTCCCGTACCTGATCAACGGCGTCGCCATCGGGTTCGTCTTCCTCTACCTGTTCCAACCCGGCGGCACCCTCGACAGCGTGCTCTCGTTCCTCGGGCTCTCGGACTTCCAGCAGCAGTGGCTCGGCGACCCGAACGTCGTCAACTGGTCGCTGGCGGGCACGTCCGTCTGGCGGTACACCGGACTGAACTTCGTGCTCTTCCTCGGGGCGATCCAGTCGATCCCGCACGAGCTCTACGAGGCCGCCGAACTCGACGGGGCCTCGAGATGGCAGCAGTTCTGGGCGCTGATCTTCCCCGGCATCCGGCGCATCATCGGCCTGTCGTTCATCCTGGCGATCGCGGGCAGCCTCAGCGTCTTCGAGATCCCCTTCATCATGACCGGCGGCGCCAACGGCTCGGCGACCTTCGTCATCCAGACCCTGCAGACGGCCTTCAGCTTCCGGCAGGTCGGGCTCGCGTCCGCCATGGCGGTCGTGCTGCTGGCGATCGTGCTCGTCGTGACGTGGATCCAGCGCAAGGTCTTCCCCGACGAGAAAGTGGACCTGACATGACCGCCTCCGACACCGCCGTCGCGATCTCGGCCGTCCCTTCGGCGAGCGCGCGCCGCGCCCACCGCGGCCGCAGCCCCCTGGAGCGCCTGCGCGGGATGAGCGCCACCACGGCGAAGTACGTCAGCCTCATCATCGGCGCGGTCTTCACGCTCCTGCCGCTGTCCGTCGTGCTGATCGCCAGCCTGAAGACCTCGCAGGAGTACGCATCGACCGGCCCGTTCGACGCGCCGGGCAACTGGTTCAACTTCGACAACTTCGTGACGGCGTTCACCAGCGGCAAGATGCTCGAGGGATTCGTGAACACGGCGATCGTGCTCACGGTGTCGATCATCGGCACGATCTTCCTGGGCACCATGGCGGCATACGCCCTCGATCGCTTCGCCTTCCGGGGGAAGAAGCTCGTGTTCGGGCTCTTCCTCATCGCGACGCTCATTCCCGGGGTGACCAGCCAGGTCGCGACGTTCCAGCTCGTCAACGGACTGGGGCTCTACGACACCAAGGCCGCGCTGATCCTGCTGTTCATGGGCACCGACATCATCGCGATCTACCTGTTCATCCAGTTCATGCAGTCGATCCCGGTGTCGCTCGATGAGGCGGCGATGATCGACGGCGCCAACCGCTGGACGATCTACTGGCGCATCATCCTGCCCCTGCTGAAGCCCGCCATCGCCACGGTCGTGATCATCAAGGGCATCGCGATCTACAACGAGTTCTACACGCCCTTCCTCTACCTCCCGTCCGAGGGGCTCATCTCGACGTCGCTGTTCCGGTTCAAGGGCCCGTTCGGCGCGCAATGGGAGGTCATCGCCGCGGGCACCATCGTCGTCATCATCCCCACCATCGTGATCTTCCTGCTGCTGCAGAAGTGGATCTACAAGGGCCTCACCTCAGGAGCCGTCAAGTGACCGAGAGCACGTCCACCCACGCCCAGACCGCGCTCGCGCGCCGCGAGCTCCACGATGGGTGGCAGCTCACGGCCGCGGCGGGGCCCGCGCCGGCACCGATAGCCGCCGCTTCGGTGCCGGCGACGGTGCCCGGCTGCGTGCACCTCGATCTGATGGCGGCGGAGCTCATCCCCGACCCCTACCTCGACGACAACGAGTCGGCGCTGGCCTGGATCGGCCTCGTCGACTGGACATACCGCACGACGTTCGACTGGGCCGACGACGGCCACGAGCGCCACGACCTCGTCTTCGACGGGCTCGACACCGTCGCCCGCATCAGCCTGAACGGGTCCGTGCTCGGCGAGACGGCGAACCAGCATCGCACCTATCGCTTCGACGCGAAGCCGCACCTGGTCGAGGGCTCGAACGAGCTCGTGGTCGCGTTCTCGTCGCCCGTGAAGTACGCGAACGCTCAGAGCGTGGCGCTCGGCGCGCGTCAGCGGCCGTATCCCCTCCCCTACGACGCGATCCGCAAGTCCGCCTGCAGCTTCGGCTGGGACTGGGGCATCGCGACCTATACGAGCGGGCTCTGGCGCCCCGTGCGGCTCGAGTCCTGGTCGACCGCGCGGCTGGCGGGAGTGCGCGTGCGCCCGGTCGTCGACGGCGAGGTGGCGCGTCTCGAGGTGGACGTCGCGATCGAGCGGTCCGGCGAAACGGCGGACCTGGACGTCGTCGTGACCGTGGCGGGGGCGGATGCCGCGGCATCCATCGCCGCAGACTCTACGGTCGCGGCACTGAGTCTCGCCGTCCCGGATGCCGAGCTGTGGTGGCCCGCCGGCTACGGAGGCCAGCCGCTGTACGACGTGACCGTGTCGCTGGGCGCGGGCGCGGGCGAGCTCGACACCCGCACCCGCCGGGTCGGCTTCCGGTCGGTGCGGTGGGACACGACGCCGGATGCCGCGGGCACTCCCTTCACGCTCGTCGTGAACGGCCAGCCCGTCTTCGTCAAGGGCGCGAACTGGATCCCCGACGATGCCTTCCCCGTGCGGGTCGACCGGGCCCGCTACGAGCGCCGGCTGCGACAGGCCCTCGACGCCAACCTGAACCTGATCCGGGTGTGGGGCGGCGGCATCTACGAGAGCGACGACTTCTACGACCTGTGCGACGAGCTCGGCCTGCTGACGTGGCAGGACTTCCTGTTCGCGTGCGCCGCCTACGCCGAGGAGGAGCCCCTGCGGTCCGAGGTCGAGGCCGAGGCGCGCGACAACATCGCCCGCCTCGCCGACCACCCCTCGCTCGTGCTGCTCACGGGCAACAACGAGAACCTCTGGGGCTACGAGGACTGGGGCTGGAAGACCCGCCTCGACGGCAAGACCTGGGGCGCGTACTACTACTACGACCTGTTCCCGCGGCTCATCGACGAGCTCGCGCCCCACATGCCGTATGCGCCGGGCAGTCCGTTCAGTCCCGGGGACGCGCCGGCGAACCGGGGGGCTGGGGCGGAGCCCCCTACGGAGCTCCACCCCAACGACGAACACCACGGCAGCACCCACCTCTGGGAGCAGTGGAACCGCCTCGACTGGCCGACCTACCGCGAGCACACACCGCGGTTCGTCGCCGAGTTCGGGTGGCAGGGTCCGCCGGCCTGGACGACGCTCACGCGCGCCATCCATGACGACCCGCTCACCCCGGAGTCTCCGGGCATGACCGTGCACCAGAAGGCCGCGGAGGGCAACGTGAAGCTGACGAACGGCCTCGTCGCGCACTACCGCGTGCCGGAGGACATGGAGACGTGGCACTGGGCGATGCAGCTGAACCAGGCCGTCGCCGTGCGCACGGCGCTCGAGCACTTCCGTTCGTGGGCCCCGCACACGATGGGCGCGATCGTCTGGCAGCTCAACGACTGCTGGCCCGTCACCTCGTGGGCGGCGGTCGACGGCGACGAGCGTCCCAAGCCGCTCTTCCACGCCCTGAAGGCGGCGTTCGCGCCGCGCGTCGTGACGGTGCAGCCGCGAGGCGGCGCGCTGGCGGCCGTGCTGGGCAATGACACGGGTGAGGCGTGGACCGGAACCATGACGCTGCGCAGGCACCGCTTCGACGGGGCCGTCGTGGCCGAGGCATCCGCCGTCGTCGACGTGCCGGCGCGCGGCAGCGCCACGATCGAGGTCGACCGCGACGTCGCCGAGCCGGACAGGGAGGGCGACGAGCTGCTCGTCGTCGAGCTCGACGGGGCGCGCGGGATGTGGTTCTTCGCCGAGCCCCGCGATTCCGCGCTCGAGGCGCCGCGGCTGAGCGTCGTCGCCACGCCCGTCGCCGGCGGCACCGAGGTCGCCATCACCGCGTCGAATCTCGTGCGCGACATCACGCTGCTCGTCGACAAGATCGACCCCGGTGCCACCGCCGACGACGGCCTCGTCACGCTGCTCCCGGGCGAGACCGCCACAGTCCTGGTCCGCCACGAGGGCACCCTCGACGCGGACGCCCTGCGGGACGCCCGCGTGCTGCGCAGCGCCAATCAGCTGGTCGCCTCGTGAGAACGGTGCTCCCGGGCCGGAACACCCCCCGAGAGGGCTCCGCCCCGAACCCCCGGCGTGCCGACGCGCGCCCCGAGCCGCTCGACGAACCGATCTGCGGGATGACCTGGGGCTGGGTGGGCACCCGGGGCACGTGGGACACGGCCGAGGCCGCAGCATCCATGACCGCCATGGCCGATCACGCCGTCACCTGGACGGCCCTGGCCTACGCAGCCGTGCAGGCGACGCCGTTCTCGACCGACATCCCGTTCCGGGACGAGCCGACGGTGACCGACGACGAGATCGTCGCCGCCATCCGGCGCGCGCACGGGCTGGGGCTGAAGGTGGTGCTCAAGCCCGTCGTGAACTGCGGCGACGGAACCTGGCGCGCCCACATCGGATTCTTCGACTGGGACGTTCCAGGAGAGCCGAGCTGGTCGGAGTGGTTCGGCTCGTACCGGGAGTTCATCCTTCACGCGGCCCGCATCGCCCAGGCGGAGGGCTGCGCCATGCTCTGCATCGGGTGCGAGATGGTGCGGGCAGACGGCCAGGAGGCGCATTGGCGCCGGCTCATCGACGATGTGCGCTCGGTGTACGCGGGCCTCATCACCTACAACTGCGACAAGTACCAGGAGGACCGCGTCACGTGGTGGGACGCGGTCGACGTCATCTCCTCGAGCGGCTACTACCCCGTGGATTCCTGGGAGGAGCAGCTCGACCGCATCGAGCGCGTGGTCGAGGCATCCGGCAAGCCGTTCTTCTTCATGGAAGCAGGATGCCCGAGCCGCACGGGCTCGCCGGAGAAGCCCAACGACTGGGCGCTGCCCGGAACCCCTTCCGGAGACGAGCAGCTGCGCTACTATCGCGCCATGGTCGGCGCGTGCCGCGCACGGCCGTGGGTCGGGGGACTCATGCTGTGGGATTGGCCGGCAAGGCTGTATGCAGAGCAGGATGCCGCGGGCAACGACGACTACTGCCCCTTCGGCAAGCCCGCCGGCGCCTACCTGCGGGAGCAGTACACCGCGTGGCGCGCGGAGGTGACGGAATGACCGGCGTGCTCGCCATCGACGCCGGGCAGACCGGCATGAAGGTGCGCGTCAGCGGCACATCCGCGGCCGACCTCGACCTCCTCTTCCCCGGCATCCGCACGCACGAGCCGCTGCTGCCGCAGCTCGCGGAGGTCGCCCTGCGGGTCGCCGAGCAGACCGGCGCGCATCCCGACGTCGTCGCGGCGGGCGTCTCGGGGCTGACCGACCGCGAGAGCGACGCCGGTCAGCTGCTCTCGCTCGTGCGGGCGATCGGTGCCCGCGAGGCGATGCTCGCCCACGACTCCATCACGTCGTTCCTCGGAGCGCTCGGCGATGTCAGCGGGGCCGTCGTGGCGGCCGGCACGGGCGTCGTGGCCCTCGGCGTCGGGCGGCACAGCGTCGCTCGCGTCGACGGCTGGGGCAACATCATGGGGGACGCAGGCAGCGGCTACTGGATCGGCCGCGAGGCGCTGGATGCGGTGATGCGGGCGCACGACGGGCGCGGCGAGCCGACGGCCCTCACCGAGGTCGTCCGCGAGCGGTGGCCCGACCTCGAGAGCGCGTACATCGAGCTGCAGGCGGCCGAGGACCGGGTGCGGGTCGTCGCGTCGTTCGCGAACGCCGTGTCGGACCTCGCGGGGACCGACTCGATCGCCGCGCGGATCTGCCTGCGCGCCGCCCGCGAGCTCGCGACGACCGTCACGGCCGCGCTGACCCGGACCGCGGACGCCGGCGACGGCGCCCGGGCCGTGTGCGCCATCGGCGGCGTGTTCCATTCGCCGCTCATCCACGACCGCTTCGCGGAGCTGCTGCACGAATCCGTGCCGGGGGCGCACCTGGAGTCGCCTCGCGGATCGGGCCTGGACGGCACGACCGCGCTGCCCACGCTCGCACCGGCGCACGCCCTGCTGTCGCGGGTCTCGGTGGCGCAGGAGTAGCCGCGGGCTCAGCGCCCGGCCAGGGCCGGCGATGCGTGCGCGAGGTGCGCGCTCAGCGCCCGGCCACGGCCGGCGATGCGTGCGCGAGGAGCGTCTCGAGGGGGAAGGGCTCGCCGCCGGGGGCGTGCCGGGGAAGGCCCTCTGCACGCAGCCCGTCGAGGATGATGTCGCGCTGTCGCACCATCACGGCCGAGCGCGTGGGCTCGGGCAGGTGGACGAGGCCCGAGAGGAGCGACGGAACGAAGACCAGGTCGGTCGCGGAGACATCGAGCCGCAGCGTGCCCTCCGCCCATGCGCGCTCCACGATGGTCGTCACCGCCGCCTCGATGCGATCATCGTCGGGCTGGATCTCGCTCACCCGGGCGCGCACCTGCACCAGCCACGGGTAGTCGAGGTACATCGTCGTGAGCCCGTCGACGAAGGAGAGGATCGCGTCCCATCCGGACGGCGCGCCGGCCGCCGACGATGCCACGTCGGCGGTGCGGTCCGTCACCCGGGCACCGAGTGCGTGCACGAGGGCGCCGCGGTCGGCGAAGTGGCGGTAGAGCGTGCCGACACCGACGCCCGCGCGGTGGGCGACCACCGCCATCGGGGCGACGACGCCCTGCTCGGCGAACACCTCGCCCGCGGCGTCGAGCAGGCGCTCGCGGTTGGCGCGCGCGTCGGAGCGCTGTGGACGGACTGCGTTCGGGCGCATCGGGCAAGAGTAACCCGGCCCCGGCATCATGAGGGCCGCGAAAAGGGGCGGATGCCGCGGCATCCGCCCCTTCACGCTTTCGCCCGGGTCAGCCGATGCCGTCGATGATCCGGTTGAGCGTCGCCGACGGTCGCATGACCGCGTCCACGAGCTCGGTGTCGGGCCGGTAGTAGCCGCCGATGTCGGCGGGCGACCCCTGCACCGCGATCAGCTCGTCGACGATCGCCTTCTCGTTCGAGGCGAGCGCGTCGGCGATGGGGGCGAAGGCGGCCGCGAGCTCGGGGTCGGCCTGCTGGGCGGCCAGCTCCTGCGTCCAGTACAGGGCGAGGTAGTAGTGGCTGCCGCGATTGTCGATCGTGCCGAGGGCGCGTCCCGGGGACTTGTCGTTCTCGAGGAACGTGCCGGTGGCGGCATCCAGCGTGTCGGCCAGCACCTGCGCCTTGACGTTGCCGGTGAAGGTGGCGAGGTGCTCGAGCGAGGCGGCCAGCGCGAAGAACTCGCCGAGCGAGTCCCAGCGCAGGTAGTTCTCCGCGACGAGCTGCTGCACGTGCTTCGGCGCGGACCCTCCGGCGCCGGTCTCGAAGAGGCCGCCCCCCGAGAGCAGGGGCACGATCGAGAGCATCTTGGCGCTCGTGCCGACCTCGAGGATCGGGAACAGGTCGGTGTTGTAGTCGCGCAGCACGTTGCCGGTCACCGAGATGGTGTCCTCGCCCTTGCGGAGGCGATCGAGGGAGTACTGCGTCGCCGCGGCCGGAGCGAGGATCTCGATGGTGAGGCCCTCGGTGTCGTGGTCGGCGAGGTAGGTCTTCACCTTGGCGATGAGCTCCGCGTCGTGCGCGCGCGACTCGTCGAGCCAGAACACCGCGGGGGCGCCGCTGGCACGCGCCCGCGTGACGGCGAGCTTCACCCAGTCGCGGATCGCGATGTCCTTGGTCTGGGTCGCGCGCCAGATGTCGCCGGGCTGCACGTCGTGCTCGAGCAGCACGTCGCCCGCAGCGTTGCGCACCTGAACGACGCCGGGCGCCGCGATCTCGAACGTCTTGTCGTGGCTGCCGTACTCCTCGGCGGCCTGGGCCATGAGGCCGACGTTCGGCACGGAGCCGATCGTCGCGGGGTCGAGCGGGCCGTGCGCGTTGACGTCATCGATGACCGTCTGGAAGACGCTCGCGTACGAGGAGTCGGGGATCACTGCCAGGGTGTCATCCTCGCCGCCGTCCACGCCCCACAGCTTGCCGCCGTTGCGGATGAGGGCGGGCATCGAGGCATCCACGATCACGTCGGAGGGGACGTGCAGGTTCGTGAGGCCCTTGTCGGAGTTCGTGTAGGACAGGCGGGGACCCCGCTCCAGGTCGGCCGTGATGGCCGCGGCGATCTCGTCGCCGCCGTCGACGGACGGCAGGCCGGCGAGGATCGCCCCGAGGCCGTCGTTGGGCGTGAGGCCCGCCTCGGCGATCTTGTCGCCGTAGCGCTCGAAGACGTCGGCGAAGTAGGCCTTCACGACATGGCCGAAGATGATGGGGTCGCTGACCTTCATCATCGTGGCCTTGAGGTGCACCGAGTAGAGCACGTCGTCTGCCGCGGCATCCTTCAGCGTCTGCGCCAGGAACGCGTCGAGCTCGGCGGC
>DASUQB010000112.1:0-8535 GCA_036280835.1 Microbacterium sp. | reverse complement strand
CGGGACGTGCTCGTTGCGGAACTCGAGGAGCAGGGCAAGACCGAGTTCGCCCGCGAGGAGTTCGCCGCCGTTCTCGACCGCGCCCCGAGGCCGGCCCGCGAAGACCCGTGGCGCCGCCTGAGCGGGCTGCACACGGTGCGCGGACGCCGGGGGCTCGCCGTCGCCCGCTCGCTCTGGGAGGCGCGCGAGGCCTACGCGCGCGAGCAGGACATCGCCCCGGGCCGCCTCGTGCCCGACCGTTCCCTGGTCGCGGCCGTGCTCGCCGATCCGAAGTCCAAGCACGAGCTCGCGGCGCTGAAGGACTTCATGGGCCGCGCCAGCAGGTCGCAGCTCGATCGCTGGTGGGCGGCGATCGAGGCCGGCCGCGCGAGCACCGACCTGCCGCCGGATCGCGTTCCCAGCGACACTCTCCCGCCGCCCCGGGCATGGGTGGACCGAAACCCCGAGGCGGACGCGCGGCTGAAGGCCGCGCGACCCGTCGTCGAAGCCGTCGCGGAGCAGCTCGGCATGCCGACGGAGAACCTCCTGACCCCGGAGCTGCTGCGCCGCGTCGCGTGGTCTCCCCCCGGCGATGACGCGGCGTCCATTGCCGAGGCCTTGAGCGCGCTCGGCGCGCGCCCGTGGCAGATTGCGCACACCGCACAGCAGATCGCCCAAGCCTTTGTCGATTCCCGCCAAGCGCCCGTCGAGGCCTCCGAACCCCCTTCGTAGGTTCAGCCCAACCGATTCCGGGGCCCGCATCGCCGCTCCTAGGCTGGGTGCATTCCCCTAGTTTTGGAGGCAAAGTGGCCGAGATTTCGGACGTCTACTTCGTAGACGGCGTGCGCACCCCGTTCGGGCGCGCCGGCGAAAAAGGCATGTACTGGAACACCCGAGCAGACGACATGGTCGTCAAGGCGATGATCGGGCTGATGGAGCGCAACCCCGACGTCCCCGGTGCTCGGGTCGATGATGTGGCGATCGCAGCGACGACGCAGGAGGGCGACCAGGGCCTCACGCTCGGCCGCACGGCGGCCATCCTGGCGGGGCTGCCCCAGTCGGTTCCGGGCTTCGCGATCGACCGCATGTGCGCCGGTGCGATGACGAGCGTCACGACGATGGCCGGCTCGATCGGCATCGGCATGTACGACGTCGCCCTCGCGGGTGGCGTCGAGCACATGGGCCGCCACCCCCTGGGCGGCGACGCCGACCCGAACCCGCGCTTCCTCACCGAGAAGCTCGTCTCCGCCGACGCGCTCAACATGGGCATCACCGCCGAGCGCATCCACGATCGCTTCCCGCACCTGACGAAGGAGCGCGCGGACCGCTATGGCATGCTCAGCCAGCAGAAGGTGCAGGCCGCCTACGACAACGGCAAGATCCAGCCGGACCTCGTGCCCGTCGCCATCAAGGACGCCGACGGGGCCTGGGGCCTCGCGACCGAGGACCAGGGCCGCCGTCCGCAGACGACGATGGAGGACCTGGCCTCGCTGAAGACGCCGTTCCGTCCGCACGGGCGTGTCACGGCCGGCACGTCGTCGCCCCTGACCGACGGAGCCACGATCAGCCTGCTGGCGGGCGGCGCCGCGGTCAAGGAGCTCGGGCTCAAGCCGAAGATGAAGCTCGTCTCGTTCGCGTTCGCGGGCGTCCAGCCCGAGATCATGGGCATCGGACCTGTGCCCTCCACCGAGAAGGCCCTGAAGAAGGCCGGGCTCACGATCGATGACATCGGACTCTTCGAGCTCAATGAGGCGTTCGCCATCCAGGTGCTGTCGCTGCTCGACCACTTCGGCATCGCCGACGACGACCCCCGGGTCAACCCGTGGGGCGGTGCCATCGCGTTCGGGCACCCGCTCGCGGCATCCGGTGTGCGCCTCATGATCCAGCTCGCCGCGCAGTTCCAGGAGCGCCCCGACGTGCGCTACGGCCTCACCGCCATGTGCGTGGGCCTCGGCCAGGGCGGCTCGGTCATCTGGGAGAACCCCTTCTACAACGGAAAGAAGAAGTAGACCGGTGACGAATTCCGCTGTGAATCAGTACGACGGCATCGACTTCTCCCCGCTGGAGGCGATGAGCGGCGACGAGGTCGTCACGCACTCCGCCGTGCGTGACATCACCCTGCCCAGCGGCAAGGTGCTGGCGCTCATCACCCTCGACAACGGCCGCGACCACAACCGGCCGAACACGCTCGGGCCCGCCACGCTGACCGAGCTGGAGGGCACGCTCACCGGGCTGCGCGAACGCGCCGCCGCCGGAGAGATCCACGCCGTCGGCGTCACGGGCAAGCAGTACATCCTCGCCGCGGGCGCCGACCTGTCGGATGTGAGCAGGCTGCCGTCGAAGGACATCGCGAAGCTCATCGCCCAGCGCGGGCACCAGGTGCTGGGGATGCTGTCGGAGCTCGGCGTGCCGAGCTTCGCCTTCGTCAACGGACTCGCGCTCGGCGGTGGTCTCGAGATCGCGCTGAACTCCAGCTACCGCACGGTGGATGCCTCGGCGGCCGCGATCGCGCTTCCCGAGGTCTTCCTCGGCATCATCCCGGGCTGGGGCGGCGCCTACCTGCTGCCGAACCTGATCGGCATCGAGAACGCCCTCGAGGTCGTCATCTCGAACCCGCTCAAGCAGAACCGGATGCTGAAGCCGCAGCAGGCGTTCGACCTCGGCATCATGGACGCGATCTTCCCCGCCGCGACGTTCCTCGAGAGCTCGCTGCGCTGGGCCGACGGCGTGCTCGGCGGTGCCGTCAAGGTGCACCGCAAGAACGAGCCGGGAAAGATCGAGCGGCTCACCAAGTGGCCGATCGCGGTCAAGATGGCCCGCGGCATGCTCGAGAGCCGCATCGGCACGGTGCCGCGCTCCCCCTACGCCGCGCTCGAGCTGCTCGAGAAGGCCAAGGGCGGCACGAAGGCCGAAGGCTTCGCGCGGGAGGACGACGCCCTCGCCGATCTCGTGGTCGGCGACCAGTTCGCCGCCTCCATGTACGCCTTCGATCTCGTGCAGAAGCGCGCGAAGCGACCGGTGGGCGCCCCCGACAAGGCGCTTGCCCGCAAGGTCACCAAGGTCGGGATCATCGGCGCGGGTCTCATGGCGAGCCAGTTCGCGCTGCTGTTCCTCCGGCGCCTGCAGGTGCCCGTGCTGATCACGGACCTCGACCAGTCCCGCGTCGACAAGGGCCTCGCGTACATCAACGAGGAGATCGACAAGCTCGAGGCGAAGGGCCGGCTCGACGGCGACGGCGCCAACAAGCTCCGCGGGCTGCTGCACGGCACCACCGACAAGTCCGAGTACGCCGACTGCGACTTCGTCATCGAGGCGGTGTTCGAGGAGGTCGGCGTCAAGCAGCAGGTGTTCGCCGAGATCGAGCCGATCATCGCGGAGGACGCGATCCTCGCGACGAACACCTCGTCCCTGTCCGTCGAGGAGATCGGCGCGAAGCTGTCACGGCCCGAGCGGCTCGTCGGCTTCCACTTCTTCAACCCGGTGGCGGTCATGCCGCTCATCGAGATCGTGAAGACGCCGTCGACCTGCGAGGCCGCCCTCGCGACCGCTTTCGTCGTGGCCAAGGGTCTGGGCAAGAGCGCGGTGCTGACCGCCGACGCTCCGGGCTTCGTCGTGAACCGCCTGCTCGCGAAGGTCATGGGCGAGGCCGCGCGCGCGGTGTACGAGGGCACGCCCCTCCTCACCGTCGAGAAGGCCTTCGCTCCCATCGGGCTGCCGATGACCCCCTTCCAGCTCATCGACCTGGTCGGCTGGAAGGTGGCCGCGCACGTGCAGGACACCATGGCGGGCGCGTTCCCGGACCGGTTCTATGCGTCGGAGAACTTCCACGCGCTCGCGGCGCTCCCCGAGGTCGTCGAGAAGGACAGGAGCGGCCGTGTCACCGGCTGGACGAAGGCGGCGCAGAAAGTGCTGCAGACGGGATCCACCCCGGCGAGCGAGGAGGAGATCCTCCGCCGCGTGCAGGACGGCCTCGCCAGCGAGATCCGGATCATGCTGGATGAGGGCGTCGTGCCGGAGGTGGAGGACATCGACCTGTGCCTCATCCTCGGCGCGGGCTGGCCGTTCATCGACGGCGGGGCCTCGCCCTACCTCGACCGCGAGGGCGCGTCGGAGCGCGCAACCGGCGACACCTTCCACCACCCGGTGATCAAGGGGATCGGCAGCTGACGACCCGCATGAGAGAGCCCCACGACTGCTGGAGTCGTGGGGCTCTTCCCGTTCGTGCGGGAGGTCAGGCCTGCGAGCCGTCGTCCGGCGTGGGCACCTGCGCCGGCGGCAGACCGGTCAGCCAGACGGGCCGGTCGGCCGGCTCGTGCGGGTCGGCCGCGCGCGCGACCGGGATGCGGGTGCCGAGAACCTGGGAGACGACGTCCTGGGCGATCTTCGCGGCGGTCAGGCCCGCGTCTTCGAGGATCTGCTCGCGTGTGGCGTGGTCGATGAACTGATCGGGCAGGCCGAGCTCGTCGACGGCGGTGTCGACACCGGCCTCCCGCAGCACCTGCCGCACGCGCGTGCCCACTCCCCCGACGCGGATGCCGTCCTCCAGGGTGATGACGAGACGATGGGATGCCGCGAGCTCGACGATCGACGGCTGCACCGGGATGGCCCAGCGCGGATCGATGACCGTGGCGCCGATGCCCTGTGCGCGGAGGCGCGTGGCGACGTCGACGGCGAGGTGCGCGAACGGGCCGATGCCGACGAGCAGCACGTCCCGCGCGTCGCTGTCGACGAGCACGTCCACGCCGTCGGCGAGGCGGCGGACGGCCTCGATGGGTGCCGTCACGTCGCCCTTGGGGAAGCGGATCACGGTGGGGGCGTCATCCACCTCGACCGCTTCGGAGAGGAGCTCCCGGAGGCGCTCCGCGTCGCGCGGCGCGGCGATCCGGATGTTGGGCACGATCTGCAGCATCGCCAGGTCCCACATGCCGTGGTGGCTGGGGCCGTCGGGCCCGGTGACCCCGGCGCGGTCGAGCACGAAGGTGACGCCGGCGCGGTGAAGCGCGACATCCATCAGCACCTGGTCGAACGCACGGCCCATGAACGTGGCGTAGACGGCGACGACCGGATGCAGGCCGCCGAACGCCATGCCGGCGGCGGATGCCACCGCGTGCTGCTCCGCGATGCCGACGTCGTAGACGCGATCGGGGAACCGCTCGGCGAAGGGTGCGAGCCCGGTGGGGCGGAGCATCGCGGCCGTCATCGCGATGACGTCGTCGCGGCGGGCGCCGATCTCGACGAGCTCCTCGGCGAACACGTCGGTCCACGCGGGACGGGAGGTGCCGAGGGCGCCACCCGTCTCCGGGTCGATCTTGCCGACCGCGTGGAACTGGTCGGCCACGTCGTCGCGGGCCGGCTGATAGCCGCGGCCCTTCTCGGTGATGGTGTGGACGATGACCGGCGCGCCGTAGGACTTCGCGAGCTCGAGGGTCTCGATCAGGGCATCGAGGTCGTGCCCGTCGATCGGGCCCAGGTATTTGATGTCGAGGTTGGAGTACAGCGCGGCGTTGTTGGTGAACCGGGAGAGGAACCCGTGCGTGCCGCCGCGCACGCCGCGGTACATGGCCCGGCCGGCGGGCCCCAGCTTCGCGAAGAAGCTCTCGGAGCCCTTGTACAGCCCGCGATAGGCTTCCGCGGTGCGCACCCGGTTCAGGTACCGCGCCATCCCGCCGATCGTCGGGGCGTAGGAGCGCCCGTTGTCGTTCACCACGATGATGAGGTTGCGGTCGTTGTCGTCGGAGATGTTGTTGAGCGCCTCCCACGTCATGCCGCCCGTCAGCGCGCCATCGCCGACGACGGCGATGACGTGGCGGTCCGAGCGGCCGGTGCGGTTCAGGGCGCGCGAGACCCCGTCGGCCCAGCTGAGCGAGCTGGAGGCGTGCGAGGACTCCACGACGTCGTGGGGGCTCTCGGCGCGCTGCGGGTAGCCGGCGAGGCCGCCCCGCGAGCGGAGGCCCGAGAAGTCCTGCCGCCCGGTCAGCAGCTTGTGCACGTACGACTGGTGGCCGGTGTCGAAGATCATCGGGTCCTCCGGCGAGCGGAAGACGCGGTGCAGCGCGATGGTGAGCTCAACGGCGCCGAGGTTCGGACCCAGGTGTCCCCCGGTGCGAGCGACGTTCTCGACGAGGAAGACGCGCACTTCGGCGGCCAGTTCCCGGAGCTGCTCGAGGCTCAGGCCGTCCAGATCGTCCGGTCCGCTGATGCTCGGAAGGATCGCCATCCGTCTCCCTCTGCGCTCCTCAGAACCCCTGCCGGGGAGGCAGTCCGACGCTCGGATGCCGTGCCCCAGTCTATCCCGGCGGACGGCAAGGGCCCCCGGCGCCGACGCGCAGGGGGCCCTTGCTCACGTCGGTCAGACGAGCGAGCGGAGCACGTACTGGAGGATGCCGCCGTTGCGGTAGTAGTCCGCCTCGCCGGGGGTGTCGATGCGCACGACCGCATCGAACTCGATCGGCTGCTTGCCGGGCTCGGAGAACTCGCTGGGGGCCGCCGTCACGCGCACCGTCTTCGGGGTGACACCGTTGTTCAGCTCTTCCAGCCCCGAGATCGAGACGATCTCCGTGCCGTCGAGGCCGAGCGATGACCAGCTCTCTCCCGCCGGGAACTGCAGCGGGACGACGCCCATGCCGATGAGATTCGAGCGGTGGATGCGCTCGAAGCTCTCGGTGATGACGGCCTTGACGCCCAGCAGGCTGGTGCCCTTCGCCGCCCAGTCGCGCGACGAGCCGGAGCCGTACTCCTTGCCGCCGAAGATCACGAGCGGCGTGCCGGACGCCTGGTAGTTCTGGCTGGCGTCGTAGATGAACGACTGCGGTCCGCCCTCCTGCGTGAAGTCGCGCGTGTAGCCGCCCTCGACGCCGTCGAGGAGCTGGTTCTTCAGGCGGATGTTGGCGAACGTCCCGCGGATCATGACCTCGTGGTTGCCGCGACGCGACCCGTACGAGTTGTAGTCCTTGCGGTCGACGCCGTGCTCGTTCAGGTAGTGACCGGCCGGGCTGTCCAGCTTGATGTTGCCGGCAGGGCTGATGTGGTCGGTCGTGACCGAGTCGCCGAGCGTCGCCAGAAC
Source organism: Microbacterium sp. (assembly GCA_036280835.1). GTDB lineage: Bacteria > Actinomycetota > Actinomycetes > Actinomycetales > Microbacteriaceae > Microbacterium. The sequence goes on along the minus strand of DASUQB010000112.1, from coordinate 1,493 downwards.
CCGGGCGCCGCTGATGTCGGTGACCGGCGTCAGCTCCATCGTCATGCCGTCGAAGTACGGGGGCTTGCGCACATATGTCGACTCGGCATCCCACTCGAACACGTCGCCGGTCGGGGTCGGGAGCGTCTTCCAGCGCTCGTCGCCCTCGAACACGCTCGCGTACTGGGTGTCGAACATGTCCTTGTTGATGGACGAGTCGATCGTGGCCTGCACCTCGGCCGAGTCGGGCCAGATGTCGCGGAGGAAGACGTCGTTGCCGTCCTGGTCCTTGCCCAGGGCGTCGGTCTCGAAGTCGAAGTTCATCGACCCAGCGAGCGAGTAGGCGATGACGAGCGGCGGGCTCGCCAGGTAGTTCATCTTGACGTCGGGGTTGATGCGACCCTCGAAGTTGCGGTTGCCGGAGAGCACCGCGGTGACGGCGAGATCGTTCTGCTGCACGGCCGCCGAGACCTCCTCGATGAGGGGCCCGGAGTTTCCGATGCAGGTCGTGCAGCCGTAGCCGACGGTGTAGAAGCCGAGATCCTCGAGATCCTGCGTCAGGCCGGCCTTCTCGTAGTAGTCGGTGACGACCTTCGAGCCCGGCGCGAGGGTCGTCTTCACCCACGGCTTGGCCTTCAGCCCCTTCTTCACGGCGTTGCGTGCGAGGAGGCCGGCGGCGAGCATGACGGAGGGGTTCGACGTGTTCGTGCACGAGGTGATGGCGGCGATGGTGACGGCGCCGTGGTCGAGCATGAAGCTCTGGCCGTCCTCGAGCACGACCGGCGTGGGCTTGGAGCCCTTCGCGGGCGCGTGGCTGTGGTGGTGGTGCTCGTGGTGGCTGTTCTCGTCCTCCGGGGTGAACCCAGGGGGGTCGGATGCCGGGAACGACTCGGAGGTCGCGAGGTCGACGAGGTCGTGGTCGCTGTCGGCGTAGTTCACCAGATCGGTCGCGAACTGCGTCTTGGCGTTCGTGAGCACGATGCGGTCCTGCGGACGCTTGGGCCCGGCGATCGAGGGGACGACCGTCGCGAGGTCGAGCTCGAGATATTCGCTGAAGACCGGCTCGGTGGCCGCGTCGTGCCACAGCGTCTGCGCCTTCGAGTAGGCCTCGACGAGGGCGACCTGCTCCTCGCTGCGACCGGTGAGGCGCAGGTAGTCGAGCGTCACCTCGTCGATCGGGAACATGGCGGCGGTCGAGCCGAACTCCGGACTCATGTTGCCGATGGTGGCGCGGTTGGCCAGCGGCACCGAGGCGACGCCCGAGCCGTAGAACTCGACGAACTTGCCGACGACTCCGTGCTTGCGGAGCATCTCGGTGATCGTGAGCACGACATCCGTCGCGGTCACGCCGGTCGGGATGGCGCCGGAGAGCTTGAAGCCGACCACCTTCGGGATGAGCATCGACACGGGCTGTCCGAGCATCGCGGCCTCGGCCTCGATGCCGCCGACTCCCCAGCCGAGCACGCCGAGCCCGTTCACCATGGTGGTGTGCGAGTCGGTGCCGACGCAGGTGT
>DASUQB010000111.1:0-5887 GCA_036280835.1 Microbacterium sp. | reverse complement strand
CTGGAACGTGTCGCCGATCGCGAGGTCGTGCTTCTCCGCGAAGGACTCGCGCAGGATCGCCTGGGCGCCGGTCAGGGCGCCCGGCGTCAGCTCGCTGCCCTTCACGAGGAACACGTTGAAGGTCTCGTCCGCGTCGCGGTCCATGCCCATGACGCCGATCTCCTCGCCGAACGCGACCGCGTTGTCGCTGCGCACGCTCGAGGCGACCTCCACGCCGTCGACGGCGACCAGCGCCTCGCCGGCGGCGGCCGGGAACGTCGAGTAGCCGTTCTCCGAGGTGAGCACGTAGTCGGCGTCCACGATGGCGTCGAGCGAATCCTTGGCCGTGCTGCGCATGCCGGCGCCGAGGGTGGCGACGAGCGTGACCAGCGCGAGGCCGATCATCAGCGCGGCCGCCGTGCGCGCGGTGCGCACCGGATTGCGCTGCGAGTTGCGCACCGCGAGCCGGCCCGCGGCGCCCGCGATCTGTCCGGACGGACGGCCGACGGCGGCCGCGATCGGCACCACGAGGCGCGAGGAGACGAGCCAGAAGGCGACGAACATGAATAGGCAGCCGAACGCGGTCACGAGCAGCGACGTGCCCGTGTCCAGACCGCCCGCCCCGCCCCAGACCAGCAGCACGATCGCGGCCACCGCGGTGACCGGCCGCAGCCAGCGGTGCCTCGTGAGACGCCCGGGCGGCAACGTGGCGCCCTCCCGCACGGCCGCGATCGGCGGGATCGCCATCGCGCGCCGCGCCGGGATGATCGTGGCCAGCATCGTGATGCCGACGCCGAGCACCAGCGACACGACGATCGTGCGCGTGGCCAGCACGATGCCCGATTGCGGCATCGACAGGTCCATCGCGTCGAAGATCGCGCTCAGGGCCTTCGCCAGCGCCACGCCGCCGAACAGGCCGAGCACCGAGGCGAGCACGCCCAGGACGAAGCCCTCCAGCAGGACGGAGCGCATGATCTGCTTGCGCGACGCGCCGAGCGTGCGCAGGGTGGCGAACTCCCGCACCCGCTGCGCGAGCGTGATCGAGAGCGTGTTGTAGATCACGAAGGAGCCGACGCCGAGCGCGATCGCCGCGAACGCGAGCAGGAAGTAGCGCATGAAGTCGACGCCCTCGCTGATGCCCGAGGAATCCGCGCTGGCCTGCTCGTCGCCCGTGCGCACCTGCGCGCTCGCGGGCAGCAGCGGCTCGATGTTCGCGGTCAGCTCCTCGGACGTGACCCCCTCGTCGGACGCGAGGAAGATCGTGTCGAGCTGTCCCTCCTTGTTGAGCACCTGCTGCGCCGTGGAGAGGTCGAAGACGGCGAGCGTGGCGCCGCCGAGCGATTGCACGTCACCCAGCCGCGCGATGCCCGAGACGGTGTACTCCCGGGCGGGCCCCTCGGCCGCGGCCCGGATGCGGTCGCCGATCGCCCAGCCCTGGTCCTCGGCCGTGCCCTGGTCGATCACCACCTGCGAGGAGCCGGCGGCCCACTGCCCGTCCACCAGCCGGAGCGGGTTGAAGCGGTCGGCGTCGCCGTCGAATCCGAACCCGAACGAGGGTGCCTGGCCGTTGCCGGCCGCCTCGCCCTTGTCGTTGTAGAGCTTGACCGTGTTGCCCTCCGACTGGAGGTCGAAGATCGCGCCCTCCGCCTGCTGGACGCCCTCGGCGCCGCGCACCTTCGGCAGCAGCGACTCCGGCACCGTGGCCTTGCCGGTGGTCGAGAACTCGACGACCTGCTTGCCCGAGATCACCGCGCTCGTGTCTTCGTACGAACCCGTGAAGATCCCGTCGAACGCCTTCTGGATGCTGTCGGTGAGGACGTAGGTGCCGCTCACCATCGCCACGCCGAGCACCACGGCCAGCGCAGTCAGCAGCGCGCGTACCTTGCGGAACGCGAGGCCCTTCAGCGCCACGCGTCTCATGGCGCGGCCAGCTCTTCCATCGTCGCCAGGATCTCGTGCGGCGTACACGCAGCCAGGTCACGCACGACGTGGCCGTCGTCGAGGAACAGAACGCGGTCCGCGATCGCCGCGGCCTGCGGGTCGTGGGTCACCATCACCGTGGTCTGGCCGAGCGAGTCGACCATGTCGCGCAGCAGGCCCAGGATCTCGGCGCCCGTCCGCGAGTCCAGGTTGCCGGTCGGCTCGTCGGCGAACATCACGACCGGCTTGGCCACGACGGCGCGGGCGACCGCCACGCGCTGCTGCTGGCCGCCGGAGAGCTCGGCCGGACGGTGCGTGCGCCGGTCCGTGAGCCCGACCTTGTCCATCACCTCGTCGTGCCACTCGGCGTCGGGGCGCCTGCCGGCGATCTCCAGCGGCAGGAGGACGTTCTCCTCCGCGGTGAGCATCGGGAGCAGGTTGAAGAACTGGAAGATGAAGCCGATGTGGCTCCGCCTCAGCTTGGTCAGCGCGTCGTCGTCGAGCGAGGTGATGTCCGTCCCGTCGATGGTGACCGTGCCGCTGTCGGGCCGGTCGAGCCCGGCGAGGATGTGCATGAGCGTGGACTTGCCCGAGCCCGAGGGGCCCATCACCGCGGTCAGGCGGTGGCGCTCGATGTCGAGCGACACCCCGCGCAGGGCGTGGACCGCCGCCTCGCCCTCCCCGTAGGTCCGCGTGATCTCGGCGGCCCTGATGACAGGCTCGACGTCCTGTTCGAGCCTCTGACCGGGTGCTGCGGATGCGATCGCCATCGGAACTGCTCCTCCTCGTCGAGGCGCCTTCCCTGGGTGCCACGCTAACCGCGTCGCGGAGGAAAAAGCAAGGACACCGGTCACGAGGGTCCACCGGTGCGCGCGGTGACGCGCTCGCGTTGCTGCGAGCCGGCGCCGCGTCACACGACACCGGGTGACGAGTCCGGGCGAGCCGGTTTGCGGCCGTACCTGGACGGGCAGCCCGACCGCATGGAAGGCGGAGTAGCCATCATCCTGCTGCTGTTCGTCGCGGTCGCGGTCGTGTTCATCGTCGCGATGTACGTGACCGGCGGCGCGTTCCTGTCGCGCGCCGACAAGAACGACCAGCCACCGCGAGAGAAGTCCGACCCGGTCGACCGCAGCGACGTCTACACGCAGCACAACGAGCTGCGCTGACGCTCACACCTCACGGCTGGCCCATGAGGCGACCGTGCTCCCGGAGTCGGGCGGCCGACTGCGGGAATCCCGCAACGGATCTGCACGTCACTGCGGATGCCGCGACCGACCGACGGGCCGAGGATGAGGCGTAGGAACCCTACGTCCGAAGGAATGGCGGAATGTCAACGCTCATCCCCGGCTCCGAGCCGGAACCCACCTCGCAGATCGACTATCACGCGGCGGAGGGGCTCAACGACGGACCGCCGGTGGAGAACCCGATCGGCGCGACCGTTGTCGACGGCGGGAAGCGGTGGCGCGAATGGATGATGGTGGGCGTCGGGCTCACCGCTCTTCTCGCGATTCTGGCCGTGATGGTCTCGGTGTTCGCGATGGCCACCGGCGACGATTCCGCCGCCACGACCCGCGCACCCGCGCCGACCGCGCAGCCCGCCGAGGAGCCGGCGGCCGCCGAGCAGGCGGCGCCGACGCTCGCCGACGCGAAGGGCGTCGCGTTTGAGCCGTTCGAGCGCGTCGATCCGGCGCTGCCGCCGGTCCCCGCCGGCAAGGTCAAGACCTTCGAGGTCGACGTCTACCAGCACGTCACCCAGGTCTCCAAGGACCTCGCCCCGACGGAGGTCTGGAGCTTCGCCGTCAACGGCAAGCGCTACCAGGGGACCGGCGTCTCGGGCCCGATGGTCGTCAACGAGGGCGACACGGTCGACTTCACGCTGACCAACGGCTCCGACAAGGCGATGAAGGTCAACATGCCGCACTCGCTGGACTTCCACTCCGCCGAGGTCAACCCCGGGACGCGCTACAAGGACCTCGCGCCCGGCAAGTCGATCCACTACCGCTTCGTCGCCGATCACCCCGGCGTGTTCATGTACCACTGCGCGACCCAGCCGGTGCTGATGCACACCGGCGCGGGCATGGTCGGCATGTTCGTCGTCAAGCCCAAGGACCTCGCCCCCGTCGACCGCGAGCTGTGGATCACCCAGCAGGAGTACTACCTCGGCAAGCCCGGTGGTGATGCCGACATGGCCAAGATGGCGGCCAAGAAGCCCGACGTGATCGCCTTCAACGGCTACGCGAACCAGTACCAGCAGGCGCCGATCGGCGTCCGCAAGGGCGAGAAGGTCCGCATGTACGTGCTCAACGCCGGCCCGAGCGTCTGGAGCGCCTTCCACGTGATCGGCACCGTCTTCGACCGCACCATGGTCGAGGGGACCGCCGGCCACGACGCGCAGACCATCAACCTCGCGCCGTCGCAGGGCGGCTGGGTCGAGTTCACCCTCGACGAGGAGGGCACCTTCCCGTTCGTCAACCACGCCTTCGGCGACATGGTCAAGGGCTCGCTCGGCATCCTCGCCACGCCGAACGCCCCCAAGGCCGCCGGCCACGGCGCGGCGCCCGCCCACCACGAGGGCACCAAGGACGCCGCGGCCGCCACGGACGGCATCGACGTCACGCTCGGCGACATGTGGGTCAAGTCCAGCGCGCCGACCGTCAAGGCCGGCAAGGTGGCGTTCAACGTCAAGAACGAGGGCGCCGCGATGCACGGCCTCGCGATCACCCCGGCGCCGGCGAAGGTCGACGGCGGCATGCTCGACGAGAGCAGCTTCCTCGGCAAGGGCGCCGATCTCGGCGCCGGCGAGAGCGAGACCGTCACCTGGGACCTCGAGCCCGGCGAGTACGAGCTCGTCTGCCACCTGGCCGGCCACTACATGGCCGGGCAGAAGCTCCCGTTCAAGGTCGAGTAGGCGCACCCCGTGCCCGCGGTCGCCCCTGGATCGGGGCGACCGCGGGACGCGGCGTGTCGGCGGCGCTGAAGCGCCAACCCGGGCGACCGAGCATGCAGGAGACCGGTGAAGCCGACCTCGGGGCACCCCTGACCCGAACCCGGGTACGGTCGAGGCCGCCCCATGATCCGCTCGGACGGCATCGCTTACGAGCTGCTCCGCTTTCGCAATCGCCAGGAGCAGGAGACGACCGTGTACCTGGTCCGGTACCCGCGTGCGAGGTTCCGGCTCGCGTTGCAGTGCTTCGACGATCCGACGCGACTCGACCAGTGGTGCGCGGCCCACGGCCGGCCGGAGGCGATCGTCGCCGGCTTCTTCGTGCGCGACCCGTACCGTCCGCTCGGCGAGGTCCGGCTCGGCGGGACGGTGCGCGAGCACGAGCCGGTCGCCGCGCCGTGGAGAGATGAGCGGGCGTGCGTGCACGTTGACGGGGACGTGCGTCTGGCACCGCGCGGAGCGCTCGGCCCCGATCCCGCCGGCGACCTCGTCCAGGCAGGCCCGCTGCTGGTGGCCGGCGGGCGGTCGCTCGCGGACGAGGGGGATCGCGAGGGCTTCTCGAGCGGCGCGGCCCAGTTCGACTCGGACATCACGGTGGGCCGCTACCCGCGGTGCGCGCTGGGCGTCGGCGACGACGAGCTCCTGGCGGTCTGCTGCGACGGCCGCCGCAGCGGGGTGGACGCCGGGCTCGAGCTGGGCGAGCTCGCGCGCCTGATGATCTCCTTCGGCGCCTCGGACGCCATCAACCTCGACGGGGGCGGATCCGCGACGCTCGTCCACCGAGGGCACCTGCTCAACCGGCCGTACTCCGACGACGACCAGCCCGCGCCGGAGTCGCGCCCCGTGATCACCGCACTCCTGTTCGAGGCGGTGTGACACAGGCCCTCGGCGCGCCCAAGATGATCGACGGCTGCCGGCCGGTCAGCGCAGGCCGGCCGGCCGGCCCGGCCGGACGCGGTGCACCGCTGGCGGGGCGCGCCACGCGAAACTCGCGCCAAGCCGATTGGTGGCGCAGCGACGCCCGCAGAGGCAGAACCACACCAG
>DASUQB010000110.1:0-9326 GCA_036280835.1 Microbacterium sp. | reverse complement strand
GCTCGGCGTCGTTGCGCCGTGGGTCATCCTCGCGATGCTGGCGCTGCGTCCAGAAGGCGCGAAGGCCTATGGGAGCGCGGAGGGCGTGGTGCTGATCCTCGCCGGAGCCGCGGTGTCGTTCGTCGCGTTCCGCATCATGATTCGGATCGGTCGCCTGCCCGAGCCGCGGCGGTGGTTCGGGTGATCGCCACGGGCTGGGGGACGGATGCCGCGCTGGCGCTCGTGCTCGGCGCCGCCTTCGGCCTGGGAACCTGGAGCCTCCTCGCTCTCGCGCCGCGATGGGGCGCTCCCACTCTGGCTCGGCGCATCGCTCCGTACGTGCGGGATGTCACCGATCCCCGCGGCGCGACGCCGTGGACGGCGGGCACCGACCCGGCGGGCATCCTCGTGGGCGGCGCCGGCGCTCTCTGGACGCGCGCACGGGATCGCTTCGGCGCGGCCGTCGGCGGATCGGAGACGATCGCGCGCAGGCTGTCGCAGGCCGGCTGGACGGTCGATGTCGCCGCCTTCCGGGGGCGGCAGCTGGGGTGGGCGCTCGTGGGGATCGCGCTCGGCGGGCTGCTGATCGTCGCGCTGGCGCTCGCGGGCACGCTCACCGCGACCGGGTTTCTCGTCCCGCCGGTGTTCGGGGTCGTCGGCTTCGTGCTCTGCGACGCGCGCCTCACGAGGTCCTCGCGCGCTCGCGTGGCTCGCGTCGAGGACGAGCTGCCGACGGTGCTCGAGTTCCTGGCGCTCTGCCTCGCCGCAGGCGAGAGCCTGCTCGACAGCCTCCGCCGCATCGGCTCCGTCGGTGCGGGCGAGCTCACCCTCGAGGTGCGCACCGCCGTGCTCTCCGTCAGCACCGGCTCGTCCCTCTCTGATTCACTCGGCGCGCTCGCCCACAGACTGCAGGTGCCCGCGCTGTCGCGCGCCGTCGATCACCTCGTCGCCGCGATCGATCGGGGCGCGCCGCTCGCGCTCGTGCTCCAGGCGCAGGCGTCCGACGCGCGCGAAGAGGCCAAGCGCGCTCTCATCGAACGGGCCGGTCGCAAGGAGATCTACATGCTGATCCCGCTCGTGTTCCTCATCCTGCCGCTCAGCGTGCTGTTCGCGGTGTTCCCCGGCGTGTTCATGCTTCGGCTGGGTGTCGGATGACGGTTTCGAAACAACAGGCAGATGACCGCTCGCGGTCGGGAAAGGACGACAGGATGCTTCGCCGCACCGTCGCACGTATGCGCACGCTCTTCGGAGACCTCCACGACGACGAGCGGGGGGACGTGCCCGGCTGGGTGCTCATCACGCTGATGACCGCGGGCCTGGTCGTCGTGATCTGGGCGCTCGCAGGTCCGGCCCTCGCCGGGCTCTTCGAGCAGGCGATCTCCCGGGTCTCCGGCCTCTAGAGACGTGCCGCCCCTCGACCAGCGTGCTCCCGAGCCGCGCGATCGTCTCGAGGATCGTCCGCTCCAGGGCTGGCGGCGCCTCCGGGAGGCGCTTCGGGACGGCATCGGCGACGAGCGCGGCTCGAGCCCCGTCGAATTCGTGCTCGTCGGGAGCCTGCTCACCGTGCTGACGCTCGCGGTCCTGCAGCTCGGGCTCGCGATCTACGTGCGCAACGTCGTGCACGACGCGGCCGTGGAGGGAGCCCATCACGCCGCGCTCGCCGACACGTCCCTCGCCGAGGGAGTCACCCGGACGCGCGAAATCGTCACCAGGACGGTGGGCGGCGACTATGCGCAGGACGTGTCGGTGCGCGAGACGCGGGTGCTCGGGCACGACGCCGTGGAGCTCACCGTCGTGACGACCCTGCCGCTCGTCGGACTGCTCGGGGCACCGCGCTCGCTGGAGGTCACCGCGCATGCGCCGGTCGAATCCCTGGAGTAGGCGCCTGCGGGCGGCGGCATCTGGAGACGAGGGGTCCGCGGCCCTCGAGTTCATCACCGTGGGTCTGCTTCTCCTCGTTCCGCTCGTCTACCTCGTGGTCGCGCTCGGGCAGATCCAAGCTCAGGCGCTCGGGGCGGAGGCGGGGGCGCGGCACGTCGCACGCGCGATCGCCGCGGCACCGGATGCCGGGACGGCGAGCGCGCGAGCGGACGCGGTGCTCCGCTCGATCGTCGACGAGTACGGAATCGCCCCCGACGAGGTCGAGCTCTCCCTGACCTGCAGGCCGGCCGGCGCCCTCTGCCCTGAGGCGGGCGCCACCGTGGTCGTCACCATCGCGACGCGCGTGTCCCTGCCGCTCGTCCCCTCGGTGCTGGGCCTCGAGTCGCTCGCGAGCGTGCCGGTCGAGGCATCCGCCGCTCAGAAGGTCTCGCGCTTCTGGGGCACCGAGTGATGCTCCGGAGGCCGCTCGCCGGCGACGGGCCCGACGACGCCGACGACGAGGGCAGCATCCTGCTGCTCACGCTCGGGTACGCGATGCTGGCTTTGGTCGCGATCTTCGTCTGCGCCAATGCGACGAGCCTCTACCTCGCTCAGAAGAGACTCGACGCGCTCGCGGATGCCGCGGCGCTCGCCGGCGCCGACGGCTTCACCATCTCGATGTCGGGCGGCGAGCCTCTCGCCGAACTGCGCGATGACGCCGTCTTCACGCAGGCGAGCGAAATCGTGGATGCCGTGGGCTCAGGAGCTGCCCTCGTCTCGGCCGGCTCGCCCGACGGCCTGTCTGCGCGCGTCACCGTCACCACAGCCTGGCACGCGCCGATCGTCTCGCTGTTCGTGCCCGATGGGGTGGCGCTGTCCTCCACTGCGACGAGCCGCACGGCGCTGCGCTGAGCTCGTCGGTGGTCCGCGGGCATCGCCGCCGCCTTGCCCTAGGGCGTTTGCCCGATGCCACTGCGCACATCTCCCGATGGTCGCCGCGTGCCTCCGTTCCTAGCGTGAATCCATCCACGCCAGAGAAAGGCACCGTCATGAATCAACCACGCCCGACCACGCGCTCCGACGGCCGACTGCGGCTGCGACGGTGGCCCTGGATCGCGGGCTTCTTCGCCGCCGTGCTGACGACCTCGGTGCTCACCGGGCCGGCGGCGATGGCCGCCGACGGGCCCTTCAGCATCGACGGCAGCGTGCCCGACCCCGACACCTCGCAATTGGCAGACCTGAGCGGCAGCGTCAAGGAGCTCGGCCCGCTGAACTCCAACACCACCAAGATCGGCGTCATCCATTCCGATGCCGTTCCGACGCTGGGGCTCACCAACCCCAACGCCCAGGTCGACCTGCGCCAGGCCTGGCTCGACACGGAGCGGGAAGCCGTGACCAACCACGACTGGCTCTACTTCGCGTGGGAGCGGGACTCCAACTCCGGCAGCGGCTTCATCGCCTACGAGTTCATGCAGGTCGCCGCACCGGCCAGCTGCGCGTACACGTCGGCCACGCAGGATCAGCTGATCGCCGCCTGCAACCCCTGGGCGAACCGCCGCGCCGGCGACTTCATGATCCTCTGGGACCAGCAGGGCGGCAGCAAGGACCTCTACCTCCGCACGTGGAGCGGCACCGCGCCGAACCTCGTGCTCGGGGCTCCCACGCTGCTCAACGCCGCCGTGTCCCAGGCGGCCTACAGCGCCGATGGGTTCCGGGGCGAGGCGGCCGTCGACCTCACCGCGACGATCTTCGGGGGGTCGACCGCCTGCCGCACGTTCGCGAACACGATCCCGAGCACGGTGACGGGCAACTCCGACACCGCGGACTATAAGGACACCATTCTCGCGACTGCGCCGCCGATCACGAACTGCGGATCGACGACTGTGACGACCCCGAAGACGGGCGAGGGACTGGGCATCGCCGCGGGTGGACTGTCGATCGGCACGGGGGTCGTGGGCGTCAAGGACTCCGCCGTGGTCTCCGTGACCGGCGGTACGGCCGCCCCGGCGGGATCTGTGGCCTTCTCCCTCTGCAAGGTCGACGCGCCGGGACTGTGCACAACGGGCGGAACGTCTGTCGGCTCGACGAACGTGACGGGCGCCGCCTATCCGGTGACGGTGCTCTCGCCGATCGCCTATGTCACCTCCGCCGGCCGGTACTGCTGGCGCGCGGTCTACAGCGGCGATGCGGCGAACGGCATCCCGTCCTCCAGCGACTCGAGCGCGACCGAGTGCTTCACCGTCAACCCGGTGACGCCGACACTGTCGACGACCGCGGGGGCCGACGTGCTGCTGGGCAATGCGGTGACGGACTCCGCAGCCCTCGGCGGGACGGCAACCCAGCCGGCGAATCCGGTCATCAACCTGACCGGAACGGGCGGTGCACCCGCGGGCGGGACGATCACCTTCACGCTGTACGGCCCGGATGACTGCGCCACACTGGCGCACACGTCGGCCGCGGTCGCGGTGAGCGGGAACGGGACGTACAACACCCCGGACCCGCAGTTCGTGCCCGGGGCGGCAGGGGAGTACTCCTGGGTCGCCGTCTACAGCGGCAGCTCGCCGAACACGAACGGCCTGACGCACAACGCCGACTGCGCTGACACCGCGGAGGATGTCGTGGTCGACGTCGCGCCCTCCTCGCTCACCAGCGCGCAGAGCTGGGTGCCGAATGACTCGGTGACGGTGACGAACGGCGCCGGCGGCGACCTCGCCGGAACCGCTCACTTCGCGTTCTATGCCAATGGGAACTGCGCAGGGGAGCCGGAGTGGAGCACGACGGCCGCGGTCGCCGGAGCGTCTCCGCAGACGGTGTCGACAGCGAACACCACGGCGGTCACGGAGTCCGGCGAGTACTCCTGGAAGGTCAGGTACGACAGCACCAACCCGGGTCAGGAGGACATCGCTGCGACCTGCCACGAGACGTCGGATCTCACGATCGACAACGGCTGAGAAGGCGCCGATCCCGCTACCCGAGGCGGATCGACCGAGCGGCCGGGCGTCTCTGCCCGGCCGCTTCGCCGTGCGCTCAGCCCACCGGTCCCGGAAGCGCAGCGACCGCCACACCCAGCGGCGCGACCATCGCGCCCGCGCGCATCGCGAAGGCGACGGCTTCCAGCCGCGAGTGGAGGCCGAGCTTGGAGAGCAGGTTCTGCACGTGCGCGCCCACCGTTTTCACGCTGATGCCGAGCTCGGCCGCGAGCTGCTTCTGCGAGAGCCCCTCGCTGAGCAGTGCGAGCACCTGGCGCTCGCGGTCGGTCAGGGCCGACAGCCGCCGCAGGTCGGCGGTCGCTGTCGGAGCGCGTCGGGTGCGGTCGATGAGACGGCGCACACGCGCGATGAACTCGTCGGCATCCATCGACTCGGCGGCGTAGTCATCCGCCCCCACCAGCAGCCCCGCGACGACGTCGGCCGGCGAGGTGCGGACGGCGGAGACGAGCACGACCGGGGTGTCCGGCCCGAAGCGGTCGCGGAGCTCGCGCAGAAGGGCGCAGCCCCCGTCCTCGACCTCGAGGATCGACACGGCCGGAGGGTGCGCGCGCAGCGACCGCGCGGCGGCCGACGTATCTCGGAAGGCGTCCGCGGCAAGCCCCAGACGGCTCAGCAGCCGCACGTACTCGTCTCGCGCATGGTCCCCCACCACGATCAAGGCATACGTGTCGTCACCCTTGATTTCCACGGTCCCTCCCCAGGGCGCCGCTCACCAGGGAGGCACATCGATGCCCGAGGCGTGATGCGGGCTCACGCGTTGTCGCTCCCCAGCGGCCCCTCCAGAGTAGAGGCCCCGGGGCCGCGGGGATAGGGGCATCGACGATCGCTGCTCACCCGGCGAGGCGGAGCAGGCCGTTCTCCTGCACGAGATCGAGCGCCAGCACCTTGTAGCCCTGGTCGCCGAAGAACACGGTGAGCCGGTCTTCGTCGACGTCGACGACGCTGCCCCGGCCCCATTCGACGTGGTCGACCGCGGCGCCGGCGGGGAAGGGCGCGGACGACTCGCTCACCGCGTCGTCGTCGGCCGTTCCCGCGCGGCACGTGTCGCAGCTCCCGCATGCGCCAGGCAGGTTCTCCCCGAAATAGCCGAGCAGCACCCGCCGCCGGCAGTCGCGGGTCTCGGCGTAACGGCGCATCACATCGACGCGCGACTCTTCGATGCGCTGACGGCGCTCCGCCGCCTCCTCGGCCGCTGCTGCGGCATCCTGCGGCGCCATCGACCCGATCGGCCGTGCCCCCGTGCGCGTGAGGCGCGCAGCTCCGCCCTCGATCAGCTGGTTGAGCAGACCGGTCGCACTGCGGGTCGAGATGCCGAGCTCTGCGGCAAGGTCCTTGCTGCGCACCGGCCGCTGCTGCCCGGCGATGGCGGAGTATGCGGCACTCAGCTTCGCTGCATCCGTCCCGCGTGCGGCGAAGTACTTGCGCAGTCCGAGGTCCTCGGAGCGGTAGAAGAGCACGGCGGATGCGGCATCGCCGTCGCGGCCGGCGCGGCCGATCTCCTGGTAGTAGGAGTCGACCGACTCGGGGACCGAGGCGTGCACGACGAAGCGCACGTCGGGCTTGTCGATTCCCATGCCGAACGCGTTGGTCGCGACCACGACATCCGTCGCGCCGTCGAGGAACGCCTGGTGCACGCGCGTGCGCTCGCGGGCCGACAGACCCGCGTGATACACCTCGGCGCGCATGCCCCGCGCCGAAAGCTCGTCGCCGTACTCCTCCGCCTCGCGGCGAGTGGCCGTGTAGAGGAGCCCCGGTCGGGGGAGCGCGGGCACGAGTTCGAGCACGCCCCGCCGCTTCTCCTCGTCGGACCCCCACCGCGTCACCTGGAGGTCGATGTTGGGACGGTCCACGCCGCGAACGACGAGCAGCGGATCATCGAGCGCGAGCCGCTCGATGATCTCCCTGCGCTCGGGTTCGGCGCCCGTGGCGGTCAGCGCGACGGCCGTCGGCGATCCGATCCTGCGCCGCACTTCGCCGAGGCGCAGGTAGTCGGGCCGGAAGTCGTGGCCCCAGCTCGCGACGCAGTGGGCCTCGTCGACGACGAAGAGGGCGATACCCAGACCGGCCAGGCGGTCGAGCACGTCATCCTTCGCGAACTGCTCCGGAGCGAGGAACACGAAGCGCGCCGCACCGTCCTGAAGCGACTCCCACGCCTCGTCGGTCGCGCGCTCGCCGAGCGTCGAATTGATCGCCACCGCCCGCGGCGCGGCGGCGTGCTCGCTCAGCTGGTCGAGCTGATCCGCCTGCAGCGCGATGAGGGGCGATACGACGATCGTGACGCCCTCGAGCAGGGTGCCGGCGAGCTGGTAGATCGCGGACTTCCCCGCACCCGTGGGCAGCACGGCCAGCACATCGCGCCGGTCGAGCAGGGCGGAGACCGAGTCCTCCTGCCCGTCCCGCAGGCGCTCCCACCCGAAGATCTCTTGCGCGGTTCGGGCGATCAGCGACTCCGGCACGTGCAGGCTCCTCCCCGCCTCTGCGAGGCGACGATCCATCTTCCCCAAGGATCCGAATCGCCGGCGCGGGATTGACAAGCCTGTGGAGAAGCCTGCTGACGCGTGGCTACAGGCCGAGCTCGGCGAGCCAGTCGTTGCGCAGCACCCCTCGCGGATCGAACCGCTCGCGCAGTGCGCCGAAGTCGCTCCACCGAGGGTAGAGCGCGGCGACGTCCCGCCGCACGAAGAGCTTGCCCCAGTGCGGCCGGGCGTCGAAGGGCGCGAGCGCCGCCTCGAGATCGGGCAGGAACGCCTCGACCCCCGGCTGGTCGGGCAGCCACGTGAAGTGCATGGCCACGGCATCCGTCTCGTACGACGAACTCAGCCACAGCGCGTCGGCCGCCACGGTGCGCACTTCGCACACCTGCAGCAGCGGCGCGATCCGGCTCGCGAGCGAGCGCAGGGTGCCGAGCGCCTCGACCGCGTGGCGGCGGGGCACGAGATACTCGGACTGCAGCTCCTCGCCGTTCGACGGCTGGAACCCCATGCGGAAGTGCGGCAGCCGATCGAGCCATGGCCCGGCCGATCCCCGCTGCGGGGTGCAGTTTACGGCGGAGACGCCGGGCAGTGGATGCCGGTCGACCGGCGCGGGCCGCGCCCCCAGCACGTCGTCGGGAACGGCGGCGGCGGCATCCGCTCGCGCCTTCACCCAGAGCTGATCGACGACGTCCGCGTCGCGCCAGGTCGTGAACATGCTCGTGCTGTAGCCGAGGCCCGTCACGGCATCCAGGTCGGCGAGCACGCCGTCCCACGGCAGCCCCTCGAAGACGGTCTGCGCGATCTCGAACGTCGGCACGATGTCGAGGTCGATCGAGACCATCACCCCCAGCGCCCCGAGGGAGACCACCGCGCCCTCGAAGTCGGCGTCACCCCGGACGAGCGAGTGCGGCTCGCCGTCGGGCGTCATGAACTCGACGCGGGCGACGGATGCCGCGAGCGAGGGCACCCGGTCACCCGACCCGTGCGTGCCCGTGGCGACGGCCCCCGCGACGGAGATGTGGGGCAGCGACGCGAGGTTCGGCAGTGCCCAGCCGGCCGCCTCGAGCTCGACCGCAAGATCGCCGTACCGGGTGCCCGCCGAGACGCGCACGACCCGCGCGTCGGCGTCGATCTCGGCGACCGCAGGCAGACCGCGCACCGACACGAGCAGGGCGTCCGTGTCGGCGATGCGATTGAACGAGTGACGCGTGCCGAGCGCTCGCACCCTCGACGCGCCGCGCAGCACGTCGGCCAGTTCATCGATGCTCGAGGGCTTCGCCACCTCCGTCGCGCCGTAGGAGAGGTTGCCTGCCCAGTTCGTGCCCACGTCGTCCGCCATGAGTCCACCGTGCCACGTGCGGCGGTGGTGAGGCGTCACCAGCCGTGGGAGTTGAACCACTGCCGACGGTTCTCGTCGTCGGTCTCGGGGCTCGACGTGCGATGGTCCGCGAGGCGGCCCTCGCGCAGCTCGACGAACTCGTGGCAGCGCTCGCAGAGAGCGCGGCCCCCGGGGAAGCCGTTGGAGAGAGTCGCCGCCGGTGCGGCGGGCTCGCCGGAGGCGGGACAGTCGGCGGGGTCGGCGCCGGCATCCGACCACAGGAGTGCTCGGTGCCGGTGCAGGCCGAGGTGACCGAGCTCTCTCGTGCAGCGGCGACCGGCGTTCCGGCTGCGGCAGAACCGCATCTTCGCGTCGGTCACGGGCGCTGCCGCGGGACGAATCGCGGCACCCAGCGCACGAAGGCGACGGCGCCGAGCAGGCCGACGATTCCCACGAACCCGGTCGCCAGGGCGAGGGAGAAGGCCGCCGTGAGGCCCGACACGATCAGCGGCGTGATCGCGCCGCCCGCGTCGGTGAGGGTGCGCCACGAGCCGAGGAACGGCGCCGGGTCCTCCCGCGGCGCGACGTCGGCCCCGAGGGTCAGCAGCATGCCGGAGGAGAGCCCGTTGCCGACACCGAGGATCATCGCGAAGACACCGAACCACAACTCGGCGTCGGCGAGGTCGTGCGTGAAGGCGAGGGCGA
>DASUQB010000109.1:0-4874 GCA_036280835.1 Microbacterium sp. | reverse complement strand
TTCGGCTCGAACGACATCGACAACGGCACCTCGTGGCAGCCGCTGGGCACCAAGCTCCGCGCGAACCTGCCGCAGAACGCCGACGGCGGGAAGCCGCGCCACGGCACCGTGATCCCGGTCACGCGCGCCGAGTACCAGAAGGTGCTCGAAGCGTACGCACCGTCGATCGCCGTGGCTTCCGTCAGCGCCATGGAAGCGACGACAGAGCCCGGCGTCGCCCCGGTGCTGCCGGGGGCGCAGCTCACGATGGCGGACGGGAGTGGGAAGACCGTGGACGTCTCGTGGGAGGCGATCGACCCGCAGCGGTACGCCGCAGCCGGGACCTTCACCGTCGCGGGGATCGCGCAGGACGACTCGCGGATGCCGGTCGAGGCGACCGTGACCGTCGAGAACGCGATCGAGGCCGTGGTCAGCGCCGAGACGCGCTGTGTCGCCGGCAAGGTGACGCTGACGGCCCGGGTCACCAACGACGGCGTCCAGCCGATCGACATCGTCGTGGCAACCGCGTACGGCTCGAAGACGGCCACCCTGGCGGCCGGCAAGTCGGTGGCGTACGCATTCAGCACGCGTCTGGCGTCCGTCCCCTCGGGCGACGTTCGAGTCACGGCGACGGCAGACGGCGCCAGCCGCACCGTGACAGCGGCATACGCACCGCGCAGCTGCGGCTGACACGGCCTGCGCCGAATCGAGGGCCCCGCCGGATTCTCCGGCGGGGCCCTTTCGCGTCTCCGGCATATCCCGCACCTGCCGCCTCCGGTCACGCGGACCTCCCTCACCGGCACCCGATCCGGCGCCCGATGACCCCGAACGGCGGGGCGCGGGCGGGGACCACGACGAAGGGGTCCGGCCCCCCGATGCCGCACGCCGAAAGGCCGCCCCGGTCCGAGAACCGGGGCGGCCTCCCTGCGAGCCGCCGATGGGGTGAGGGGCTCACCCTCCGCCGACGCCCGCGGCTGCTGGGGTCAGCCGCAGCTGGCGGCGGAGTACGAGACCTGCTGCGTCGCAGAGACGGGGGCGCCCCCGACGGTCGCGGTGGCTGTCACGGAGACGACACCACCCTCGACCGAGACGGCGCGCGTCGTGAACGCCGCCGAGACGGACTTGCCGGCGCCGAGTGAGGCGATCGTCTTGCTGCCGTAGGGCGACGTCGTCGACACCGCGACGGGGAAGCCCTCCCGGTTCGTCAGCGTGACCGTCTGCACGACCTTGCCGGCGACGCACCGGGCGGCGACAGCGGCGGTGACGTCGAGTGCGGGCTCGGGGTCCCCCGTGACCGTGACGGTCACCGTCACCGTGCGGTTCGCCGGCGCGACTTCCTCATCCTGCTCCATGTCGAAGATCGGCATCCCGTCGGAGGCGAAGTGCACGCGGCGCACGAATGTGTCGCGGCCGGTCAGGCCGTTGTTGCTCGTTCGGGCGTGGAACACGTACAGCAGATTGTCGTCCTCGTCGAACGACCACATGCCGTGGCCGGTGCCGAGCTGCCACTCGCCGTTGTACATGCCGGACTTCTGCACGGGGTAGTTGAGCTTCGACCACGCCGCGGGGCTCGTCAGGTCGACGTTCTCACCGGCTGTCGCTGTGGCGAGACCGGTGGTGTAGGTGTCGCCCACCGTGGATCCCGAGTAGATGAGGTACAGCCTGCCGTCGCGAACGTGCACGTTCGGTCCCTCGGCGATGGTGTTGTCCCACGCGTACTCCGGGGCGAGGATGCGCACCGGCGCCGACGTGAGCCGGGTCGGATCGGACGGGTCCATCTTCGCGATGAAGATCGAGCCGAGCATCTGCCAGGCGTAGTACGACTGGCCGGAGTCCTGGAAGTACGTCATGTCGAGCGAGATGTTCTGGATCGGGTTCAGGATCGAGCCGTCCGAGCGGACGACCTTCTGCGCCTTCGTCCAGTTCGCCGGAACGCCCGGGTCGAGGTCGTTGCCCTGCGCGTCCTTCTTGAGCTGGATGATGCTCGCGCGCCCCGTCCACATGTCGGGGCGGCCGTTGGAGCCGTTGTAGCAGGGCATGAAGAGGATGGACAGGGTGTCGTCGATGACGTGGAACTCGGGGGCCCAGAAGCATCCGGTCATGACACCGCCGTCGGCATCCGTGTCGCCCGCGCGGAGCAGGTCGATCTCGGTGTTCACGCCGGCTCGCAGCGCCTCGTCCGACAGATCCTCGATCCGGTCGGCGATGCGGATGGGCATGTGCGCCCCGTTCGCGGGGTCGATCGGGTTGAGGTTCAGGTCCTCGGTCGCGATCATCAGGAACTTGGTGTCGCCGTTCCAGTCGAATCGGAAGACCGACGGGTCGGCCCGCTCGTCGGCGAACGGTGTCGCGTACTCGGGCTGCTTGATCGTGCCCGTCACCTCGTAGGTGCCCGGCGTGGCCGTGTCGACCGCGGCGAGCGACGCCGCGTCCCAGGCGATCGCGCGGGTGGCGGTCGAGCCGTCGTTGTACGAGAGCTCGGCACGCTGGGGAAGCGCCGACGCCTCGAGGTCGTCTCCGGCCTCGAGCTCGACGCCGTCCAGCTCCTCCACTCCCGTGTTGACGATGCGGCCGAAGCGCACCTGCAGCGCGTCGGCGACGGCCTTCGCGACGGGCACGGCGTTGCCGGTGGCGTAGTCCGGCACTCCGTCGCCGGGGTTGCCGCCGGTGGCCGCGATCGTGCCGCGAAGCACCGGTCCGCGCGTCGCGGGGTCGGCGAGGTCGCCGAAGGTCGTGTACGAGGGGGCTCCGGCATCCGAGGTCCATGTGACGACGTAGCGGTCGGCCGCGGAGTCCCACACGACGGCAGGGTCGTTGACGCCGCTCGTCACGCCGACGTCGACGAGGCCGACCTCCTCGTAGGAGAGCAGGTCGGTGCTGCGCGCGAACAGCATCCGGTTCGACTGCGTGCCGTCCGAGCCGCCGCCCCGAGCCGTTCGGGTGGCCACGATTCCGAAGCTGCCGTCCTCCAGATAGAAGACGTGGGGGTTGCGCAGGCTCCGCAGGCTGCCCTCGGTCGTGCCGCTCGCCGGCGGAGGCGTGGCGGTGCGGGGGAAGAAGATGCCGTAGTTCTCGTTGAGCGGACCCCACCCGCCGTCCGCCTCGAGCGCGAGGTGCACGCTGAGGGCCACATCGGCATTGTTCGCCTCGGCGACGGTCGTCGGATTGCGGTTGTACGCGAGCAGCTGCTGCGCGCTGCCGGGCAGCACGCGCACGGAGAACCGGCGATCGGAGGCGGTGCCGGTGGCCGTGTCGGTGACCCGCACGGCGATCTCGGCGTCGACGGGCTGGTCGGACGCGGAGGTGATCGCGTCGCCGACCTGGATGTCGCCGGCCACGGAGGTCACGGCGACCGTCGTGCCATCCGGTGCCGCGGGCAGGGGCGTGCCGGAGCGGACGACCGAGGGGATGACGAAGCGCTGCGCGAGGCGCTCGGCCCGCTGTTCGGCGCTCTCGGTGGAGGGCAGCACGGTGACGGTGATCGAGGTGCTGGCACTGATGCCGCGAAGGGATGCCGTGGCCGTCAGGGTGACCGGGATGGCGGGCTGCCCGGCGAGGGGCGCCGCGACGATGCCGCTCGGCGAGACGACGGCAGGGTTGCTCGAGGTCCAGGTGACCCGGCCGTTCGCGGTGGGCAGGTCGATGTCGCCGGACGTCTCGCGATCGGTGAGCGCGAGGCCGTTCAGGATGGCCTGCGCCTGGGCCCGCAGCTCGGTGGCGTGCAGCTCGGCGTCGGTGGCCGAGACAGCGGCGACCTCGGCGTCGGAGAGCGCGCGGTCGTACACGCGGAAGGACGACAGCGCGCCCTGGAAGAGGGGGTCGGGCCACGGAGCGCGCCCGATGGTGTTCAGAGACTGGTCCACGACGTTTGCGGGCGTGGCCCCGACGCTGCCCTGCGCCGTGCGCACGCCGTCGATGTACAGCGAGGCGGTGCCTGTGGCCCCGTCGACGACCGAGGTGACGTTGACCCACTGGTTCGCCGTGACGCCGCACGAACCCGACTGGACGAGCTGCTCCACGCCGCCGGTCTTGAGGCCGACGAGCGGCGATCGGCCGGAGCCGCAGTTGAGAGAGGCGAAGAAGTACTCGGTGGCGGAGGACTCGTTGCCGATGTTCCAGAGGAAGTGGAAGGTGTTCAGCATGGCGGCCGAGGCCTTGACCTCGGCGACGACCGTCGCGGACTGCCGGCCCGAGAGCAGGCCGTCGGGCAGCTCGACCCAGTTGCCTGCCGACGTCTTGGCCCCGCCGCGCATCGTGAGCGAGTTGCCGGTCCAATCGGAGGCCTGCACATTGCGCACCGTGGCCGGCCCGAGGCCCGACCCGCTCGCGGTGTTGGGGACGACGGATCCGGATGCCTGCGTGAAGAGGTATTCGGCGACCAGGCCGTTGCCGGGCACGGCGGCGCTCGCGCTGCTGACGCCGAGCCCGAGCACCATGGCGCCGATGGCCGCCGCCGCGATCGGCACCTTGAACGGGCGGAAGGATACTCGCATGTCACTCTCCATCAAGTGAGGCCGAACGCAGCCGGTCGATTGTTATCGCTCACGTTATTCCATTGTGAGCGCTAACGCGATACGCTGAGCGAAATTCTTTCGCGCGAAGACCGCGCGTTGAAGGACCGCGATGGAGAGGTTTGAAATGGCGAAGAAGTCATGGCGCCGGGTGGGGATCGCGGGTGTCGCGATTGCCGCACTGGCCGCGGGCGTGTTCACAGCACCCGCAGCGAGCGCAGATCCGACACCGGTTGATCCGGCTCTGCTCCTGCACTACGACTTCAGCACCCCGGGGGCTGTGTCGGATGTGTCGGGCAAGGGCAACAACGGCTCGATCCTCGGCGCGGGGGCGACGGTGGCCAACGGCGAGCTGACGCTTCCCGGTGGCGCCGCGAACAGCGG
>DASUQB010000108.1:0-10718 GCA_036280835.1 Microbacterium sp. | reverse complement strand
AACACGACATCCACATCCTTCGGCACCCCGGGGATCTCGCGCACGAGCTCGCCGAGGGCCTGATCCACTTCGGCGATCACCCGCCCCTCCCGACCAGTTCGTCGGCGACCGTGCTGCGCGGCACGACGCGCAGCCGTGCGCCCGGCTGCAGGTTGCCGAAGGAGCCGTCGGTGCTCGTGACGACGAGTCCCCGCTCCCCGAGCAGTTCGCGGCGGAAGATGAGCATCCGGTGCTGCGTGATCGCGACATCCGGTTTCAGCGTGAGGGCGGCCGGTGACCCCGAGCCGGCCGTCCAGCCCATGGTGAGCGCCGCCAGCGGCGGGAAGTCCTCGAGGTAGACGGTCACGACCCCGCCGGGCCGCGCGACCCCGGGAACGATGGTGACCTTCGGCTGGATCACCCGCACGCCCACGGAGTCGGCACCGATCCACTCCGGCGGCAGCGGCACTTCGACGAGGTCGGGCGGCTCGGCGGGCACCGGGATGGCGGCGAGGGTGGGCGTCGGATCGGGCGTGACCGTGGGCGTGGGGCTCTGTGAGGGGGTACCCGTCGGAGTGGGCGTGGGCGAACACGCGGGCGTCGGCGAAGGAGTGGATGTCGGAGTCGCGCTGGATGACGGACTCGGGGTCGGCACACCGGTCGGGTCGGGCGTCGGGGCTGCACAGGGATCCGCCGGCGGAAGCGGGGTCGGCGGTGGCGCGAGATAGCTCAGCGCAACGCCGCTCACCCGGATGTCGCCCGCTTTCGGGTACGCGGTGGGAGAGGCGCGGAAGGGCTCGACTCCCGGCATGCTGAATCGCAGCGTCAGCTGCTTCGACGAGGTGACGACGCCGAGATCGTTCACGCGGCACACGCCGCCCGCGAGGACCGAGTCGCAGCCCCCGATCGAGAGGGGGGTCAGGAAGCCCGGCCAGTCGAGGATGAGATCGACGGTCATCCCGGGCAGCTCGCCGGGTATCGCACCCTCGTGCGTGATCGTGGCGGTGGCGGTGACGGGCTGGCCGCCGGTCCACCCCGTGTCGCGGTCGATCGTCAGGTCCACGGTGATTCGGGGCTCCAGGACGGTGAACTCCTCTGCATCGGAGCCGATCCACGCCGCCGGCAGCTCAGTGCAGTCCGTGGGCGGGCCGTTGCACAGCCGCACCCCCGTCGCGGTGATCGTCCCGACTCCGACCGAATCGGCCGGCATGTCGAACCAGATCCGGACGATCTGGAAGTCGCCGACCGACTCCAGACCGGTGAGGTAGCAGACGTCGTCCTCCCATTCGTCGCACCCGGAGATGTCCGGTGGGGTGGTCACCGAGAGAAAGCTCGGCCAGCCGAACTCGAGGCCCACCGCGTCGACGTCGACGTCATCCTGAAGCGCGTGGTCGTACGTCACGCGGATCTCCGCGTAGAGCCGGAGCCCTCCCGGAGTGCTTGCGGTGCGGTCGAGCGCGATGTCGACCGGGAAGACATCGTCGTCGATCGTGAACCGCTGTGCGCTGGGCACGATGTACTCGTCGCCGTACACGGTCTCGACGCCGTTGCTGGTGCCGGTGAGCGACACACCGGCGATTCCGATGTCTCCCGTCTCGGATCGCTCGTCCCCCTCGGGCGGCATCGAGAAGGTCATGTCGAACGACGTGCTCCACCCTGGTGGCCCTATTCCGGGCACCGTGCAGGTCCCGCTCGTTCCTCCGGCCTCGAGCACGAACCCCTGGCAGGCGGTGGGGCTCGGCCCCGCTGCGAGCGTGAGGAAGGCCGGCCAGGAGAGCCGGACGACGGCGGTGCCCGACTCGAGGCTCACGGAACTGGTGGAGAGGTGTTCCAGTTCGAAAGTGGCGACGAGGTCATCGCCCCCTGGCCAGCCCTCCACACTGCTGAGCCGCACGTCGGTCAGCAACGCCGGAGAGTACAGCTCGAAGGGTGCCGAATCCCCGATCACCACGCTCGTCGGCACCTCCTCGATCGTGTAGAAGCCGTCGTTCGTGCCGACGACTCTGACGTACGACGCCGCCACCGCAACCTCCCCCGTCAACCCGTATGGCGGACGCTCGCCCGGAACGAAGAAGGTGGCGCTGACCTCCTTCGCCGCGCCGGGCGGCGAGTCCCAGAAGCGCAGCACGCACACCGAATCGCTCGACCGCCATTGCTGGCATCCGGTGGGAGGGTCATCGAGGTCGAGGAAGTACGGCCAGGTGATCTTCAGCTCCACCTCCAGCAGAACGTCGTCCCCGTACGCCGCGACGACATCGACATCCGGGAACTGCGTCACGGAGATGGTGGCGATCACATCCTCACCGCCGATGGGACGTGCGGCGGCGCTCAACTCGACGGAGGTCTCCACGACCTCGGCGACGACAGTGTGTGACGCGACGGCATCCTGAGTCCACTCCGGGGGCATCGGACCAGGGTCCGCATCGGGCATCGCGTACGAGGTCCCAGCCGAGCGCATGCTGAAGTCGCCCGCGACCGCGTGCCCTGCGAAATCTGATGGCGACCGGAAGTGCAGGGTGATCGAGTACTCGCAATATCCCTGCTCGCATCCCTCCGGCAGCGGTTCGACATGGTCGAGGGGGAGCACGAGCGCCGTCGGCGCGTCCGGCAGGAATGGCACGGCCGAGATGTCCCCCGCCCGCTGCGTGAACGTCACCTCGCAATAGCCGAGGGTCAGGGACTCCGGCTCGCACAGCTCGTTGTCCGTGTTCGGATCGTCGGTATCGGGCTCGTCCAGGATGAGCCCTGCGAAATCGGGTCCGCGCAGGTCCCAGGTCGTCGAGGCGTAGGAGTACGGAGCAGCCGCGTTCTCTCCGAGATCCGGGGCGCGAAGGGTGTATTCCACCTCGATGACGTCCTCGTCGGGCCACGTCATCCCGAAGACCCATACTCCTGGGAGGTACGGCGGCAGGTCGAGGTCCACGGAGTCCGCCGCCTCGACTCGCGGCTCGATGGTCCGGGTATCCGTGAACTCGTCCTCCTCGTCGTTGAGGAGCACGACCCGATCGATCGCGAAGCCGATCTGAGCCGTCGTCGGCGGAGGCACGGTCGGCGTCAACTCCTCGACGGCGACAAAGGAGAGGCTCACGTACGCGGAGGGGTCTGCTGCGATGTCGCCGTCGACCACGCACTGATCGCCGGAGGCGAAGCCGTTCGGGCTGCTCCCGAGCTGTTCGGTGGAAGCGAAGTAGTACGCGTCGCAGTCGCCGCCTCGAAACGCCAGAGTCTCGGGATACGAGATCGTCAAGGCGATCTGCGACCCGTCATCGAGGCTGAGATCCTCATCGCGTGTGACCTCGAGGAAGAAGTCGAACGCCTCGCCCGGCTGGAGGCGCTCCGGCCCGGAGGGGACGATGGTGAAGGCCGGTTCCGCCACAAGTGCCGCGTCAATGAGAACAGCCGGCCCCGCCGTAGCGGCCGCGCTCGCCGGGGGCACCGCCACGAGCGCGCCGCCGAGCGCGAGCACGGCGGCCGCGAGCGTTGCTGCGAGGCGTCGGAGTTTCACATCGGTCCTGGTTCCGGTTCCATGGTGTCGAGCGCTGACCACGGGGATGCCCGAGCCCGGGGCAGCCGACCGTGCAACGCGCGCTACCCGACCGGGCACGGGGCATCCCCCTAGATCAGTCCCTCGCGCATCGCGTACGCCACCGCGTGCGAGCGGTTGCGCAATTGGAGGCGAGTCGTGATGTCGTGCAGCACGTTCTTGACCGTGCGCTCGGAGTACGAGAGCTTGTGAGCGATCTGCGCCGTATCCATCCCCTCGGCGACGAGCTTGAGAACTTCGACTTCGCGGGTCGCGAGACCGGAGAACGAGATACCGCGCGGATCGAGCACGGTGCGCTGCAGCCGGCCGACCTCGTCGAGCAGGCGGCCGAGCAGGTCGGGCGGAACGGTTCCCTCACCCGCCGCCGCCGCGCAGATCGCCGCGACAAGACGGTCCGGGCGGGCCTCCGAGCGCCGCACCAGCCCGACGACGCCGGTCTCGACGGCGCGCACCAGGTCGCCGTCCGACAACTGTGTCGCGACGAGGACGGTGCGGGACTCCCCGTGTCGCTGGAGGAAGCGCAGTGTCGTGAGGGTCTCGTCGTCCACCACGTCGGCGACCACGACGACGACCTCCGGTGTGATCTGCTCCTCCGGCAGCACGACCCGGACCTCCGGCCTCGGACGAAGCTGGCTGACGATTCCCGCCTCGGAGATGGGATCGCACGCGTTGACGCGCACCGATGTACGACTCATGACTGCCCCGCTTTCGACACTCCGGGTCGTGCGCCCCCACGCCCCGCTTCCGGTGTCTCCCCCACGTATCAGTGTCGCGCCGCCGGTTCCGGTCCCCTCTACGTACCGGCGGGAGTACGTACGTCCGGCTCGACGTGCAGCCGACCCGCGAGATCGGCGCGGCTCCGGATGCCGAGCTTGTGGTAGATGTTCGACAGATGCGTCTGCACCGTCCGGATCGACAGCCCCGTGTCGTGGGCGATCTCGGCATCGCTCTGGCCGCCCGCCGCCCGCCGCGCCAGGTCGCTCTCCCGCCCGGTGAGGACGGTCGGCGGCGCTTCGGGAACGGCGGGACTCCTGAGCGACGGGCACCGCGCCCGCAACTCGGAGAGAGTCGTCGACTCTACCCCGCCGTTCGCCCGCGACGAGAGCGCGGCCGTCTCCATCCCCCTCCACAGCAGACCCCGGCCGACGTGGTCGCGTACCGCCGCGTCGAGCGCGGCCACGTCGCGCTCGAGCCACGCCCGCGCCAGCGTCTGCGACCGCGCGAGAGCCTCGAGAGCGGGCGCCGCCTTGATGCGCAGCAGGGCGCGCGCCGCGGCATCCGAACCGTAGCGAACTGCTTGGTCGAGTGCGGACCGCGCCGGCATCAGCTGCCCGCGCGCGAGCGCCTGCGTCGCTGCAGCCGCGAGCCGCTCGGCGGCGCCTTCGACGTCACCGCCCGCGGCGCTCAGCACCGCCGTAGCGCGAGCGATGTCGATGTCGTAGCGCGCCGACCGCGGGCGGCCCGCCGCGCGCTTCCGATGCTCCTCCGCCTCGCCGCTGCGACCGCCGAGCGTCAGCACTTCGATCAGGGTCGCCGTCGTCCACGCGCGCATGGCGAGCGCCCACAGGCCGTCGGCGACGACGGCGCCGATCGCCCACGGCAGCGCGTCGCCCGGCGCCCCTCGCTCGAGTGCGATCCGCGCGAGCTGATGCGAATGCTGGGCGCGCATGCCCTCGTCCTGACGCGTGAGAGCCCGCTCGTACGACGCGTGCGCCAACGCCTGCGCGGCGTCCAGTGCCTCGCGCACTTCCAGGAGAGCGGCTTGGTCGATGAGGGTGGCGGACTCGGCGCCGATGGGCAGCTCCTCGTCGGCTCGGGCGACCAGGAGGTCGCGGTCCTGACGGAACGCGTCGAACTCGGCAAGCCTTCCGGAATGCACCAGCCCCGCGCTCACCGTCAGCGCCGCGTGCGCGTGCGCCACGGCGGGGGCCGAGGTATCGGACAGCACAGACCTGCCGACGCGGATGGCCGCCGGGATGTCGCCGAGCTGCAGGAACGCGGATGACAGGTAGGCGAGCACGAGCGGATCATCCTCATCGGTGTGTGTGCGCAGTAACGCGACGGCGCGAGCCGGATCATTCGCGGGAAACGAGAGCACGAAGGCGTGCACGAGATCGCGCTGCCGCCGCAGCTCCGGGGTGAGGTCGGCCGCGTCGAGCCCCGAGATGACAGCCTCGGCATCGCCCACCCTGTGCTGGTGGGCGAGCATCTTCGCCAGCCGCAGCCGGTGCTCGATCGACGTGGCGCGCTCCGCTGCGGCATCCAGCAGTCGGTCCGCTTCGGTGGGCGCCACGTGCTGCACTCGCGCGGCCACCTCGAGGAGTTCGTCTGCGGTGACAAGGCGACCGAGTTGCGTCCGCCAGATCAGGGCGCGCCCGGCGAGAAGCGGGTCCGAAGCCGAGGCCGGCATCGCGTCGACGAGCTGCGCCATCAGTCCCAGTCGCACGCTCACCGGCATCGCGGCTGTGAGCGATTCCGCGAGCCACGAATGCGTCGGCGCGAAAACGACCGCCCCCGCACGAGTGCGCACGCCGACCACCCCCGCGATCTCCGCCTCCTCGACCGCGGCGCTCGGGGCGAGCGCGCGAGCCATGGGGGCGGGAAGCTCCCGGGCGAGCGCGACCAGGCGTGCTACCCGGAGCCCGCCGGCGGAGAGCCGGCCGGCCGCACCGCGCAGGCCGACGGCATGGGGAGCGGTTCCGCCCCCGCGCACGTACGCGGTGCCGGATTCGTACCCGATGCGGTCCGACTGCACCAGGACGTCGAGGATTTCGACGGCGTAGAGCGGGATGCCGTCCGAGCGCTGCCGCACCATCGCCACGAGGCCCGGGTCGGGCAGGGCGCCCACCCGTGTCCTCACGAGCCGGGCGAGCTCCGTTTCGGTCAGCGGCGGGATGCTCATGCGCGGGGTCGCGCAGGAACGCTCGATCGACTCGAGAGCCTCCTCGATGGGTGACCCCTCCTTGACGCCGACCAAGAGGGGGACGCCGCCGCGAGCCAGTTCGAGGAGCAGCCCAGCGGATGCCGCGTCCAGGAGATGCGCGTCGTCGACGGCGAGCAGGGGCCGGGTTTCCACCAAAGTGAGCCGCAGCCGGGTCGCAGCCTCGAAGGTCGTCTCCACGCGGTCGAGCACGGGAAGGAAGACTCCGAGCGGGAGGGCCGCCGCCGCGCGCGTGGCGATGAGCTCGAACACCGCACGCTCGCGCCGGACGACGCCCGCCACCCGGGCGAGCAGATGCGATTTCCCGATACCGGCCTGACCCGACACGAAGCGCGTCTCGCCCTTGCGCGCCGCATCCGCCAACTCCTCCACGAGCGCATCCCGGCCCAGTGTCACGGGGCGATGTGGCCAGGACATGGGCTCTCCGGATCGTAACCGTCGCTCCCCAGCCGACTGTGTAGTTGGCGCTTTGCCCTCAGTGTGCCCGAAGGTGGTGTCGCACCGGTATACGTACCGGTACGCATCTGCCCGATCGGGCGGAAGACGTGCCCGCGCATCCGTGGTCTCCGAGCCGACGGTGCTGGAGGTCGTCGACAGCCCGCCGCCCGATGATTCGTGGACTCCGTCCAAGATGTGTCACGCACGGCCCCCTAGGCTGAGAGCCATGTCAGCCATCGCCGCCGCCCCCTCGTCCCGCCGTGTCCTCGCCGACGTCCTCGCCCGCCCCACCGCGCGCTCGCGCGCATTCGCACTGGATGCCGGCCTCGTGCTCGCCGGAGTCGCGCTCGTGGCGCTGCTCGCGAAGGTCTCGTTCTTCATCGGGCCCGTGCCGATCACCGGCCAGACGCTCGGCGTCATCCTCGTCGGCGCCGCCCTCGGCGCGAACCGCGGCGCGGCCAGCCTGAGCGCGTACATGCTGCTCGGGCTCGCCGGACTGCCGATCTTCGCCGGGCCGATCGCGGGCCCCGCCTACGTGCTGTCGCCGTCGTTCGGGTTCATCCTCGGCTTCATCCCCGCCGCCTTCGTCGCGGGCTGGTTCGCCGAGCGCGCGTGGGACCGCAAGCCGGTGCTGGCCTTCGTCGGATTCGTCGCGGCGAGCGTGATCCCCTTCCTCGTCGGCGTCCCCTACATGGCGTTCATCCTCAGCAGTGTGATGGGGATCGACATCACGTTCGCGTCCGTGATGGAGGCGGGTGTGCTGCCGTTCATCGCGGGTGGCATCATCAAGGCCGCCGTTGCCGCCCTGGCGATCCCGCTCGCGTGGCGCGGCGTTCGCGCGCTCGACGCCAAGAAGTAACCGCGATGCCGTAGCCCAGGGACATCCGCAGCGCACGAAAGCCCCGGCCGGACGGCCGGGGCTTTCGTGGTGGCAGAGCCTGATCAGCCCTTGACGGCCGCCGTCGCCGTGGCGAGCTGGTCGACGATGTCGGGCAGGATCCAGGGCAGGGTGAGCGCCGTCGGCGTGATCGCCGCGACGTTCTCCTCGCCGACGATCGCGCCCACCGCGCCGGCCGCGACGCCCGGGATGAGCTGCGTGCGGTCCGAGGTCAGGAAGGTCTGGAGCTGCTCTTCGCTGTCGACCTGGGTGAAGATCACCTCGGCGTCGATCTGGTCGAGGTTCTCGCTGCTCACCGTCGTGTAGAAGGTGGATTCCCCCGTGTCGAGGGCGGTGACGGCCTCGGCGCTGACGAAGCCGAGGTCCTCGAGGATCTCGACGCGCGGGTCGGCCGGCAGGTACAGGTAGAAGGTGTCGACGTCGTCGGCCGCGTACGCGATCGTGGTGCCGTCGAACTCCGGGTGCTCCGCGGCGGCATCGGCGACCTGCTGGTCGAGGTCGTCCAGCACCTGCTCCGCCTCGGCATCCAGCCCGAGCGCCTTGCCGGTCTCAGTGATGACGTCGCGCCACGGGGTCGACCACACGGCCTCCTCCGGTGCCAGCACGGGGATGCCGGCGCCCGTGACAGCGTCGTACTCCTCCTGTGTCAGGCCCGAGTACGGGGCGATGAGCACGTCCGGGTCCGACGCCAGCAGCTCCTCGACGGAGAGCTCGAAGGTCGCGTTGTCGAGGATGACGGGCTCCTCGCCGCCCAGGTCGGCGATGGCCTCCTCGACCCAGGGGGTGATGCGGTTCTCGCCCCCGCCGTAGTCCATCGAGGCGATGGCGACGGGCACGATGCCCAGCGCGAGCACGGCGTCGGTGGCGCCCCAGCCCCAGGTCGCGACGCGCTCCGGGGTGGATTCGATGACGGTCTCGCCGTACATGTGCTCGAACGTGACGGGGAATGCGCCGGTGGAGCCGGAGTCGGAGTCCGCGGCGGCCGGCTCGGCGCCGGGATTGCTCGCGCAGCCGGAGAGGACCAGGCCGCCGGCCACCGTGAGCGCGGCCAGCGCGCGCAGGCGGGAGGGTGATGCGGTCATGCGGGGTTTCCTTTCGGTCGCGTCATGCCTCGTCCGCGGCGGCGTGGGCGCCTCCGGGGACGGGGATGACGAGGGGGGTGGAGGTGAGGGGGTCGGGGATGACGAGGGCGTCGAGGTCGAAGGCCTGGGAGACGACCTCGCGGGTGAGCACGACGGACGGTTCGCCGTGCGCGACCACCCGGCCGCCGCTCATCACGACGAGGTCATCGGCGTAGCGGGCGGCGAGGTTGAGCTCGTGCAGCACGACGACGATCGTCGTGCCATCGGTGCGGTTGAGGCTGCGCAGCAGGTCGAGCACCTCGATCTGGTGGCTGAGGTCGAGGAATGTCGTGGGCTCGTCGAGCAGCAGCACCCGCGGCTCCTGCGCCAGGGCCATGGCGATCCAGACCCGCTGGCGCTGGCCACCGGAAAGGTCGCCCACCGCGCGGTCGGCCAGGGCGCTCACGCCGGTCTTGGCCATCGCATCGTCGACCCGGGCGGTGTCGGCGGCGCTCCATCGCTGGAACAGGCCGCGGTGGGGATGGCGTCCGCGCGAGACGAGCTCGGCCACCGTCAGCCCGTCGGGGGCGGTGGGGTGCTGGGGCAGCAGGCCGACGCTCTGCGCGAAGCGGCGGCGGGGCAGGGTCGCGACATCTGCGCCGTCGAGCTCGACCGTTCCGGCGAGGGGCTCGTTCACGCGGGCGAGGACGCTCAGCAGCGTGGATTTGCCGCACGCGTTCGCGCCGATGATCATCGTCATCTTCCCCGGCGCGAAGTCGAGGTCGAGGCCTTCGATGACCCGGCGGCCGGGATACCCGGCTGCGAGTCCTCGCGCCGACAGACGCGGTGCGGATGCGGGGGTCACAGGTGTCGTCCTTTCGAGGTGGCGAGCAGCCAGAGCAGGAACACCGCGCCGATGGCGCCCGTCACGACTCCGACCGGCACCGAGACGCCGGGGAGGGCGAATTGCGCGACGAGGTCGGCCGCCGCCAGCAGTCCCGCACCGGTCGCGGCGCTCGTGCCGATGCCCACGGCGCCGTGGCCGAGAAGGGGCCGGGCGATGGCCGGGGCGCACAGCGCGATGAAGGCGATCGGACCGACGAACGCGCACGTGACCGCGGTCAGCAGCACGGCGGTGATGATCGTCGCCAGCCGCACGGTCGACATCCTCACACCGAGCGAGGCCGCGGTGGGCGCCCCCATCTGGGTGATGGGGAGCCACCGCGCGCAGGCCACGACGGCGGGCGCGGCGAGCAGGACGACGACGAGCACAGTGAGGACGTTCCACCACGGCGTGGAGGCCAGGCTGCCGGTCAGCCAGATCAAGGCGGACTGGGCCAGCTCCACCTGCGCCCGCACCATCAGGAAGTTCGTGATCGCGACGCAGAGGAAGGCGACTCCCACCCCGGCGAGGATCAGCCGGTAGCCTCCCTCCGCGCGGTGACGGCCCGCGAGCAGGAGGAAGGCGGCCACGGTGATTCCGCCGACGAACGCGGCGGCCGCGAGCAGAGGGCCGCCCACCCCGAGGATGAGGAGCGCGAACACGGCGGCGGCGCCGGCGCCGCCGCTGATGCCGAGCAGGTCGGGGCTGGCCAGCGGGTTGCCGAGCAGTGACTGGAGCAGTCCCCCCGCCGCGCCGAGCGCGGCCCCGACGAGGATCGCCATCGCCAGCCGCGGCGCGCGCACCTGGAAGACCACATACGACTCGACCCGGTCTCCCCCGCCGGCGAGCGTCCTCAGCAGGTCCGCGGGGGCGAGGGGGTAGTCGCCGATCGAGAGCGAGAGCGCCGCGACGAATGCGACGGCGAGCAGGACGGACGCCACGACCAGGGTGCGACGGC
This sequence comes from Microbacterium sp., assembly GCA_036280835.1. Lineage (GTDB taxonomy): Bacteria > Actinomycetota > Actinomycetes > Actinomycetales > Microbacteriaceae > Microbacterium. Next base: position 16 of record DASUQB010000108.1, on the reverse strand, counting down.
GCCGCACCCGGGATCG
>DASUQB010000107.1:0-10695 GCA_036280835.1 Microbacterium sp. | reverse complement strand
CGCCCGGCATCCGCTCACCCTCCTCCAGGAGGAGATCAGCGACATCTTCGTCGGCATGGGCTGGGAGATCGCGGAGGGACCGGAGCTCGAGCACGAGTGGTTCAACTTCGACGCGCTCAACTTCGACGTCGACCACCCCGCCCGGCAGATGCAGGACACCTTCTTCGTCGACCCGCCCGAGCGCCACCTCGTGATGCGCACGCACACCAGTCCCGTACAGGTGCGTTCGCTGCTCGAGCGCGATCTTCCGGTCTACGTGCTGTGCCCCGGCCGCGTGTACCGCACCGACGAGTTCGACGCGACGCACCTCCCGGTCTTCAGTCAGTTCGAGGGCATCGTCGTCGACAAGGGCATCACGATGGCGCACCTGAAGGGCACGCTCGACCACGCCGCGCGCGTCCTGTTCGGACCCGAGGCGAAGACGCGCTTCCGCGCGAACTTCTTCCCCTTCACCGAGCCCAGCGCCGAGCTCGACCTCTGGCACCCGACCTTCAAGGGGGGCGCCCGCTGGATCGAGTGGGGCGGCTGCGGGATGATCAACCCCAACGTGCTGCGCGCGGCCGGGATCGATCCGGAGGAGTACTCGGGCTTCGCCTTCGGCATGGGGATCGAGCGGACCCTGATGTTCCGCTCCGACGTGCAGGACATGCGCGACATGGCAGAGGGCGACATCCGCTTCTCGCAGCAGTTCGGGATGGTGGTGTGATGCGCGTCCCGCTTTCGTGGCTGCGTGAGTACGTGGATGTCCCCGCCGCGGCGACCCCGGAGGACGTCCTCGCGGCGCTCGTCTCCGTGGGCTTCGAGGAGGAGGACCTCCACCGGTTCGAGCTGCAGGGTCCCATCGTCGTGGGCGAGGTCCTCGAATTCACCGAGGAGCCGCAGTCCAACGGCAAGACGATCCGCTGGTGCCAGGTGCGCGTCGCGCCGGACGGCGAGACGGCCGCAGACGGCGGCCACGCCGTGCACGGGATCGTGTGCGGTGCCCTCAACTTCTTCGAGGGCGACAAGGTCGTCGTGTCGCTGCCGGGGTCGGTGCTGCCCGGTCCCTTCCCGATCGCGGCTCGCAAGACCTACGGACACGTCTCCGACGGCATGATCGCCTCGGCGAAGGAGCTCGGCCTCGGCAGCGAGCACTCCGGCATCCTGCGGCTGGTCGAGCTCGGCGTCGACGCGCCGGTCGGCACCGACGCCATCGCGCTGCTCGGCCTCGACGATGTCGCGGTCGAGATCAACGTGACGCCCGACCGCGGCTATGCGCTGTCGATGCGCGGCGTCGCCCGGGAGTACTCGCACGCGACCGGCGCCGCCTTCCGCGACCCCGCCGCCGACGCGCCGGAGTGGACCTGGGGCGGGTTCCCGCTGGCGATCCTCGACGAGGCGCCGATCCGCGGCCGCGTCGGGGCCACCGGCTTCGCGCTCCGCGCCGTGAACGACGTGGACGCCTCGCGGCCCACGCCGCCCTGGATGATCACGCGACTGAGCCTCGCCGGCATCCGGTCGATCTCGGTGCTCGTCGACATCACGAACTACGTCATGCTCGAGCTCGGCAACCCCATCCACGGGTACGACCTCGACAAGCTGACCGGCGGCATCACGGTGCGCCGGGCACGGCAGGGCGAGAAGCTCGAGACGCTCGACGGCCAGGTGCGCGAGCTGCATCCGGAGGACCTGCTGATCACCGACGGCTCCGGCCCGATCGGTCTGGCCGGCGTCATGGGCGGCGGCACCACCGAGATCGGCGAGCACACCCGCAACGTGCTCGTCGAGGCGGCGACGTTCGACCAGGTCTCGATCGCCCGCACCGCGCGGCGTCACAAGCTGCCGTCCGAGGCGTCGCGCCGCTTCGAGCGCGGGGTCGACCCGCTCGTCGCCGTGGCCGCGGCCGACCGCGTGGTGCAGCTCATGGTCGCCTACGCGGGCGGCACCGCCTCCGACCTGGGCGCGATGATCGTCGAGCCCTTCGTCGCACCCGAGATCGGCCTCGCCGCCGGTTTCGTCTCCAACCTGATCGGGGTCGACTACACGCCCGGCGAAGTGCGCGCAGCGCTCGAGCTCATCGGCTGCCGCGTGCTCGATGCCGAGGACGGCTGGGTCGTCACGCCGCCGAGCTGGCGTCCCGACCTCACGGACAAGTGGACGCTCGCCGAAGAGGTGGCGCGCATAGAGGGCTACGAGCGCATCCCGTCGGAGCTGCCCACCCCGCCCTCGGGCCGCGGTCTGACGTCCGCGCAGCAGGGCCGTCGTCGCGTGTCCAACGCCCTCGCGGCATCCGGCTTCGTGGAGACGCCCTCGTTCCCGTTCACGACCGAGGAGCAGAACGATCTCCACGGCTCGGCATCCGGCGAGCACCTGCCGAGCGTCAAGCTCGCCAACCCGCTCGACGGTCAGGCGCCCTACCTGCGCCGCTCGCTGGTGCAGGGCCTGCTCGGCACCGCGCACCGCAACGTCGCCAGGGGCCTGACCGACCTGGCGCTGTTCGAGACCGGCACCGTGTTCCTGCCCGAACCAGGAGTCGTCTACGGCACCGACGCCGTGCCGCCTCTCGCGGTGCGACCGGATGCCGCGACGCTCGCCGCGCTCGACGCGTCCATCCCCCCGCAGCGTCGCCACGTGGCGCTGCTCCTGGCGGGCAACACCGTGCCGAAGCAGCCGGGCGTGGCCGCCGAAGCGGCCGGCCTCGCCGACGTGCTGGATGCCGCGCGCACCGTCGCGCTCGCCGCCGGCGTCGAGCTGACCGTGTCCCAGGGCGAGCGCGCCGCGCTGCATCCCGGACGCACCGCGGTCCTGTCCGCGCTGAGCGGCGCGTCGGCGACCGTCGTCGGGTACGCGGGCGAGCTGCTGCCGGCCGTGGCGGAGGCGTCGGATCTTCCCGGTCGCGTGGTGGTGGCCGAGCTGGATCTCGACCTGCTGCTGACGCTCGCCGGCGAGAAGGTCGTGGCCGCGTCGCTCTCGGGCTTCCCTGCGGCGACGCAGGACGTCTCGCTCGTCGTGCCGGTGGATGCCGCGGCCGGCGAGGTGCGCTCGGCCCTCGTCGAGGGGGCCGGTGAGCTCCTGGAATCCCTCCGCCTCGTCGACGACTACCGGGGGAGCGGCGTTCCCGAGGGCTCGAAGAGCCTGACGTTCGCGCTCCGCTTCCGCGCGCCCGACCGCACGCTCACGGCCGCCGAGGCGACGCAGTCCAAGCTCGCGGGCGTCGCGCTCGCCGCCGAGCGCTTCGGCGCCACGCTGCGCGAGTAGGCCCGCACGCACCCAGCCCGAGTAACCTTCACACGCACCCAGCCCGAGTAGCCCTTCACACGCACCCAGCCCGGTCCCTGAGCTTGTCGAAGGGTCGAGGTGACAACGCCTCGACAGGCTCGGCACCCGGACGCGAGGCTTCGGCGATGCAACGGTTCCGGTCCCTGAGCTTGTCGAAGGGTCGAGGTGACAACGCCTCGACAGGCTCGGCGCCCGGTCATCTCTCCACAACCGACGGTTCGCGCCGTCGCTATCCGCTTCCCGCCGGGCAACATGTCCGAATGCCCTACATGTACATCGTCCGCTGCCGGGATGGCGCGTATTACACCGGCAGCACGTTGAAAGACCCGGAGGCCCGGGTCTGGGAGCACAACAACGATGAGGATCTGGCCGCGCGGTTCACGATCAAGCGTCGGCCGGTTGTACTGGTGCACGTCGAGTCGTTCACACGAATCGACGACGCGTTCGCGCGTGAGAAGCAGGTGCAGCGGTGGAGCCGCGCCAAGAAGGATGCTCTCATTGATGGACGCCTGGGTGACCTGCCCGGTCTGGCCCGGAGTCGCCGAAACGACGCTTCGCCAGGGGCGGGCGACCGATGCGCTGAGCAATCAACGCCTCGCATCGCTCCCTGACGTTGTGAAGGACTGATGCGGGCGGCGGCGACGCCTCGACAGGCTCGGCGACCGGTGAGATCGGCACGACCGGCGGTGGCTCAGCGCGAGCCCCAGTTCCACGCGGGGCGGTCGAGCACGCCCTGGCCGGCGATGCGGGTGCCCGACGGCGTCGACTCGAGTCGGTGCGTCAGGGCATGCGCATCTTCGAGCGCCGACGCGAGCGGGGCCGCGTGCGTCACCACGACCACCTGGGTCTGTGCGGATGCCGCGGCGACCAGTCGCGCGAGCGGCTCGAGCAGATCGGGGTGCAGGCTCGATTCCGGCTCGTTGAGCACGATGAGCGGGCCCGGCTGGGCGGGGAGCAGCGCCGCGCAGAGCAGCAGGTAGCGCAGTGTGCCGTCCGAGAGCTCCGTCGCATCGAGCGGACGCAGCAGCCCCGGCTGATGCATCACGAGCCGCAGCCGCCCGTCCGACTCGACGATCTCGACGCGTGATCCGGGGAAGGCGCGGTCCACCTCCGCCGCGAGCGGCCGGCCGAAGCCGGCATCCTGGATCGTCGCCCATGCGGCCGCGAGATCCGCTCCGTCGTGCGCGAGCACCTGCGTGCGCGTGCCGACCCGGGGCGTGCGCACCGGTGCGGCATGATCGGTGCGGAAGTGGTCGTAGAAGCGCCAGCCCGACAGCATCCGTCGCAGGGCGAGCAGCTCGGGGCCGGTGTCGCCCTCCGCGAGGTCGGTGAGGATCGTCTCGTACGGCATCAGCGGCTGCCGGAGGGTCCGCCACGCGCTGTCGCGCACGCGGGTCGCGCTCCGCGTGCGGTCGATCAGCAGCGTGGCGGGCTTGGCCAGCGGCCCCGAGAACACCTGCTCGCGCTTGAGCTCGGGATCCCGGGCGAACAGCGTGGGCCCCACCACCTGCGGCAGGCCGAGGTCGACGACGTAGCCCAATTCGCCGCTCGCGAAGCCCAGAAGCACCGCCAGCGGCGCCCTGCGCACCGTTCCCTGCGGGCGGCCCTCGCCGGTCGGCGACTCCGGCCCCGCCCACATCACGGACGGCAGCCCGCCCTCGGCCGCCACCGCGGCGACCATCGAGCCGGTGGCGGCGCTCGAGAGAAGGCGGAGCGCGCGGTAGACGTTCGACTTGCCCGACCCGTTGGGGCCGGTCACGACCGTCAGGGGCCCGAGGGGGAGCACGAGGTCTCGCAGCGATCGGTAGCCGGCGACGGCGACGGTCGTGATCACCCGCCCATCCTGTCAGGCGATCCCGACAGCGCCGCGACGACCACGGCGGGCGCTCGGCCGTGCGCGCGATTTGCGGATGCCGCGTCCGGGCCGCTATCGTCGCGACATGCCTTCGGCCGCGCAGTTCTCCGCGACGCTCCTCGTGAGCGCCGCTCCCGCGCGCCGACGTCAGAGCGACCGCCGACCGTAGGCGACCCCTCCGCGCTCCCCGTTCTCCACCGGGTCGAGCCGCCGGTGTCGCCGTTCCCGGCCCACGCACTCCTGACCTTAAGGTAGAGACCATGACGTATTCGGTCGCCGTCTCCGGCGCATCCGGCTATGCGGGTGGCGAGATCCTCCGCCTCCTCGCCGATCATCCCGACATCGAGATCCGCACCGTCACGGCGCACTCGAACGCGGGCCAGCCGCTCGTCGCGCACCAGCCGCACCTGCGGTCGCTGACGCACCTCACGCTGCAGGACACGACCCCCGAGGTGCTGGCGGGCCACGACATCGTGTTCCTCGCCCTGCCCCACGGGCAGTCCGGTCAGTTCACCGACATCCTGGCCGACACCCCGCTCGTCATCGACGCGGGCGCCGACCACCGGCTCGAGTCGATCGCCGAGTGGGACCGCTTCTACGGCGGCGATTTCCACGAGCCCTGGACCTACGGCGTGCCCGAGCTTCCCGTCGGGGGCGGCAAGCAGCGGGAGCACCTCGCGCGAGCGACCCGCATCGCGGCCCCCGGGTGCAACGCCAGCACCGTCGCCCTCAGCCTCGCCCCCGGCGTGGCCGCGGGGGTCATCGATCCCTCCGACATCGTCACCGTCCTCGCCGTCGGTCCGAGCGGGGCGGGCAAGAGCCTCAAGACGAACCTCCTGGCGAGCGAGATCCTCGGCTCCGCGAACCCGTACGGCGTGGGAGGCACCCACCGCCACATCCCCGAGATCCGCCAGGCGCTCGCCGCCGCCGGTGCCTCGACGGGCTCTGCAACCGGTGGCGGCTCGGCGGCCGGTGCCGACGGCATCCGCATCTCCTTCACGCCGCTCATCGTCCCCATGTCCCGCGGGATCCTCGCCACCAGCACGGCACCGATCGCCGAGGGGCTCTCGGATGCCGAGATCCGCGCCGCATGGGAATCCGCGTACGGCGAGGAGAGGTTCGTGCAGCTCCTGCCCGCCGGCGAGTTCCCTCGCACCGCCGATGTCATCGGCGCCAACACGGCGATCATGGGCATCGCGATCGACCGCCAGGCCGGTCGCGTGGTCGTCGTCACCGCCGTCGACAACCTCACCAAGGGCACCGCCGGTGCCGCGATCCAATCGATGAACATCGCGCTCGGCCTCCCCGAGGGTCGCGCGCTGAGCGTGAACGGAGTCGCACCGTGAGTGTCACCGCACCCCAGGGCTTCGACGCGGCCGGAGTCGCCGTCGGCCTCAAGAGCACGGGCAGGCCCGACGTGGCGGTGGTCGTGAACCGGGGACCGCTCAAGGCCGGCGCCGCCGTCTTCACGAGCAACCGTGCCAAGGCCAATCCCATCCTCTGGTCGGAGCAGGTCATCGCCGACGGGGTCGTGGAGGCGATCGTGCTGAACTCCGGGGGCGCAAACTGCTTCACCGGCGCCTTCGGGTTCCAGACGACGCACCAGACGGCCGAGCGCACGGCCGAGCTGCTCGAGGTCGGCGCCGGCGACATCCTGGTGTGCTCCACGGGCCTCATCGGCATCGGCGACCAGGTGTTCCGCGACAAGGTGCTCGAGGGCGTCGAGCGGGGGATCGCCGGGCTGAGCCCCGACGGCGGGGCGGATGCCGCGCACGCCATCATGACCACCGACTCGGTGCAGAAGACCGCCACCCACTCGGGCGATGGCTGGATGATCGGCGGAATGGCCAAGGGCGCGGGGATGCTCGCCCCCGGCCTCGCGACGATGCTCGTCGTGCTGACCACCGACGCCGTGCTCACGGCCACCGAGGCCGACGCCCACCTGCGTGCCGCGACCCGCGTCAGCTTCGACCGCCTGGACTCGGACGGCTGCATGTCGACGAACGACCAGGTGACCCTGATGGTGAGCGGCGCGAGCGGCGTCACCCCGGATGCCGCCGCATTCCGCGCCGGTCTCACCGAGATCTGCGCCGACCTGGCGCGGCAGCTGCAGGGCGACGCGGAGGGCGCGAGCCACGACATCACGATCGACGTCGTGCACGCGGCATCCGAAGAAGAGGCTGTCGAGGTCGGCCGCTCGGTGGCTCGCAACAACCTCTTCAAGGCCGCGATCTTCGGCAACGACCCCAACTGGGGCCGGGTGCTCGCCGCGATCGGCACCACGAGCGCCCGATTCGATCCGTACGACGTCGACGTGACGATGAACGGGGTGCGGGTATGCAGCTCCGGAGGGCCGGACCGCCCGCGCGAGGAGGTCGATCTGACGCCCCGCGCGACGAGCATCGTGATCGACCTGAAGGTCGGCGACGCATCCGCCACGATCCTCACGAACGACCTGACGCACGACTACGTGCACGAGAACAGCGCCTACGCCTCATGACCGACATCCAGGACACCAGCCCCGAGGAGGCCGCCGCGAAGGCGACCACCCTCGTCGAATCGCTCCCATGGCTGAAGCGCTTCCACAACCAGATCATCGTGATCAAGTACGGCGGCAACGCCATGGTCAGCGAAGAGCTGCAGGACGCGTTCGCGGAGGACATCGCCTACCTCCGCTACGTCGGCGTGCTGCCCGTCGTGGTGCACGGCGGCGGCCCGCAGATCTCCGACATGCTCGATCGCCTGGCGATTCCGAGCGAGTTCAAGGGCGGCTACCGGGTGACGAGCACCGAGGCGATCACGGTCGTCCGCATGGTGCTGACGGGGCAGATAAACCCGCAGCTCGTGGGCAGGATCAATTCGCACGGACCGCACGCGACGGGACTGAGCGGTGAGGATGCCGGGCTCTTCGGCGGACGCCGCCGCGGCGTGGTGATCGACGGCGTCGAGGAGGATCTCGGCCGCGTCGGAGACGTCGTCGAGGTCGATCCGACGCCCGTCCTCGACCACCTCGCCGCCGGGCGCATCCCGGTCGTCTCCAGCATCGCCCCGGACCTCGATCATCCGGGCCACTCCCTGAACGTGAACGCGGATGCCGCGGCAGCGGCGCTCGCCGTCGCGCTCAAGGCGACGAAGCTCGTCGTCCTCACGGACGTGCCGGGGCTCTACGCGAACTGGCCGAACCGCGACTCTCTCGTCTCGCATCTGACGAGCGCCGAGCTCCGCGCCATGCTGCCGCGACTCGAGTCCGGCATGATCCCCAAGATGCAGGCCTGCCTCGAGGCCGTCGAGGGCGGCGTCGAGACCGCGGCCATCATCGACGGACGGGTGCCGCACTCGGTGCTGGTCGAGCTCTTCACAGACAAAGGAATAGGAACAGAGGTGGTGGCGCAGTGACCGATTCGCATCAGCCGACGACATGGCAGGATGCCGCGGGCCGCGACCTCGTCCGCAGCTTCGGGCCCCGCATGGCGCTGTTCGCGCGGGGGAGCGGCGCGTACCTCTGGGATGAGCACGGACGCCGGTACCTCGACTTCCTCGCGGGCATCGCCGTCAACTCGCTCGGCCACGCGCACCCGGCGTTCGTGGAGGCGATTGCCGAGCAGGCGGCCACGCTCGCCCATGTGTCGAACTACTTCGCGACCAGGCCGCAGCTCGAGCTCGCCGCCCGCCTCAAGCGACTGGCGGGCACCGGCGACTCCGGCCGCGTCTACTTCGGCAATTCCGGCGCCGAGGCGAATGAGGCCGCGTTCAAGCTGGCGCGCCTGCACGGCAAGGACACCGGCCGCCCGCGCATCCTCACGCTCGAGAACGCCTTCCACGGCCGCACGATGGGCACGCTCGCCCTCACCGGCAAGCCCGCGATGCAGGAGTCGTTCCTGCCGATGGTGCCGGGCGTCGAGCACATCCCCGTCAGCATCGAGGCGCTCGAGGCGGCGATGGATGACCGCGTCGCAGCGCTGTTCGTGGAGCCGATCCAGGGCGAAGCCGGCGTCATCCCCCTGCCCGAGGGGTATCTGCGCGCGGCGCGTGAGCTCACCGAGCGCCACGGGGCGCTGCTCATCATCGACGAGATCCAGACCGGCGCGGGGCGCACGGGCGCGTGGTTCGCCTTCCAGCACGCGGGGATCACTCCTGACGCGATCACGGTCGCCAAGGGCATCGGCGGCGGCTTCCCGATCGGCGCGCTCATCACCTTCGGATCGGCCAGCGACCTGTTCTATCCCGGCTCGCACGGCTCGACCTTCGGAGGCAACGCCCTGGGCACCGCGGTCGCGGGCGCCGTGCTCGCCGAGATCGAGCGGGCGGAGCTCGTGCGCAACGCGGCGCTCCGCGGCCGGCAGATCCGGGACGCGGTCGCCGCCATCCGCTCGCCCCTGATCGAGGGCACCCGCGGGGAGGGGCTGCTCATCGGCGTCGCACTCGCGCACCCCGTGGCCGGAGCCGTCGTCGCCGCGGCACAGCAGCACGGCCTCATCGTCAACGCCGCCAACGACCGCACCGTCCGGCTCGCGCCCGCTTTGATCATCGGCGACGCCGAGATCGCGGAATTCGCCGAGCTCTTCGCGGCGGCCCTCGCCACGGCAGCCGAAGCGCTCCTGCTCGATGCGCCCGCCACGCAGGAGGTTTCCGCATGACCCGTCACCTGCTGCGCGACGATGACCTGAGCCCCGCCGAGCAGGCCGAGATCCTCGACCTCGCGATCGAGCTCAAGAAGGACCGCTGGGCCGACAAGAGCCTCGCCGGACCGCAGACGGTCGCGGTGATCTTCGACAAGTCCTCGACGCGCACCCGCGTGTCGTTCGCGGTCGGCATCGCGGACCTGGGCGGATCGCCGCTCATCATCTCCACCGCCAACAGCCAGCTCGGCGGCAAGGAGACGCCGGCCGACACCGCCCGCGTGCTCGAACGACAGGTCGCCGCGATCGTGTGGCGCACCTACGCACAGGCCGGCTTGGAGGAGATGGCCGCGGGGACGCGCGTGCCCGTGGTCAACGCGCTGTCCGACGACTTCCACCCGTGCCAGCTGCTGGCCGATCTGCTGACCATCAAGGAGCACAAGGGCGAGCTGAAGGGCCTGACCCTCTCGTTCTTCGGCGACGGGCGCAGCAACATGGCGCACTCCTACGTGCTCGCCTGCGTCACGGCCGGCATGCACGTGCGCGTCGCATCGCCCGAGTCCTACGCCCCGCGGGAGGACGTCATCGCGGACGCCGACGCCATCGCCGCCCGCACGGGCGGCTCCGTCGCGCTCTACACCGACGGGCTCGAGGCCGCCGCCGGCGCCGACGTCGTCGTCACCGACACGTGGGTGTCGATGGGCAAGGAGGAGGAGAAGCTCCAGCGGCTCCGCGACCTCGGCCAGTACAAGGTCACTCAGGATCTGATGGACCTGGCCCGGCCCGGCGCGATCTTCATCCACTGCCTTCCGGCCGACCGCGGCTACGAGGTCGACGCCGAGGTCATCGACGGCCCCCAGAGTGTCGTCTGGGACGAGGCGGAGAACAGGCTGCACGCCCAGAAGGCGCTGCTGGTGTGGTTGCTTCGCCAGCAGTGAGTGGAGAGCCGCGGCCGACCGGACG